>ONTQ01000057.1 GCA_900320795.1 uncultured Bacteroidales bacterium
AATTTGTAATTTTATGCAGTTTAAATTAAATCAGTTATGGAACAGTTGCCTCTTGTTTTCAATCCTGCAGAAGTGGAACCTGACATTCAGGAATGCTTCGAACCCGCCTACAACTTCACCAAACTCAATTCTTCCAACGGAAGGCTGGCCTTTACCACCGGGAAAGTGTATTGGCTTCCGGAGAATCCCATGGCCATGCTGGACCAGGGTTGGGTCATCAACACTTCGGAAATTGACAGTTGCGCCAAGTATGGAATCAGCGGTTTCACCATCAAACTCAAAGATGGAAAGGAACTCCGCTTCTCCAATGTGGGACCGAAGATGCGTGACGGCATCACAGCGGCCATCGAGGCCCATATGGCCGACCCCGTAGCGGAAGCCCCTGCCGCTGCCGAGGTCGCCTCGGAAACTGCAGAAGCGAAGCCCGCCGCCGCTCCCGCCCAGGAAGCTTCCGCTGCGGAGAATGTCGATACTGCAGATGCCAGCAACAACAAATTGATGGGCATCCTGGCCTATTTGGGCATTCTTGTGTTGATTCCCCTGTTCCTTGCCAAGGAGTCCAAGTTTGTCCGTTTCCATGTGAACCAGGGCCTGATTCTCCTCATATGCAGCCTTGTAAGCTGGTTTGTCGGAAGTCTTTCTTCTACCCTGGCCTGGGTCCTGAACATCGCCATCTTCGTCCTGGCCATCATCGGAATCTTCAACGTAGTCAAAGGAGAAGCCAAGGAACTGCCCCTGGTTGGAAAAATCCGTATCATCCAATAAATTCTGAGCACGACGCAGGACAAAACGTACATAGCCATTGACCTGAAGTCGTTTTATGCTTCGGTGGAGTGCGTGGAGAGGGGGCTGGATCCCCTTTCCACGCGTCTTGTCGTGGCCGATGCCTCCCGTACCGACAAGACCATCTGCCTGGCCGTGTCCCCCGCCCTCAAAGCCTACGGGATTCCCGGGCGGCCGCGTCTGTTTGAAGTGAAGCAGCAGATTGCCCGTCTCAAACGGGAGGCCCCCCGCCTGGAACTGGACTTCATCACGGCGCCGCCGCAGATGGCCAAGTATCTGGAAGTGAGCGGGAAAGTGTATAGCGTGTACCTTCGCCACATTGCCCCGGAAGACATCCACGTGTATTCCATCGACGAGGTGTTCATCGACGCCACGGAGTATCTGCGTATATACCGCATGGACGCCCATACCCTGGCCATGCATCTCATCCAGGAAGTGCTCCGCGAGACCGGCGTCACCGCCACGGCTGGCATCGGCCCAAACATGTACCTCGCAAAGGTGGCTATGGATATCGAAGCCAAGCACCGGAAGGCCGACAAGGACGGCGTCCGCATCGCCGAGCTTACGGAAATGTCTTATCGGGAGAAATACTGGATGCACCGGCCCCTGACCGATTTCTGGCGTATCGGGCACGGGACCGAGGCGCGGCTGGCATCGGCCGGGATGTACACCCTGGGTGATGTCGCTCGCATGTCCCTGCAAAACGAAGAAGTGCTGTACCGGCTCTTCGGGATCAATGCCGAACTGCTCATCGACCATGCCTGGGGCTGGGAGCCCTGCACCATGGCCGACATCAAGCGCTACAAGCCATCGGCCAGCAGTCTCTCCAGCGGGCAGGTGCTCATGGCGCCTTATCCCTTTGAAAAGGCGCGGCTCATCGTGCGGGAAATGACCGACCTGCTGTCGATGGACCTGGTGGAGAAGCGTCTTGTGACCACGCAGCTGGTGCTGCATATCGGCTACGAGGCCGGCAAGGGAAACGGTCCGATGGTGCAGGACTGGTACGGTCGTCCTACTCCCAAGCCGGCGCACGGTTCGGTAAACCTTCCTTTCCCCACTTCGGCCACTTCCATCCTGCTCAAATCCGTAATGGGACTCTTCGAAAGGATAGTTGATAGAAATCTCTTTGTACGAAGAGTTTATGTCATTGCATCTCAAGTGAAGGATGAAGATAATGCCGAGGGCCGGCAACTCAGTCTTTTTGAAGAGAATACCGACACTTCCCGCGAGCGGAAACAACAGGAAGCCATCCTGGAAATCCGGCGGAAATTCGGGAAGAACGCCATCCTCAAGGGAATGAATTTCGAGGAGGGTGCCACTACCCGCGAACGCAACCAGCAGATAGGAGGACATCACGAATGAGCACCCCGTACGACGACATCATCCACCTGGAGCATCCTACCTCACGGAAGCATCCCCGCATGTCCCGATTGGACCGTGCGGCCCAATTCGCCCCCTTCGCGGCCCTCAAGGGATACGAGGATGTGATAGAGGAAAACCGCGAAAAAAACGAAGCAGGCTACACTTATTAGGGAATTCTCCTTTTTTTAGCTATATTTGTAGTTCGTGTACACATATGTGCACGCACGCGCAAAGAACATGGACTACACGGAAGCCAAACAGCGGATCGAACAGCTGAAGGCCGTTCTTTGGGAGAACAGCCGGAAATACTATGTGGATAACGCCCCGACCATGAGCGACTTCGAGTACGACTCCCTCATGCACGAACTCGAGGCGCTGGAAGAGGCGTATCCCGAATATGCCACCGAAGATTCCCCTACCCGCCGCGTGGGGTCGGACCTGGAGGACGACAAGTCCCTGGAGGGTGGCGGCTTTGCCAAATTTCCCCATAAGTATCCCATGCTCTCGCTGGCCAATACCTATTCCATCGGCGAGGTGGAAGAGTTCGCGCAGCGGGCTGTGAAGGCCCTGGACACGCAGTTTACCTACTGTTGCGAACTCAAGTTTGACGGAACGGCCATCTGCCTCACCTACCGGAACGGGAAACTGTTCCGTGCCCTCACCCGTGGAGACGGTGTGGTAGGAGACGACGTCACGGAGAATGCCCGCCGGATTTCCAACATCCCAGAAACCCTGGCCGGATGCGGCTGGCCCGGAGAATTCGAGATTCGCGGAGAAGTGCTCATGCCCTACGAGTCTTTCGACAAACTCAACCACGAGCGCGAGGTGAACGAGGAGTCGCTTTTTGCCAATCCGCGCAATGCGGCCAGCGGATCCCTCAAACTCCAGGATCCTGAGGAGGTGGGGCGGCGTGGTCTCATCTGCACCCTGTACCATATCCCCACGGGTCAGGTGGACTTTCCCACCCACGATGCCGCCCTCCAGGCTGCGAAAGGCTGGGGACTGCCTGTATCGGACGAACGTCGCATCTGCAAGGATATCGATGAGATAGAAGCCTTCATCGCCCATTGGGACACGGCTCGCAAGGCCCTTCCCTATGCTACGGACGGTATCGTAATCAAGATCAACGAGATGGCCTTCCAGCGACAACTGGGCTATACCGCCAAGAGCCCTCGCTGGGCCGTGGCCTACAAGTTCAAGGCCGAGCAAGCCTGTACCCCCATCCTCTCCATCGACTATCAGGTGGGCCGGACAGGTGCCGTGACGCCGGTGGCCAACCTGGAACCGGTGTTCCTGAGCGGTACCATGGTAAAGCGCGCCACGCTGGTGAACGAAGACCAGATACGTAGCCTGGATATTCACGAAGGAGACTGGGTGTATGTGGAAAAGGGAGGTGAAATCATTCCCAAGATCACGGGTGTAGAGCCTTCGAAACGCCTCCCGGGTGCCGTGGAGCCCATTTTCCCCCGCTGTTGCCCGGATTGTGGGACGCCGCTGGTGAAACCCGAAGGTGAAGTCCGCTGGTTCTGTCCCAATACGATGGGTTGTCCTACCCAGATTAAAGGCAAAATTCTGCATTTTCTGTCTCGCAAGGCTATGAACATCCTGGCCGGAGAAGCCACGGTGGAGCAGTTGTATGCGCTGAAGCTCGTCAGTTCCCCTGCCGACCTTTACCAGCTCCGCGAGGCCGATCTCCTGCAACTGGAAGGCTGGAAGCAACGGAGCGCCCGCCGTTTCCTGCAAAGCCTTTCGGATTCCCGCAAAGTCCCGTTCGAGCGGGTCCTCTTTGCCATTGGCATCCGCTATGTGGGAGAGACCACGGCACGCGACCTCGCCCGCCATTTCGGCTCTCTGGAGGCCCTACGGACCGCATCCCGTGAAGAACTTCTGGCCGTGCCCGATGTGGGTTCGGTCATTGCCGACAGCATCCTCGCCTATTTCCGGCTTCCGGAGAATCTCCGGGAACTGGAGCGTCTCCGTGCAGCCGGCCTGCAGTTCTCGTTGGATCAGGAGCATCGGCGCCTTTCAGACGTCCTGGAAGGTAAGACCGTTGTCATCAGTGGCAATTTTTCCATCTCCCGGGACGACATGAAGGCGCTCATCGAAGCCCACGGCGGAAAAAACAGCGGTTCCGTGAGTGGCAAGACCGCTTATCTGCTGGCCGGCGCCAAGCCCGGTCCGGAAAAAGTGAAGAAAGCCAGCGAACTGGGGGTGGAAATCATCGACGAGGCGCAGTTTTATGCACTCGTGGGAGAAGCCCGCCCGCTGCCTGGCCCTGCAGGGGGCCTGCCGGGGTTGGAAGAAACGGAACCTACTTTGTTTTAGATAGTTATGCTTGGGAAATTAGCGCATAAGACGGCTGTACTGGTCCGATGGATATCCATCTGGATCACCCGCATCGTGCGTTTTATTTCCCACGATATCTGGTATCTGGACGAATCTGATTTCTCCCGATGGAAAGGACGCCTGGTGAAGGATGCCAAGACGGTTATCCTTATGCTCAACACTTTCAGCGATCAGAAAATCGGTTATCAGATTACGGCCCTCGCCTACCGCAGCATGCTGGCGGTGGTTCCGGGCATCGCCATCGGCCTGTACCTGACGGACGGGTTCGGCCTCCGGGACCGTTTCGCCGGTCTGCTCTATGCCAATCTGGGCGAAGAGAAGCTCATCCAGGACCTCCTGGCCGCTTCCGACAACATTGTCAACACGGCGGAATCGGGTCTCTTCGGCTTCATCTCCATGGCATCTTTCGTCTGGGTTGTCGTCTCCCTGATGATCACGGTGCGCCAGGTGTTCAACAATGTCTGGAAGGTGACGCGGGAAGAGAATATCCTGAAGACCGCCGGCGTCATCATTGGCGTCACCGTTCTGGCACCTTTCGTGGTGATGCTTTTCTTCTCCGGGTCGGTGCTGTATTCCCATGTGCTGGACGCCCTTTTCCCCGGCGATTTCTTCCTGGCCGTACATCTGAAGAGTTTCATGTCCTGGCTGGTGTTTGCCGCCCTGGCCGTCCTGGTCCTCTTTGCCATGTACAAGTATGTACCGGGCACCCATGTGCATTCCCGCCATGCCTTCAAGGCCGCCCTCCCCTCGGGCATCGCCTTCACTGCCGTTCAGTACCTCTATCTGGAAACCCAGGTAATGGTGGCCAAGCAAAGTGCCGTTTACGGCGTGCTGGCCGCCATTCCTCTCTTTATGATCTGGCTCAACCTGGGCTGGACCATTGTATTGTACGGAGCAGAACTTTCCTATGCTTTCCAGAATGTGGACAAGCACAGGACTACGATAGAAATGTTGGATGAAATGAACGCAGAAGCCGTCCGGGCCCGTAAGGAACGGTTTCAAAACAGTATGAGTATATGAGTTTTTCCGAGTTCACCGAGAATGATTACGAAGTTATCGCCCAGGAGTATGAGAAACTCCGTCTGTCGGCCGAAAAACGCTGCGCCAACGCAGCGGAGATGGAGGTGGTGCGCCGGGCTTACGAGTTCGCCAACGCAGCGCATCGCAACGTGCGCCGCCGCAGCGGAGAGCCTTACATGATCCACCCCATCGCTGTAGCGCGGATTGTTGTGGACGACATCGGACTGGGATACAAGTCCATTTCGGCAGCCCTCCTGCACGATGTGGTGGAAGACACCGACTATACGGTCGAGGATATCCGGGAGCACTTCGGCAACAAGATCGCTTCACTGGTGGACGGACTCACCAAAATCAAGACGGTGCTGGACAACGAGCAGAAGACCCACGGGACCGATATTTCCCAGCAGAGCCTCCAGGCCGAAAATTTCAAGCGCATCCTCCTCACCCTCAATGACGATGTGCGCGTAGTCCTCATTAAACTGGCCGACCGGCTGCACAACTGCCGAACCATCGAGCACATGCCCGAGCACAAGCGGGACAAGATTCTCTCGGAGACCATGTTTATTTTCATTCCGCTGGCACACCGGCTGGGCCTGTACAGCATCAAGAGTGAACTGGAGAACATCTGGCTGCGGTACAAGGAACCGGAGGCTTACGAGGAAATCAAAGCCCGGATCGACAAGAACACGCAGGAGAAAGGGGCCGAGATGGCAGAGTTCGTGCTTCCCATCGAAGCCGCCCTGGAAAAAGCCCGGTTCAAGTTCGAGATCAAGAAACGGGTAAAGACCCCCTACTCCGTCTGGCACAAGATGCAGGAGAAGAAAATCTCCTTCGAGGAGGTCTATGACCTTTATGCCATCCGCATCATCTTTGACGCCGACCAGCAGTCGGCCGAGACGGAACGCGACCAGTGCTACCACATCTTCTCCATCATCACCGGGATTTACCGGTACATGCCAGAGCGCCTGCGGGACTGGGTAAAGCACCCGAAATCAAATGGTTATGAAGCCCTTCACTGTACCCTGCTGAGCCCTTCCGGCATATGGGTTGAAGTGCAGATCCGTACCCGTCGCATGGACGACATCGCGGAGAAAGGTATTGCCGCCCACTGGATCTACAAGCAGCACGGCTACCTGGGAGAAGGCGACTATGAGATGGACAACTGGCTGGAGCGGATCAAGGATATCCTGGTAAATCCCGACGTAAACGCCCTGGAACTGTTAGACATCATCCACAACGACCTCACTTCCACGGACATCTACGTGTTCACGCCCATGGGAGAGCAGCGGACCATCCAGAAAGATGCCACCTGCCTGGACTTCGCCTACCTTATCCACACGGAAGTGGGCAACAAGGCCATCGCCGCCAAGGTGAATCAGCGCCTGGTGACTCTGAGCCACATCATCAAGACTGGCGACAAAGTGGAGATCATCACGGCCGAGGACGCCAAGCCCCAGCCGGAATGGCTCAAGTTCCTCACGACGCGCCGGGCCCGCACCATTGTGACAGACTATTTCAAGACCGAACGCAAGCAGACGGTCGATTTTGGCCGGAAAACCCTCGAGAATGCCCTCACTGGGCTCGGCTTCGAGATCAATGAACGCAACCTCCAGCGTCTGGAAGTGTCCTATGGCGTGGCTTCCCGTGAGGAGCTGTATTACGGCATCGGGATTGGCTCACTCAGCCTGGAGCACGTCCAGGAAGCCCTTAAGCGCAATTCCGGCAGCCGGCTGTCCTGGCTTCGCAAGATGCTCCGTCTGGAGAACAGAGCCGAAGAGAAGGAAGGCACGGAAACCATCATCATCGGCAGCAACGATCCGGGGGCGACGCGTTTTTCCATCGCCAGCTGCTGCAATCCGATCCCCGGAGACCCGGTGATTGGCTTCAAGGCTCCGGACGGCATGATTACCGTGCACAAGAAGGCTTGCCCGGTGGCCGAGAGCATCGCCGCCACGCACGGAGACTGGGTGGTGGTTCCCAAATGGCTGGAGCAGGCCGAGGAGACCTCCTTCCCGGTGCGCATTACCCTCAAGGGCCTCGACCGTGTGGGCATGCTGAACGAGATTTCCCACTATGTTTCCCGTGTGATGGGTGTAAACATGCGAAAACTCTTCCTCCAGGCCGAAAGCGGCCTCTTCGAAGGTTATATTGACATGTCTGTGTCCTCCCGGGGTATCCTGGAACAGATGATTAAAGAGCTTTCTTCCATCGAAGGCATAGAAAATGTAACGAGAAGCGACCTATGAAACTGAAAAAATTCCTTCCCCTCATTCCGGCCGCCATCATTCTGGGCACCTTGATGTTTCCGTCAGGATGTGCCAATACTACAACGCCCCCTACCGGCGGGCCCAAGGACACCATCCCTCCGGTCCTGACCAAAGTGTCTCCCCTGCCCGGGACGGTGAACGTGGACGTCCACAAGACCAAGATTCGTTTTACCTTCAACGAATACGTGAAGATCAAGGATGCCAACGGCATCTACCTCTCTCCGCCGCAGGAGAAGCGTCCCAAATCGGCTATCAAGGGCAAGTCGCTTGAGGTGTCTTTCGAGGACGACCTCGATTCCAACACCACTTATACGCTGGACCTTACCGGCGCCATCGTGGATAATAACGAGGGTAATCCCTTCCAGGGTTTCACCCTGGTCTTCTCGACGGGCAACCGGATCGATTCCCTTTGCATGACCGGCCTGGTGCAGGACTGCAATACCCTCAAGCCCCTGAAAGGCATTACGGTGATGCTGTACAAGGATCCTTCGGACTCTGCCGTCTTCCTGCAACGCCCCGTGGCGGCCGCCAAGACGGACGACTGGGGTTTTTTCAGCGTGCGGAACATCCAGGATACCGTCTATCACATCTATGCCGTCAAGGATGAGAACAACAACAACAAGTACGACCCCGAAAACGAAAAGGTGGCTTTCCTGGATTCCGTGTTTCGACCCAGGACAGTCTATCGGGATTCCCTGTACGAACTGATGAAGTTCGATATGAAAGACACGTCCCTGTGCCTGGCCAGAAAGACGGACATCGAGTTGAACCTGTTCCGGGAGAAGCCTTCCAAACAGCAGATTGTCAAGAAGGAACGCGTGGGACTCCGGACAGCATACCTTACTTTTATGGCGCCTGACGCCGTCATCCACGACATGCGCATCAAGGGCCTTCCGCGCGAAAAGCTCATCTCGCAGTTCAATCCCCAGCGGGATTCCCTGGAACTGTGGGTGAACGACCAGCGGAAGATGCCGGACACCCTGCAGTTGGCAATCCGCTATGACAAGACCGACACGGCAGGCGTCCTTAAGCCCACCGACGAGACGGTGAAGCTCGCTATCGGCAAGGAACTCAGGTCTGAACTCATGAAAAAATCCTCCAGCACCAAGAATACCAAGCACGAGGATACCATCGCCGTGATGACCACCAAGGCCGATCCGACCACCGTCGAGCAGTACGGATACGAGGTGGAGTTCAAGTATCCGCTGATTGAATCGGCCTGGGATTCACTTAAATTCCGGATTGTAAATCCACGTCAGCAGGAGACCATGGGCAAGGTGCGCGTGGTGCAGGATTCCACCAACCTGAGGCACTACAACATCTACCCGGAGGAACCCCTGCAGGCAGGCTTCGACTACCATCTTAAGATCCCCCACCGCCTGTTCCGGGATGTGAACGGCTTCTACAATGACAGCACCGACCTCAAGGTGACGCTTCCCAACGACGAAAAGCTGAGTTCCATCACCCTGGAACTGTCCGGGGTCAAGAACAAATACATCATCGATCTTCTCACGGAGAAAAGGGACAAGGTGGTCCGTTCCTTCATTGTGGACAAAGACGCCAACGTGGTTTTCCCCTATCTGAAGAAGGGCAATTACTGCATCCGTATCACGGAAGACATCAACCGGAACAATATCGTGGATACGGGTATCCTGCTGGCCCGCCGGCAGCCGGAGAAGGTTCGCTTTTTTAAACTGGACGACCAGATCCTGATCAAGGTTCTGGAAAGGGCCGAGATGGTATGGCAGATTAATCTGGAGGAGATGTTCCGATGAGTAGTAAGCGATTCCTGGCCGCTGTTGCGGCCCTGCTGGCTTTCTGCGCCGTTACCAAGGCACAGGTGAATCTGGAGGAAGAGTTCTTCTCCCTTCCTGACAGTGTCACCAACGAGTACTTGGACAGTCTCAAGCTCCAGGTCCAAAAACCTAATGACTACCTCATGGCCGGTGTTTACGGAGGTCTCTCGCTGGAATACGGCTTCTTCAATCCCATCCGGCAGGCTGCCTTCTTTCCGCAGTATCCTTTGGTGGGTTTTTCAATCATCCGGCAGTTCACTATGTTCGGCGTCTTCCCCAACATGGGCTTCGAAGTGGGCGCCCAACTTAACCATGAAGGTTACGAATTCAAGGTGAACAAGGAGACCGGCTACCGTTCCGTAGAAAGTGGCACGGGGGCCTACAAGGTGCAGTACAAGGTACCGGAAGCTTTCCTGCTGTCCCATTTCCACTACGATGTCGGCGAGTATTTCAAGCTGATGGCCAAGGTAGGTATCTTTATGGGGTACCGGACCGGCGTCCACCGGACACTGGACGATTATTACATCGGCACCGATTATGAAAAATATATCGACCAGTTTATGGATTACGATATCCGACTGAGTTACGGTTTGCATGGAAGCGTGGGCTTCGGCGTGGTGGTGAGCCCCTTCGAGTTCCACGTGAATGCCCAGGTCAACTGGGGCTGGAGCTCTTTCTGGCAGCCGGACTATACCAGCCCGTACTACTACC
>ONTQ01000127.1 GCA_900320795.1 uncultured Bacteroidales bacterium
GCCGGATCTGCTCGATGCTGCGGCCGTACCGCAGCCGATCGTCACTGAATTTGGGATCGTCCATGTCAATGAAGATAAGCCCGTTGCAGGACTTTTTCACGGCCTCACGGAGGACCTCATCGCTTTCGGACTCCGGAACGCCCAGGATGCGTTCGCCGCGGACCTCGGTTATATGGCTGTTGGTGATAAGGCGCATGCCTCTCAGAATCCCGGCCATGATTTCGGCAACGGTGCTCTTGCCGGTGCCGCTGCTGCCGACAAAGCGCCAGCTCAGAAGGCCCCTTCCCACATACGGCTCGCCAATGGAGTGAAGATAGCGGGCACTTTGCACGAAGTTGTGAACCGCCTTCTTCACGCCGCCCAGTCCGGCAAGCGAGTCCAGCCGGGCAAGCGCCGCATCGATGGCGACGTCGTCAAACACTGCGTCCTTGAAGGCCTTGTCGACGACCACGTCTTCCGGAAGGATGGTGCTCAGGTCTTCCTTCGACGGATGCTCGAGCAGGGAAGTGCGGGCACCAAGGGTCGCCAGGATCTCGTTCTGCAGGAGGTTGGAGACGAACCGGCCGTTGCCAAAGCGCGGGGACGGCTTGTCGGACTCGGCCTCAATGATGGCCCGCATGTTCGCTGCGGCCCCCTCCGTGAGGACAAAACCCTGCTTCCGGATCATCAAACGCCCGATCTCCATGAGCTCATCGGTGGTGAAATCCTCGAAGTTGAATACATTCGGGAACCGGCTCTCGATACCTTCGTTGCTCTCGAGCAGTTTCTTCATCGGCGCCGTGTAACCGGCGAGAATCACAACCAGGTCGGGATTCTCTTTACCCAGCTCGGTGAGGAGGGAATTCATGACAATGCGTCCGAAGTCCTTCTTGTCTCCGTCTTCAACGAGTTGATACGCTTCGTCAATGAAGAGGATATTGCCCCGGGCTCGGGCGAGCAGATTCGTCATCTTGCTCTCCGTCTCGCCGATGTACTGGCCCACCATCTGGCTCTTCTCGGTCCGGATGACGCGTCCGCCCGAAAGGATACCCCAGGAGGCGAACACCTTGCCGATAATCTCCGCTACGGTGGTCTTGCCGGTGCCGGGGTTCCCCAGGAAGGCCATGTGTAGGCGCGGCATGTTGGTCGGGAGGCCCAGCTCCATCCTGCGACGGGCCAGTTTGACGGCATTGAGGTAATCCTTCACCTTGGACTTGATTTTCTCAAGGCCGACGAGCTCCTCAAGCTCGTCCATTCCGCTGCCCGATTGCTCGTTCACAGAGGGAATGTCGTCCGGTAAAACAATCTCAAGTTCTGCTTGAGATGGCGCGTCCATAGAGTTGATTCTATTATACATGGTAGGGATGATGGCGTCATCAAAGAGGTTCTGGACGAGCCACGCGTTCTCAAAGGCCGGACCTCTGTGATTGTACTTGTGAAGGATATACATCTCCAGCTTCTGGCGAGCTTCGTCGGAAAGCCTGAGCCCCCGCTTTTCACTGCAGAGGTCAACCATCTGATACAGCTCCGCCGGCCTGAAATCCTCGAGGTAGATGGGCTCCGCGAGGCCTTTTCTCAACTCGGGATAGGCCGACAGGAGGTACTCCATCCCTTCCGGCTCGCCCATGAGTACCAGCATCCAGCGACTGTATTTGTCGGTGTTGTTGAGCGCATCCACCAGTGCCCGGACAATATGGCCTTCCGTGTCGTAATTGGTTTTGTCCGTCCGGAACAGCTCGTGGGCTCGGTCAATGACCAGCGTCGCCCCCAGCGCGCTGTCTATCGCGGCATTAACGGCCTCGATCTCGCCGTTGACACTGGAGTTGGCCAGGTTGGAAACGCGGACGGTCCGGACGTCACTGGACTCCAGAAGGCCCATCTCCTTGTACAGCTCGGCCATTAATTTGACAGCGGTACTTTTGCCTGTCCCCGCGTGGCCGATGATGGCCGTGTGCAGCCTTGGCGGATTCTTTGTGAGACCGGACTTTTCGCGGACGGCATCGACCTTACTGCGCGTGCGCATGGCGCTCATCCGCGCCTTGAAGTGGTCCCAGCCAAGGTACTGATCCAGGGTCTTCGAGGCGTCGGAGGAGGAGAGGGCAGGAATGGGCCAGGGGCCCTCGACCGCAATCGTATGTTCGCCCACTCCTCTACCGTTCCGGGACATAATAATCTCGATGTTGAGCGAATCATCCTGGGGGATAATAAGCTTAGGACCCAGAAGGGAACTTACCTCAATGGCAGGCACGTGAAGCCTGTCCCCGTCACGAAAAAGCGGGATGTTGTCCTTGTCGAAACAGGTCTCGACAACCGGCACGCGATTCTCCAGTCCGACCGTGACGAACAATTCACCACTCTCAGAGATGTCCGAAAGTTCAATATCAATGTGAAGGTACTGACCCTCGGAGGGAGTAATACGGTGAACGCAACCATCGACTGGGAGTTCAGCCTTGCTGTTATTCACTGCGCAGTGTAAATGATACCCTCCTTCCCATTCCAGGAACTCTCCGTCATCGCCATCATCTCCGTCATCCTTGAGAAAATCGTCCAGCAGGTGTTCAAAAATATCGTCCTCAAACAAATTGTCGTCTTTTACAGTGGGTGTTTTACCTTTTGCCATATGCGCTTGCTCTTAGGAGGTTTACAAATTTACTAAATATTCTTTATGAAAGACATCATTTGGGGTTGGGTTCTATCGCTCTGATAGAAATTTTCTTGTCAGTGATAGAATCGCCTTGGTTTGTCGTCTTTATTAAAAAAACATCAATTATGGCGTGCAAGAAAGACCTATCCAAAGACACAGAGAAACAGATGCTGGAATATAGCGAGCACCTGACTCAGGGGAAAAAGCCCATGCGAAACATACTCCGCCGTGACCAATTGAGAGAAGTACAAAGAAAAAAATTGTAACTTTGCACCCAGAAGCAGATTCTATGCACACATAAACATTCTATAAGCCATAACAGGCACGTATTTCAACAACACCGGACGAAGGTCCACTCCAAAGGGTGTATTGTACCCTGACGCGAGCGGCCGGGGGGCCGGTGAAGTTCTTTGAAATACGTGAACGATGTACAGCATTTTACAAAACAAGGAGGGTGGGCTTATGCTCATCCTGAATCCTTCTCTCGGGGACGCCCCCGAGTTATCTATGTTCCTCTACGATGATTCCGGAACGGGACTGCTGCTGCAGGACCTGTTTTCCGGCATCCGCATCAAAAACATCAGCCAGGAGGCGCTTGCAGCCCTTGCCGATGTCACGCACATCCATGTCGTAGAAAAAGACGGCGAGACCATCACCAGAGATTATCTCGCAGCCGTCAAGAAAGTATCCGACGTAAGGTCGTTGGTACTGTAAGTCAAACCCTTAAATTGTACACTGTTATGGCAAAATCTTATCAACTTATAGCCTGGACCGACAAAGGCCAGGTAAGGATGATTCCCTCCGAAGTTTCTGACTATATCCAGACCGAACTGGACGCCATCGGCCGCATAGAAGGCCGGATTCGATACCGCAGCGAACATGAACGTGCTGATATTCTCAAGCTGAGCCAAGCCCACGAAAAACTGGCCGTCGGCCTCATGAGATTGGGCCGGATAGAGGAGGCCTTCGGTCAATACGCCAGGGCGGCCCAGTGCTGCCTTGACAGCACTGAATGGGACGACACCGAATGGGGAGATATCCTTTGCAAGACCCTTCGCGGCCGCTTCTTTGCCATGTTCTGCGCTTGCAAAGACCTGGTCCGTCAGTATCCCCGGCTCAGATATGCATGGGACAGGAGTGACCTCCAGCACTCCTGCAACTTCATCAACTATCCCTTCGACTGCTTCGAGAACAACTGGAATTCCTGCGCCGGAGACCCTAAAGAGGCCATGACCTACAACAAGGCCTTGAACTTCGGCAAGAACGAAGTCTATCGACGAAGGAAGGGCTAGGGCAAGCAGCCTTCTTCGGTACAGGAGCCAGTATCAGAAAAGCGTGTCCTTATTGACATACTCCCCTGGTTAAAACGCGGGGGAGTATGTCAAACGGTTAAGGATATTCTGTATCTTTTTTTCGCAGTAGCGGCGACGGGCATAGCGTAGAAGCCGGCTGCGGGAAATGCTGAAATCGGAAAACGCTTCCTGGTAGATGTGCGTAAGTTCACTGCCTCTATTCCTCAGGTGCGAACATCGGATCCCAGGAAGGGAGCATGACGGGCTTTTGCTGCATAAGAGCCATGATGTCCGCGGGGACGTACTTTTTCTCCACCACCAGGCGGAACATGTACTCGTCGAACCACTCGTCCGTCATAATGATGTTGCCCTTGTAACCGCTGGAAGCACCCCAGCTGTTTTCAACCATCCATTTGACGGGGCTGCCGTCCTTGATGTCCACGGCGATGAGGGTCATCGCGTGA
>ONTQ01000076.1 GCA_900320795.1 uncultured Bacteroidales bacterium
CGCCATCTGCTACATCGCTTATGTTGCCAAGAAGCGTCATATCAACCCGTACAAGGAAGACGTCTTCGTGGACCAGAAGTACTACAAGGACGCCATGGCCCGTGCCGACCTGTCCTAACCGCCTCGCAGAACGCGTGACAGCTAACTAATTGTCACACAATCTTTTTAATAGTATTCCTCGTTCGATTTTTGAACGAGGAATATTTTTAAATACTTACAGGTCAATTGTTTAATTATCACATGAAAAAGCAGGAAAAGCGGAGAAGGAGTATTTGTTTTCTGCAAATAAAATAGGTAAATTTGTAAGAATAATAACACCTAAGACATGAATCCCAACGAATTTGATGTTATCATCATCGGCGGTGGTATCACCGGGGCCGGAACCCAGAGGGACTGTGCCATGCGCGGCCTCAGGACGCTCCTGATTGAACGCTCGGACATTGCCACCGGAGCCACCGGCCGAAACCACGGCCTGCTGCATTCCGGCGCACGCTATGCGGTGAACGATCCCGAATCGGCCGAGGAATGCATCCGCGAAAACATGATTCTCCGGAAAATCGCCGCCCACTGCATCGACGAGACGGAAGGCCTTTTCATTACCCTCCCGGAAGATGACTTGGCCTACCAGCAGAACTTCGTGGAATCTTGCCGGAAGGCAGGGATCGGCGCAGAGATCATCGATCCGGACCTGGCACGGAGACTGGAGCCTTCGGTGAATCCGGAGCTGATCGGGGCCGTGAAAGTGCCTGACGGCAGCGTAGATCCCTTCCGCCTCTGTGCGGCCAACATGCTGGATGCCAAACTGCACGGCGGACAGGTTCGCCTGCACACGGAAGTCACGGGATTCATCCGTGAAGGAGATACCATCAAGGGGGTTCACACACACAACCGCCAGACCGGCGAGGATGCCGATTACTACGCTCCCGTGACGGTCAATGCCTGCGGAATCTGGGGGCAGCATATGGCCGAGATGGCCGGTGTACGCGTAGGGATGTTCCCCGCAAAGGGAGCCCTCCTCATCTTTGCGCACCGGGTCACCAACATGGTCATCAACCGCTGCCGCAAGCCTTCCAATGCCGATATCCTGGTCCCCGGCGATACGGTCTGCGTCATCGGCACCACCTCTACCCGTATCCCTTTTGAGGAATGCGACAATGTTGCCGTCACTCCAGATGAGGTGAATCTCCTGATAACGGAAGGTGCCAAACTGGCTCCTTCCCTCTCGTCCACCCGCATTCTGCGCGCATACGCAGGCGTGCGGCCACTCGTCAGCGCCGATGACGACCCCTCCGGCCGCAACATCTCACGCGGTATCGTCTGTCTGGACCACGAGACTCGGGACGGACTCAAGGGCTTCATCACCATCACGGGCGGCAAACTGATGACATACCGGCTCATGGCAGAGATTGCCACGGACGCCGTCTGCAAGAAACTGGGCATCGACAAGCCCTGCGAAACGGCCACCACTCCCCTTCCCGGCTCGGAAGAGCGGTCCTACGAGGCCGTGGCCCAAAAGATATGGGAATCTCCTTCCACCGCCCAGAAGGCAGCCGCTTCCCGCATGGGAACCCGCGCCTCCCGCATCCGTACCGAAGACCGCCGGGACGAAGCCCTCATTTGCGAGTGCGAAGAAGTATCGGTGGGTGAGATTAACGCTGCGATCGAGCGCATGGACGTATCCACCCTGACAGATCTCCGCCGCCGCACACGCGTCGGGATGGGAACCTGCCAGGGGGAGTTCTGCGCCTGTCGCGCAGCCGGGCTCCTGGCCAAGGCACACGGATGCGTGGAAAGGGAAAGAAAGGACCTGGCCGATTTCCTGCAGGAGCGCTGGAAAGGCAACTTCCCCATCGGCTGGGGAGACACGCTGCGCGAAGCAGAATACACACAATGGGTCTATAAACACGTACTGGGCTTATGAAATTCGATTGCGTAATCATGGGCGGCGGCCTGGCCGGTATGGTAGCCGGCATCAGCCTCCAGCAAGAAGGAAAAAGCACCGCCATCATCAGTACGGGCCAAAGTGGCCTGCACTTCTTCTCCGGAAGTTTTGAATCCCTCAAAGAGCCCTCACCCCGGCTGACAGACCTTTTCTCCCACGCCGGAATTCGCCTTCATTACCAAAAAGGCGTACGACTGATGCCTCTGGGCACTTTCAAGGAATCGGCCCTCGCTCTGGACGATATCGACATCTTCCCCACTCCACAGTTCGCCCGCAGGGTGCTTATCGTCAATTTCCTCGGATACCACGACTTCTTCTCGTCTTTCCTGGCCGAAGGGCTTGAAAAAGAGGGCATCCAGTGCCGTATCCGGTTTATCAACCTTCCGGAACTGGAACAGTCGGAATCGGCCCGCGGGGAAATGCGCCCCGTGCAGATTGCCCGCACCATGGACCGCATCTGGGAAAAAGCCGTTCA
The DNA here is from genome assembly GCA_900320795.1 of uncultured Bacteroidales bacterium. Classification (GTDB taxonomy): domain Bacteria; phylum Bacteroidota; class Bacteroidia; order Bacteroidales; family UBA932; genus Cryptobacteroides. Next base: position 2,418 of record ONTQ01000076.1, read on the forward strand.
GGAAATCCGCCTGCTGCTAAAGGATGAAGACACGGTTATCCTGCCCCAGGTGTTCGGCCTGCAGGATATCTCCGTCCCTTCCCGCATCCGCCAGGCCCTCCCCGCCAAAGTCGTGTTTGCTGGAACCATGCCCCCTTCCGTCCCCGGCATCCGCACCCAGATGCTCCTGAAAAAACGCTATCAACTTCTGGGCGGGACATTCCTGATGGGAGACGAAGCCGTGAAGGCCCATGTCCACGAAGGCGTGGTACACAGCATCGTCACCAAGAATCTGGATTCGCACTATCTCGAAGGCTCCTCCTTCATCCTTGCTACCGGAGGCTTGTTCTCCAAAGGTCTCAAATCCAATCCCTTCCAGATATTTGAGCCAGTAATGGGGCTGGACGTGGAATACGCGGAAGACCGCAATACCTGGTACAATCCCACTTTTTCCGAAAAACAGCCCTACATGGACTACGGCGTCAAAACCGATGAGAACCTTCACCCCCTTCTCGAAGGGAAAAGCGTGAGCAACCTCTACGCCATCGGCTCCATTCTGGGAAATACTCACCCGCAACTGGGCACCGGCGCCGGCCTTGCCATCAACAGTGCCTTCCATGCCGTGGATCAGATTCTTAAGCAGCAAGCGTTATGAAACTACAAGAATATACCGTTTCCAAGCATAACTTCGAGGAATGCATGAAGTGCACCGTGTGCACGGCCTACTGCCCCGTCCTGCAGGTGAATCCGCTCTATCCCGGTCCCAAGCAGGCCGGTCCCGACGGAGAACGCCTGCGCCTCAAAGACCCGTATTTCTTTAATTACGCCCTCAAGTACTGCCTCAACTGCAAACGCTGCGAGGTCGCTTGCCCTTCCGGGGTGAAAGTAGCCGATCTCATCCAGGGCGCACGTATCAAATACGACCATCGTCCGCCCAAACTGCGGGACCAGATCCTGGCCTCCACTGACTTTATGGGCTCCCTGGCACGTCCTTTTGCTCCCATCGTAAACGGGGTTACCGGTCTGGGCATTACCAAGACCGTCCTGGATGCCACGCTCAAGATTGACCATCGCCGAACCTTCCCCAAATACAGCGGACGCAGTTTCGAAGGCTGGCTCAAACGCCGCGCCAAGGAACAGGCCGCCTTTCCGGAACAGGTTGCGTATTTCCATGGCTGCTATGTAAACTATAATTATCCCCAGTTGGGCAAGGACCTTGTAAAAGTGCTCAATGCCCTGGGAATCGGCGTTCAACTGCTGGAAAAGGAGAAATGCTGCGGCATTGCCATGATTACCAACGGAATGAGCGCACAAGCCACCAAGCACGCGGTACACAATGTGGGCGTGCTGGCCAAAGCCGTGGAGAAAGGCCTCAAAGTGGTCACCACCTCATCCACCTGCACGCTCACCATGCGGGAGGAATACCCCAACCTGCTGGGTGTGGACAACAGTTCCGTACGAGATTCACTCCTGATGGCCACGCGCCTCATCTATGAAAAACTGGAAAAAGGCGCCCAACTCAAATTCCGGGCCGATTTTCACAAGAAAATCGCTTACCACACCCCTTGTCACCTGGAAAAACTGGGCTGGGGCGTGTTCTCGGAACGGCTCCTTCAGATGATTCCCGGAGTGGAGTTCACCCTGCTGGATTCAGGCTGCTGCGGAATTTCAGGCACCTACGGTTTCAAGAAAGAAAATTATGAAGCCTCCCAGAGTATCGGTGCTCCCCTCTTCGACCAAATCCGCACCGTGAACCCGGATATCGTGGCCTGTGACTGCGAAACCTGCAAATGGCAAATCGAGATGAGCACCGGCTACACTGTGATGAATCCTATTTCCATCCTGGCCGAAGCCATCGAATAAACAAAAAGTATCGATATGCTCAAATTCTTACGACAGCCGGCTTACCTGCCGGCACAGACCGGCCCCGAAGCCGATGCCAAATACAAACGCCTGCGCCTGCAGGTGTTCATCGGCGCTTTCATCGGATATGCCGGTTTCTACCTGGTGCGCAAAAACCTGTCCATGGCCATTCCCGCCATGGCACCGCTTGGTTTTGAAAAGACCGAACTGGGCTTTGTCCTGGGCTTGAACGCCGCGGCCTACGCCCTCTCCAAATTCCTGATGGGCAGTGTCAGCGACCGGTCCAACGCCCGGGTGTTCCTGCCCCTCGGCCTTGTCCTCACCGCCATTTCCATGTGCTTCATGATTGTTCCCATCCAGGCCATCGGCGCAGAACACAAAGCGCTGGCCATTCTGGTAATGGGCGTCCTGAATGCCCTCGTGGGCTGGTTCAACGGCATGGGCTGGCCTCCTTGCGGACGTGTGATGACACACTGGTTCTCTCCGGGAGAGCGTGGCACCATGATGAGCATCTGGAATTGCGCCCATAACGTAGGCGGTGCCCTGGTCGGTCCCATGGCCACCTATGGCGCTGTCTGGTTCGGCAGTTGGTTCTATGGCACCCATACGGAGTTGTACTTCCTGATCGGCACCTTTGCCTTCCCGGCCGCCGTCGCGCTATTCATCGCCCTGTTGGCCTATATCCTCCTGCGTGACACGCCGCAGTCCTGCGGACTTCCTTCCGTAGAGGCCTGGAGAAACGACTACCCCAAGAATTATTCGGCCAAGCATGAAGAAACCCTCTCCACCAAGGAGATATTCTTCCAGCATGTGCTCAACAATAAGTTCCTGTGGTACATCGCCCTGGCCAATGCCTTCGTTTATATGGTCCGCTACGGCTGCCTGGACTGGGCCCCCACCATCCTTACCGAGAAAGGCATCGACCTCAAGAGCGCCGGCTGGGCGTACTTCGCCTATGAGTTTGCCGCCATCCCGGGAACCCTTCTCTGCGGCTGGCTGTCCGACAAACTCTTCCACGGAAAACGTGCCCTTCCCACCATGCTGTTCATGGCCCTGGTACTGGTATTCATCCTCCTGTACTGGGCATTTATCGACAACCTCACCGTAGTAATCATCAGCCTCATCGGCATCGGGTTCTTCATTTACGGCCCGGTGATGCTCATCGGCGTACAGGCACTGGACCTGGCCCCGAAGAATGCGGCCGGCACCGCCGCCGGACTAACCGGTTTCTTCGGTTATTTCCTGGGAACTTTCATCCTGGCTAATACCGTAATCGGCTGGGTTGCCCAGCAGTTTGGCTGGAGCTGGACCTTCATGCTTCTGGTCGGCGCCTGCATCCTTGCCATTCTCTTCATGGGTCTCACCCTAAAAGAAGAACGCCGCGCATAAACAAATTCCTCGTTCATAAACCGAACGAGGAATTTCTGTTAAATGATTGATAATTTGTTGTTTATCAGTCACACTTAAAAAGCGAGGAGGTAAAGGCCGGCGGCGATGGCAGCGCCCACCATGGGGCCGCATACCGGAATCCAACTGTAACTCCAGCCGCTGTCGCGCTTGCCGGCGATAGGGAGCACGGCATGGGCGCAACGGGGACTCAGGTCACGCGCCGGGTTCAGGGCATAACCGGTGGTCCCGCCCAGGGACATGCCGATACTCATGATGAGGCAAGTAACAGGCCAGGAGCCCAGGGAGCCGGTGGAAGCGTCCTGTCCGGCTGCAATGAAGGCATTCCCCTTCGTGCCGAGGGCCAGGATCACGAACACCAGCAGGCAGGTGGCAATGACCTCGCACACAAAGTTGCGATAGGGATTGCTGATGGCCGGCATGGTGCAGAAGGTACCCAGAATGGTATCGGGCTGGTCGGCCGTAGCCTTGTAGTGATCCTTGTGCATCTGAGCGACAATGTAACCCAGGACCGAAGCCCAGGGGAAGGTTCCGGCGATAGCCAGGCCCAGCGTGACGGCAGGATTCAGATGGGCACCGGAGACAGGGCCTGCTACCAGAACACCCATCATCACGGCCAATCCCCAACCGAGGGCAATCACCACCCATCCGGCACCTTTGGCCTTGGATTTATTGAGCGAGCAGGCGGCACAGACACCGTCACCCAGCAACACCAGCACCAACGTGCCGATAAATTCAAAAATATACTGTGTCATAGTCTTTTCATTATTTATTGACAGTACGGCCGATGGCGTCGGCCCAGCCGGCCTTGGCAGCGGTCATATTGGCTCCCGAAGGCTTGAAGCAGCGTTCTACCTGCCACTGGGCCTTGATTTCGTCCAGGGACTTCCAGAAGCCCACGGCGAGACCGGCGAGATAGCAGGCACCCATGGCAGTGGTCTCAGTAACCACCGGACGCACGACGGAAGCGCCCAGGATATCGGCCTGGAACTGCATCATGAGGTTGTTGCGGGAAGCGCCGCCGTCCACCTTCAATTCGGCCAGCGGCACACCGGCATCCTTCTCCATCGCATGCACGATATCCATGGTCTGGAAAGCGATGCCCTCCAGCGCCGCACGGGCAATATGGGCCGATGTGGTACCACGTGTAATACCGCAGATCACGCCATGGGCATACTGATCCCAATAGGGGGCGCCCATGCCAGTCAGCGCCGGCACGAAATATACGCCACCGTTGTCCGGGACGGATGCGGCCAGGGCTTCCACCTCCGAAGAGGAACGGATGACACCCAGGCCGTCCCGAAGCCACTGGACCACGGAACCGCCCACGAAGATGGAACCTTCAAGAGCATAGTTCACAGTATCCCCAATCTTCCACGCCACGGTGGTGAGCAGGTTGTTCTGGGAAAGGATGGGCTTCTCCCCCGTATTCATCAGGAGGAAACAGCCGGTTCCGTAAGTATTCTTCACGGCACCGGGTTCCGTACACATCTGGCCGAAGAGAGCGGCCTGCTGGTCACCGGCGATGCCGGCGATGGGTACCTCATGCGCAAAGATGGTGGTCTTGGTGTGGCCATATACCTCGGAAGAGGACTTGACAGCCGGCATCATCGACGCCGGGATATCCAGCAGGTCCAGCAGTTCCTGATCCCACTCCAGGGTGTTGATATTGAACAGCATGGTGCGGGAAGCATTGGACACATCGGTGATATGAACTTCCCCGCGGGTGAGTTGCCATACCAGCCAGCTGTCCACCGTGCCGAAGCGCAGTTTGCCAGCCTGGGCCTTCTCACGGGCACCCGGGACATTGTCCAGGATCCATTTGATCTTGGTACCGGAGAAATAGGCATCGATGATCAGGCCCGTCTTCTCTCGGATCTTGTCCACCAGCCCCTTCTCCTTCAAGGAATCGCAGAAGGCCGACGTACGACGGTCCTGCCACACGATGGCATTGTACACGGGGGTACCCGTCTCCGCGTCCCACACAATGGTCGTTTCACGCTGGTTGGTGATGCCAATACCGGCGATGTCCTTACCATTGATGCCCAGTTTGGTAATGGCTTCGGCGATGACCGCAGCCTCGCTGGACCAGATTTCCATGGGATTGTGCTCCACCCAGCCGGGCTGGGGGAAATGCTGCGTGAATTCCTGCTGGGCGACGGAACAGATGTTGCCCTCATGGTCAAACACGATGGCCCGGGAAGAACTGGTTCCCTGGTCAAGGGACAGGATATACTTATTTGTCATAGACGCTGCCATCTTCAATCATGTTGTGGACAGTCTTGAGGAAATTGCCCACCCGGTGGATGTATTCCTCAGGATTCTTCTGATAGGAATTGGCATGCACGGCACCGGGGCAGACATACATTTCCTTGTATCCTTTCTTTTTTGCCTTGAAGTTCTTCTCCAGATGGGAGAAAGGGACAAAATCATCCGCATCACCATGGATAAAGAGCATGGGCTTCTCACACTTGGCCAACTGATTGACGGAAGAGGCTTCCTTGAAGCCCCAGCCATAACGGCTGCGCGTGACGATGCTGGCACTGTTCAGGATGGGGAAAGTAGGAAGATGGAAACTGTCCTTAAGGTTGGTGGCAAACTGATCCCAGGCCGATGAATAGCCGCAGTCTTCCACAAAACACTTCACATAATCCGGAAGAGGGTCACCGCTGGTCATCATGACCGTAGCGGCGCCCATGGAAACGCCATGGAGCACCATGAAATCGTCCTTGAAGATATCGTGGGCCACTTCAATCCATTTTTCCACATCCAGGCGGTCCTTCCAGCCCATCTGGGCTTCGTCGCCCTCGGAATAGCCGTGATACTGGAGATCCGGGAACAGAACGTTGTAATTGAACTTGTCACGATACATGCGGACCAGATAGAGGAAAACGAAGTGATTATCGGTATAACCATGCACCACGATGGCGGTACCCTGGGCCTCTTCAGGCTTGGCGGCGGGCACATAGCAGGCATGAAGCTTATAGCCCTCGTCGCTGGTAATCCAACTGTCTTTCAGGATTCCCTGTGCCTTGAGGCCGTCATACCAGGCCGTGGAGCCGGGAAGGAGGGAATCAGCCTTGTGACGGGTGCGCTCGATATCATCTACCCCATGTGGAGTGGGCTTCAGGGCATAATTGGACATGAACTTGCCGGCGAGGCAACTGTTCAGGGTAATGGCCATCAAGCCGATGGCGGCGATATGCAATAACTTTTTCATGACTTAGAACTGATAGTTGATACCGATACCGATCCAGAGGCCGGCGTCCATGCCCTTGGTAAAGCACTTGGCAAAATCGGCCGATACGATGAAGTTTTGATTCATGGCGATCTTGAGACCGGCACCACCGCTGTAAATCAGATTGCCCGCCTTGGAGGCATCGTAAATCAGAGGATTCTGGCCAAGGGTAGCAAGGATGGGATCTTCAATCTTTCCGTCCACGGAAATCTTCTTCAAGGCATCAGCCTTGTACTGCTTGGTAATGATACCGGCATCGAAGAACGGGTTCACGGCGATATAGAAGTACTGGTTGAAGAGTTTGAAACTGACCAGTTTCACGCGAAGCTCGATATTGGCCCAAGCCATACCTTCTGCGAGGATACGGTTTTCACGCAGACCGCGGATGGTGTTGGAAGAACCGAAGCCTTCGGAGATCATGTTACGCTGGACCAGCAGCGGATTGTTCTGAATCATGTACAGCGGCGTTTCTCCGGCAATGGTCTGCTGCCAGGCCAGACGGTAAGCGAAGACGGGTTCTCCTGCAGGGATATGGATAGGAATGGAGATGTAGTGACGGAAGTAGGCGCAAGCCTTCAGGTACTGCTGATTGATGACATTGCCGTTCAGGTAAGCCTCGGCCCAGATACCTTTGTTAGGAGCCGCTTCGATGTCACGGGTATCATACACCACACCGGCATTGAGCTCCAGGGCGAGACCGCCGTTCTTCTCTTTTTCGGTGATGACACCGGCTTTCGAGAGGAAATTGTACAAGGTAACATCGGTATCATAGTACTTCTTTTCATTTTCTCCCTTGGGCTTTACGCCGTTATCCTTCATGGCGCCAAGGCCCCATTTCCAGAAGTTTACGCCGGCTGCCCAATTGAGATTGTCGGTGATACGACCCTGGAAGTTGGCCAAGATGCGGAGCATATTACGGCTCATGCCATAGTAGTTCACGTTGTTGTTGGTCAGCGGAACCATGATGTTTCTGTTGGACCAGATGTCATAATTCTGCGTAGCAGCAGCACCGTTGAAGCCCCACAAGCTGTACAGAGGGTCGTTCATGTACGTGACGGAAGCGTTGACACGCATATTGGGAATCAGGTACTTGGAGTCGTAGGCCAGGTACAGGCGCATGCGGTGGCTGTGGGTGAAGTAGGAAGCCTCCCAGCTGATTTTATGGAGCGGATCCGGATAAGTGGAGCCGTCACCATAGTAATAAACGTCGCCGAAAGCGCCGGCCTGGAAACCATTGTCAACGGAATAGGTTGCCGTAGGCAGAAGACCGAAACTCCAGCCCTTCTTCATTTCTTTCTCTTCCTCCTGAGCCAAGGCGGAAATGCCGGCAAACAGCAGGAACATGCACATTAATTTTTTCATTTTGATTAGATTAGATTTATAGTTTAGTGTTACAATCTCTCTTTTAACTTACAAATATAACAAAAATCTCGAATATTATCCTTACCTTAGCATTGAGGTTTAGAAGATGAAAAGAAAGTTAGTATCAGTCGTTTTACTGCTCGCCACCCTGACAGCGGCGGCTCAAGAGCATAAAGAGGACTCCACCGACGTATTCTTCCGGCATCTGGAACTGGGAGAAGTGGTGGTCACGGGCCTGGTGGGAGATACCCGCGTCAAGGAAATGTCCTCCCCCATCACCGTCGTTCAAGCCGCCGACTTGCTGTCGCGTGCTTCTACCAATATTATCAGTTCGATTGCCCGGGAGCCTGGGCTGGGGGAAATCACCACCGGTGGAGGCATCTCCAAGCCCGTGATTCGCGGCCTCAGTTACAACCGTGTGATAGTGGTCAGCAACGGCATCCGCCAGGAAGGGCAGCAATGGGGAGATGAACATGGTATCGAAATTGATGGTTCCGGTGTTCATTCCATCGAAATTCTCAAAGGGCCCGCCTCGCTCATGTACGGTTCGGACGCCCTGGCCGGCGTCATCATATTCCGGCCGGAACCGCAGGCCATGCCCGGTACGGTGAGCGGTAGTTTTTCCGGCGAATACCAGAGCAATAACGGTCTCCTGGCCTATTCCCTGGGCCTGAAGGGCAACCACAGCGGCTGGGTTTGGAACGCCCGTTTCTCGGACAAATACGCCCACGCCTACAGCAACAGGGCCGATGGCCGCGTGGCCAACTCCGGCTTCCGCGAACGGGCTGCGCAGGCCATGGTGGGCAAGAACGCCACCTGGGGATACAGCCGCCTCACCGCCAGTTACTTCCACCTCACACCCGGCATGGTGGAAGGAGAAGGCAGCAACTTCGGCTATACACCGGGGCTGCCCTTCCAGCAGGTCCGCCACTACAAAGTAGTCAGCGACAATACGGTAAACCTGGGTACCGGCTCACTCAAAATCCTTCTCGGCTGGCAGCAGAACCGCCGGCAGGAATATGAAGAAAGCGCCACCGAGGCAGGCCTGGACTTCCGCCTGAACACCCTCAACTATGATGTCCGATACCAGGCCCGGCTGGAGAAAGACTGGAAACTATCCGCCGGAATCGGCGGCATGCTGCAGCAATCGGAAAACCTCGGGGACGAATTTCTCATTCCCGCCTACAGGCTGGCCGATGCCGGCCTTTTTGCCACCGCGTCCAAGAGTCTGGGCGCCTGGACCCTTTCCGGAGGCCTCCGCGGAGATATCCGCTGGCTATCCAGCGAAGCTCTGGAAGATCGATTCGTCGCTTTCCAACGGCGCTTCAACGGCATTACGGGCAGCATCGGCGCCGTACGGCCGCTGGGAGAGCTTTTCACCCTTCGCCTGAATGTCGCCCGCGGCTTCCGGGCGCCCAATCTTTCGGAACTGGGTTCCAACGGAGAACACGAAGGGACCTTCCGCTATGAGGTAGGAAACCGGGATCTAAAACCCGAATACAGTCTTCAGGGAGATGTCGGACTGGATTTCACTTCCCAATACGTTTCAGTGACATCGGCCCTCTTCCTCAGCAGAATCGACAATTACATCTTCGCCGGCCGTACCGGGGAATATGCCGATGAAAACCTTCCCGTCTATGCCTTCCGCAGCGGCACCGCCCATCTGAAAGGCGCCGAGGTTTCCCTGGACATCCACCCGGTACACAGCCTGCACCTGGGCGCAGCGTTCTCCTGCGTCTATGCGCACGAATCGGCCGGGGACAATCTTCCCCTGATACCCGCTCCGCGCCTGTTCTCCGAAATCAAATATGAGTTCACCCACGAAGGGCACCTTTTCAGCAATGCCTACATTGCCCTGAACCTGGACTGGAATTTCCGGCAGAATCGCTTCTATGCCCGGGACAATACCGAGACGGCCACGCCCGCTTATGCACTCCTTGGGGCATCGGCCGGAACAGACCTTTTCATCAAGGGGCGGAAACGGGCCTCCCTGGTACTGACGGGAAGCAATCTTACCGACGAATCATACATCCCCCACCTGAGCCGGTTCAAAAATATCGGCATCCATAACATGGGAAGGAACATCCTTCTGAAGATTCTGGTACCTATTGGTTAATACAATGAAAATCCGCATTCTCTTTTCCCTGCTTGCAGCCATCGTGCTCAACGGCTGTCAGCAGCCCCTGCAAAACGGCGATACCCGTACAGAACAATACCTTCCCCTTCTGGAAAGCCGGCAGGTGGCCGTATTCAGCAACCACACCGGCATGGTGGGAGACCGTCATTTGGTTGACCTTCTGCTGGAAAACCGGGTCAATGTCACTGCCATCTTCTCACCCGAGCATGGTTTTCGTGGGAAAGCCGATGCCGGCGCCGGCGTCAGTGACAGTACAGACCCGGACACGGGCATTCCCATCCTTTCGCTCTACGGCCCGGGCGGAGATGTGCATCCTTCGGCCGATGCCCTGTCCCGCTTCGATGTGCTCGTGGTGGACATTCAGGACGTTGGGCTACGTTTCTATACATATTATATCACGCTGTGCCATCTGGTGGATGTCTGCGGCGAATTCGGGAAGGAAGTCATTATCCTGGACCGGCCCAATCCCAACGGACACTATGTGGACGGTCCCGTCCTGGACATGCGCCTGAGGAGCGGTGTGGGTCATCTCCCCATCCCCGTAGTGCACGGACTCACCCTGGCCGAACTAATCGGCATGGCTCAGGGAGAAGGCTGGCTCTCGGAAGCCGGGAACCGATGCAAGGTAACCCCTGTCCTGTGCAAGCATTACACGCACGGAACCCCCTGCGATATTCCCATCGCCCCCAGCCCCAACCTGCCCAACCTGCAGTCCATCTACCTCTATCCTTCCCTGTGTCCCTTTGAGGGGACCGTGGTGAGCCTGGGACGTGGCACCGACAAGCCTTTCCAACAATACGGTCATCCTGCCATGGAGGGCCGATACGCCTACAGTTTCACCCCGGAAAGCCGGCCCGGAGCGCTGAATCCGCCCCTGAAAGGCCAGGTGTGCTATGGCGTGGACCTGTCGGCCCTGCCGGACGCACGGGAAAAAGGCCTGGACCTTTCCTACGTCATCGACGCCTATTCCATCCTTCGTGAAAAGGGACAGGCCGACGGCTTTTTCACTCCTTTCTTCGACAAGTTGCTGGGGGTCACCTGGGTGCGTGAGATGATTGAAGAAGGCTGTAGCGCTGCCCAGATCCGGGAGCGCTGGATGCCGGAAGTGGAAGCCTTTAAAGTGCTCAGGAAGAAATACCTGCTCTATGAAGAATAAGTGATTCTGCCGTCAGTTCTGTCAAACTTTAAAAAGCATGCCGCCGATGTTGTCGTGAGCGGCACCGGTGACTGACGAAAGGCAGGACGGCTGGTCCAGCATATACAGCACTCCCAGGAAAGCGAAAATAAGCGCTTCCTTGTATTCTACGATGGCCGGCTCCGGAACGATGATTTCGCAGCCGGTCTTTTCTGTCATCCGCTGAATCAGGAATTTGTTATAGGCGCCTCCGCCGGTGGCAAGAATGCTCTTTCCAGGGGTCACCACCTTCGCCAACTGCTCTGCACAATGCTCATAATAGGTACGAAGAAGATCCTCCAGCGGAAGCCCGGCAGTGTCCAGAAGCGGGAAAACCCGGCTCTCCACCCATTCCCGGCCCAGGGACTTGGGGCAGGGCTTAGAATAATAATCCAGGGCATTGAGCCTGTCCAGCACTTCCTGACACACCTTTCCCCCGGCGGCAATTTCCCCATCCCGGTCCATTTCCATGCCGATGCCGCGGCAAAAACGGTTAATCACATAATTCACCGGAGAAATGTCAAAGGCAATGCGCTTTTCCCCTTCCCGGTATGAGATGTTGGAGAAACCTCCGAGATTCAAGCAGTAATCATAATCGCCGAAAAGGAGGTTGTCGCCCACAGGGACAAGAACACGGTACTCCCGTGCGAGGCAATGATGTCCGGCCTCACACCGAATTCGGCCATAAAACCATTCACCCTCTCTCCGAGAAAGCGGCCATATGCGCTGTGAAAAGTAACAAATTCCAGGGCCGACATCTTCTGGACGCCGCTCCGGAGCGCTTTCGAGAGTTCCTCGGGATATCCATATCCTTTGGCACAGTCAATGGCATAGGACCACTTTCCGTCCCGGCAGTCAAAGGTGGCACAGCATACATCCAGGCCATCGACGGACGTTCCGGACATAAGGCCAATGCTTCGCATGGGTAAAGTCTGTTTCATGTGGTAAATATACGGATTATTTTCCGTATCTTCGTGAAGTAAAAACTCATACTCGTGAACAGACAGTCCCTTTTCGCAGGTTTTCTCATCGGCCTTGGTGCCTGCGGTTTCCTGGCCCTCGGAGGGCTTCCCGGTGCCATCATCTTTGCCTTCGGTCTCATCGGCGTAGTCCTTTCCGGAACACCGCTCTATACCGGACGTGCCGGCATAATGCCGCTCAAGGAAACCCCTGATCTGGTGAAGATTTGGTTTTTCAACGTAGTGGGCTGCATCCTGCTGGGACTTCTTGTCTGGTCTCTGGGCGGAGAATCGGCCGAACGGGCCCAAACCGTAGTTGCAGGCCGGCTGGCCCAGGGACCCTGGCGCAGTTTCCTCCGCGCTGTCGGCTGCGGACTCATCATCGACATCGCCGTATGGCTTTACCGCACCAGACAGAGTATCCTTCCGGTTCTCTTCGGCGTTCCCCTGTTCATCGTGTGCGGTTTCTATCATTCCATCGCTGACGTCGTGTACATTGTCGCCGCCTGGAACTGGACACCTGACCTGATTTGGTACTACCCGATTATCGTCCTGGGGAACTACGCCGGCTGCAACATCCGACGCATTACACTGGGACAATAACTTTTTTTGTTCACCATCCGGAAAAAATTACTATATTTGCAATCCTTTATCGGGATGCCCCTGTAGTTTAAAGGATAGAATAACGGATTCCGGTTCCGTTGGTCCCGGTTCGATTCCGAGCGGGGGTACACGGAAACCCATCTAACTTATTGGTTAGGTGGGTTTTATGTTTTCACAAGGTGTACTAAAGTGCGTAATGATGCGTGACGGCCGCCGCGAGGAGGAGATTCCCGGCGGATTTTGCCACGTTGACAGGAAATCGGGCATAGAGAGCGTTGCGTGTGTCAACGTGGCAACGAAATCGAGGAAATCGGCCCATTTCCTGGCCGCGTTGACAACCGCATGTGCCCTGCAGGGCCGTGTAAGGCCGATTCTGCAACCAACGCGGCAGGCTTTGTTGCATTGTGCGCCCGTGCTTCAAGACTTGAAGCAGGGGTTTGCGGCACCTTCCGATACAAAGATTCCGGGCGGATTCCTCAGGGGCAAAAACGGCCCAAATTGCCCCGCAGTGGCGCCAAAGACTGCCCCCCAGGGGCAAAAACGGCCTGATTTGCCCCGCGGAGGCTCAAAAGACTGCATCCCAGGGGCAAAAACGGGCTTAATTGCCCCGCGGTGGCCCCAACGACTGCACCTCAGGGGCAAAAACGGGCTAAATTGCCCCGCGGTGGCCCCAACGACTGCACCTCAGGGGCAAAAACGGCCTGATTTGCCCCGCGGAGGCCCCAACGACTGCATCCCAGGGGCAAAAACGGGCTAAATTGCCCCGCGGTGGCCCCAACGACTGCACCTCAGGGGCAAAAACGGCCCCAAATTGCCCCGCGGAGGTCCCAACGACTGTTCCCCAGGGGCAAAAACGGGCTAATTTGCCCCGCAGTGGCTCCAAAGACTGCATCTCAGGGGCAACGGCAGGCATTTTACGGGCCCTTGCACGGAGCCCGTAAAATGCCTGTCCGTAGCCGCCACGCCTGGTTAAGCGTGGCGGCGGTGCCTGGAAGCACAAAAGTCTGGTGGCCGGATGGCCGCCAGACTGCTTCCTTCTTGTTGGAATTACTATGAAAGTTCCGTTGAGTGGACCGTCGGGGGAAACATTCTGCACCAGGCATATTTCCCAACTCTCTTTTTTCCTTGATTCAGAAAGAGGAGGGTGACTCAAAGTGATGTGAACCCCAAAAGTTGGACGGTTTAACATTATTTAGGAAGCCTTCGATTGGAACAGAGCTCGGTATTGCACCGGGCTCTTTCCTTTTAGCCTC
>ONTQ01000129.1 GCA_900320795.1 uncultured Bacteroidales bacterium
AGCCTTTCGTCCAATGGCTTTCCTACGACCAACTAAGCGTCTCCAGAGGGAAGGAATCCTCGCGCCGATTCCATAGCCAACCCTGCCGGCATTCTCACCGGCAAGACGAAGGCCTTCATTGAGAAGATGAGAGGGCGTGTAATAGTTCTGGACACTGGCCAACTGTTCTTTCAGAATAGCCTCCTGTTCTTCAATTTCCTTTCCGGCATCCGTAATGGCCTGCTCAAGGGTTTCCTGGGTATCGTTCTCCCTGCCGGGAGTAATGATTCCTTCAAAAAGCGGAATAAAGGAATTCTTGAAGAGTTTTTCGCGGACAAGCAGAAGAACGACGGTGGCGACCAGCAGCACTCCGGCTACAATAAAGGCACCCAGGGCATAGCTGTCCAGCAGTTCACCGAGCCACATCACGAAAGCAAAGGAAAGCGTGAGCAGGCAAACGGAGGCAACCGCAAAAATCAGAAGCAGCCTGCCGATCGCCGATACGCTTTGTGAAAGCCCCTTTACAGTACGGAGTTTGACGTTATCCAATTGCTTGTCAAAATACAATTTAGAATCCTGAAACAGGTTCTCGATGGGTTCGGTAAACTGACTCATATGATTGGATAGAAATTTAAAAAAGCAACTAATTTTCACAAAGATAATAAAAATCCCCCTCAATAATTTTTCCAAGTAAAGTTTTTTTACCAAATTTGTACGCTTTACTAATAACCAAAACCATGACGGATCCCGTAAAAGTCATTGAGATCAAAAAAAGCGTTTTCGCAGATAATGACGAAGATGCGCGAAAACTCCGGGCAGAACTCAAAGAGAAAGGCGTCTTTCTCCTGAATCTGATGTCATCCCCGGGCAGCGGCAAAACCACCACCCTTATCCAGACCATCAGCCTGCTCAAAGACCGGATTCGCATCGCGGTCATGGAGGCCGATATCGATTCCGACGTGGATGCCGTCAAAATCAAGGAGGCGACGGGCATCCCTTCCATCCAACTCCATACCGGCGGCATGTGTCATCTGGATGCGGAAATGACCCGCCAGGGCCTGGACAACGTGGACCTGGCCAACGTGGATCTGGTCATCCTGGAAAATGTAGGCAATCTGGTGTGCCCGGCCGAATTCGACACGGGGAGTTGCTGCAACGCCATGATTCTCTCCGTCCCCGAGGGAGAAGACAAGCCGCTCAAATATCCCCTGATGTTCTCCATCTGCGATGTGGTCGTCATCAACAAGATGGACGTACTCCCCTATTTCGATTTCAACCTGGACAAATGCAAGGAGTACATCCACATGCGCAATCCCAAGGCCCAGGTGATACCCATCTGTGCCAAAACAGGAGAAGGCGTGGACGCTTTCGCCGGATGGCTGCTTGAGCAGGTCAAAAACTGGAAACAACAATAAAAGAACAACTATATGCCTGAGATGTCAAAGAAATTTGTCCCCAAGCACTTTGGTGACAAAAATCCCAACCCCAAGCTCATCAAGCTGGTCCGTCACATTACGGACCGCATTCCCGGAAAAATCAAGATGACCACCGAAGCGCCCGAGTACTGGGGCCTGGCCTGCATCTTCGAGGATGAGATGGACCCCATCACCCGCGAGGCGTCGCTGGACCTGCTTCTGGACATGCTGCCGGGTAATCCTTTCAAGGTACGCAAGCACTGGACACGCGAGCAGTTGCACGAACTCAACCGGGAAAAGCATTATGCCTCGTCTGAGGCCGATTTTGACGCCCTGCTGGATAAACTGGCGTTCTTCGGTATGCTGGAATACGATTACGGAGACCATTACACCAATGGAAAGGGTCCGGACGCCGGCACCACTTTCGAACGCAAGGACCGTATCTACTGGGTGCCCATGTTCGTCCCCGGCAGCGCCGAATATACCAATATGAACGTGGAACTCATGGACAGGCATCCGGAACTGGCCATGTTCTTCGAGCGGATGACCTTCCTTCCGCTGGAAAAAATCACTCCCATGGTCCCCATGGGCGGTTCCGGCATCGGCATGCACGTGATTCCGGTGGAGAAAGCCATCTCCATGGAAAACCAGTCCATCGACATCGAGCACATCTCCTACTGGCTCAAAAAATATGAGGGTCATCTGGGCGTGGGCATCTGCAGTTGCCGTTACGGCCGCAAGAAACTGGACGAAGGCTGCGCGGACGACTACCGCGACTGGTGCATCGGCGTGGGTGACATGGCGGACTATCTCCGGGAAACCGGCCGCGGTCATGATATTACCTACGATGAAGCGATGGCCATCCTCAAGAAAGCGGAAGACCATGGGTTCGTCCATCAGGTCACCAATATCGACGGCGAAGGGAAGATTTTCGCCATCTGCAACTGCAACGTAAAGATTTGCAACGCCCTGCGCACTTCCCAACTGTTCAACACCCCCAACATGAGCCGCAGCGCCTATGTGGCCGAGGTGGATCCCAAGAACTGCGTCGCCTGCGGCCGCTGCGTGGAATACTGCCCCGCCGGCGCCGTGAAACTGGGCCAGAAACTCTGCACTCACAGCGGTCCTGTCAAATATCCCAAGCACGAACTTCCGGACGCCACCGCATGGGGGCCCCACAAATGGACGGAAGACTATCGGGACAAGAACCGCATCAACTGCTACGAAACCGGCACATCGCCCTGCAAGACCGCCTGCCCGGCCCACATCGCCGTCCAGGGTTACCTGAAGAAGGCGGCCGAGGGCAAGTACACGGAAGCGCTGGAACTGATCAAGCGCGAGAATCCGTTCCCGGCCGTCTGCGGACGCGTCTGCAACCGCCGCTGCGAAGATGCCTGCACCCGCGGCACCATCGACCGCGCCGTCGCCATCGACGCCGTCAAGAAATTCATTGCGGAAAGAGACCTCCATGCCGATACGCGCTTCGTCCCGGAAGTTAACATCTGCTCCAACGTACAAGACCGTTGGGAAGAAAAGATTGCCATTATCGGCGGTGGCCCGGCCGGCCTTTCCTGCGCTTACTACCTGGGCACGATGGGTTACAAGCCCACCGTGTTCGAGCGTAACGAAGAGCCCGGCGGCATGCTCCGCTACGGCATTCCTTCCTACAAACTGGGCAAGGACGTCCTAAAGGCCGAGATTGACATCATGAAAGAAATCGGCGTGGAAATCCGCACCGGCGTGGAAGTGGGCAAGGACATCACCATCGCCCAACTCCGCGAACAAGGCTACAAGGGCTTCTATGTGGCCATCGGCTGCCAGGGCGGCCGCCTTCCCGGCATCCCCGGAGAAACGCTCAGCGGCACCACCACCGCCATCGACTTCCTGCACAAGGCCAATTGCGGAAACGTGAAGGTGGAGGGCAAGGTGGTCGTCGTGGGCGGCGGCAACGTGGCCATCGATGCAGCCCGCGTGGCCATCAGAAGCGGTGCCTCCCAGGTGACCATGCTTTCCCTGGAAACCGAGGACATCATGCCTGCTTCCCTGGAAGAAAGGGCCGAAGCACGCGAAGACGGCGTGGTCCTGAACCCCGGCTGGGGCCCCAAGGAAGTGCTTGGAACAGACAAAGTCACCGGCATCGTCTTCAAGAAATGCACCTCGGTATTCAATGCCGAGCACAAGTTCGCGCCCACCTATGACGAGAACGATACCATCAGCCTGGATGCAGACATGGTCATCTTCGCCATCGGCCAGACGGTGCTCCTGAAAGACCTTCTGAAAGACACCAAGGTGGAATTCTTCCGCGGGGTATATCCCATCGCCGACAAACTCACCTACCAGACGGCCGAGCCCGACATTTTCGTAGGCGGAGACGTGTTCACCGGTCCCAAGTTCGCCATCGACGCCATCGCCGCCGGCAAGGAAGCCGCAGAATCCCTGCACCGCTTTGTCCAGCACGGGCACATGACCATCGGCCGCAACCGGAGAGATTTCATTGAACTGAACAAGAAGGATATCGTGGTGGAGAGTTATGACAACGGCTCCCGCCAGGATCCCGGCGTAGTACCCGTAGCCGGTAAATTCCAGGAATACCAGGGAACCCTCACCGAAGAGCAGGTCCGCAAAGAGACGGCCCGCTGCCTCGGCTGCGGCGCTTCCGTCGTGGACGAAAACAAGTGTATCGGCTGCGGCGTCTGCACCACCAAATGCGGTTTCGACGCCATCCATCTGCATCGCGTCCATCCCGAGGCCAGCGTCATGCGCACCTCCGAAGACAAGTTCGGCGGTATCCTCCCGTACATGATTAAGCGAACCGGTAACATCCTGTTCAAAAAGAACAAGTAATGCACGAACTGGGCATCGTTTTCTACATTATCCGGGATGTCAAGCAGGCTGCCCTGGAGCACAGTGTCCAAAAGGTTTCCGGCGTGGTGATGAACATCGGCGAAGTTTCCACCATCATTCCGGATTATCTACCCGCCGTCACTTACTGCGAAGACTGCCATTCGGAATACGGAACGGTTGCCCACGGGAAAAAATGTCCCTGCTGCGGAAGCGAGCACACCTACCTTCTGCGGGGTAACGAAGTTGAAATCAAAGAGATAGAAGTACCTAACGAATAAGATTATGTCTTGTTTTATTGCTCCACTGGTGGCAGCAATCGCCACCACAGCCATCCGGAAGACCCACGTCAAGGCCGTCAAGGCTCCCGGATCTTCCCCTTTCCTGCATCATCTTCCGGACCTGGAGAAGATGCTTTGGGGCGGAACCCTCATGCTCATCGTGGATCATGTCATCAACGGAGAACTCACCTGGGCCTTTCCCTTCTTCACGGCCCTGGGTGAAAGCGGCGGCGCCTCGGTCATGCTCAGGGAAATCCTGACGGTAGGCGTCCCCATGGCACTCATCCTCATCGCAGCCTGGGCCGTATGGGCAGTTGCCAAAGACAGAAAAGTTTCCAAACAACTCAATAACTAAAACCAACAAACAATGTTTTTCCAAGTTTATGGGGCTAATGCCCTTTCTCAGTGGGGAATGCTCATCGTGGTCCTTCTGGGCCTGATTCTCCTCAACGAGTTCGCCCGTCGCACCAAACTGGGCGGTATCATCACTTTCCTGGCCATTCCTCTGGCCCTGACCGTTTATTTCCTCGCCATTTGGTTCGGTGTACGCAACGGAAGCCAGTGGGCGCTTGAAAACCAGACCCATGTTTACATGCAGGGATGGTTCCACTACGCCAAACTGTATGCTGCCACGGCCGGGTGTATCGGCTTCATGATGATCAAGTACAAATGGGGCATCGGTGCCAAGCACTGGTTCAAACCCTTCCCGTTCATCATCGTCGGTATCAACATCCTCATCGCCTGCGTATCCGACTTCGAATCCGCCGTCATGGGCTGGAACAAGTGGTGGCTCACTTCCGAAGGTGTATGGCAGTATGGTGGCTGGCACAATGTGATGAACGGCGTCGCCGGTCTCATCAACATCATGTGTATGACCGCCTGGTGGAACGTCTATCCTTCCAAGGACAAGAAGGACATGATCTGGGCCGATATGACCTGGGTTTACATCGTCATCTACGACATCTGGAACTTCGCCTACACGTACAACTGCCTGCCTACGCACAGCTGGTACTGCGGTATCGCCCTGCTCCTCGCTCCCACCGTGGCTGCCCTCCTGTGGAACCGTGGCGGCTGGATCCAGAACCGCGCCAACACCCTGGCCATCTGGTGCATGTTCGCTCAGGTATTCCCGCTGTTCCAGGAAACCTTCAAGAACGGCCAGCAGTGGTTCAGTTGGGCTACCCTGACCGTGCTCTATCCCGAAGGTGTGGATACCATCAGCAAGCTCTATGAAGTAGCCGGCGGCGAAGCCGCAACCGTAGGAACCACTGTGGATCCTTCTGTCGTTGCAGCCAATCCTACCATGATGATTGTCATCAGCGCCCTGGCCCTCGTGACCAACATCATCGCCATCTGCTACATCGCTTA
>ONTQ01000056.1 GCA_900320795.1 uncultured Bacteroidales bacterium
GCGGCAATTCCGTGAACCTGAGCGCCTACAGCAGCGGCTCCGGCATGGGTGGTCCCGGCATGGGAGGCCCCGGCGGCGGCAGAGGCTGGTAAATCCTCTTAGGGAAAAGGCTTAGCCGCAGATTAGCGCGGTAGCCCACACTTCGCAGCCTTCGCATCGGCCCACGAAGCCCAGGCGCTCAGTGGTGGTGGCTTTTACGGAAACACGGTCTTCGCCGATGCAGAGTATGCCGGCGAGGACCTTTCTCATCTGAGCGATATGGGGGGCCAGTTTGGGCTTTTGCAGGGCGATGGTAATGTCCACATTCCCAACCGTATAGCCCTTTTCATGGACCAGGGCTGCCACTTTTTCCAGCAGCAGTTTGCTGTCCACGCCCTTCCACTCGTCGGACGTGTCCGGAAACAAATGGCCGATATCGCCCAGCGCCAGGCAGCCCAGCAGGGCGTCACAGAGGGCGTGAATGGCTACGTCGCCGTCTGAATGGGCCACGGCCCAGCAGGGCGTCACAGAGGGCGTGAATGGCTACGTCGCCGTCTGAATGGGCCACGAAGCCGGTCTCCGAAGGAATGCGCACACCGCCCAGCCACATGGGCAGCCCCGGGGCCAGCGCGTGCACATCATAACCATTTCCTATCCGAATATCCATGTTTGACACGATTTTTGCAAAGATACCAAAAAAACACTGAACATGGACAAGATGCTTTCTTCGGACAAACTTCCGCAGTTCCAGAAACACTTCTCGGAAGGCTCTTTCTGGAAAAAGATTCAGAAACTTGCCAAAAAGGCAGGCGCCAAAACCGTCTATTATGCTTTGGTGTTGTATTATACCCTCATAGACCCCGCGACGCCCACCAAGTACAAGGCGGTCATCGGCGGGGCCCTGGGCTATCTGATCCTCCCGGCCGACCTCATTCCCGACCTGATTCCCGCCGCCGGCCTGGCCGATGACTGGGGCGCCCTCCTCGCCGCGGTCATGTACGTCCTCACGGCCATCACGCCCGCCATAAAAGAAAAGGCCAAACAGCAACTTGAGAACTGGTTCGGCCCTGTTTCAGAGGAAGATTACGGAGACCTGGCTTAATTCAGCGCATCGGCCACTTTCCGGGCCACTACGGTGGCCAGTTGAACCTTGCCCTTCTCGTCGATGAGATAGAGGGCGGGAATCCATTTTACACCGTAGTCCGTGCCCACGGTGGAGTCTTTCTTGCCGGCTGCGTCGAAGAGCTGGACGCCGCCCAGTTGGTTTTCCCGCACAAAATTCTTCCAGGTTTCTTCCTTTCGGTCGAAGGAAACGGACACGAAGGCCACCTTTTCAGGATCGGCCTTGGCCTGCATCTTCTTGAGGAGCGGAATTTCCTCACGGCAGTCGGGACACCAGGAGGCCCAGAAGACAAGCACCACTTTCTTTCCCAGGAAATCCTTGATACTTACGGGCTTTCCGGTCACATCGTCCAGGGTGAAATCCGGAACGGGCGTGCCGGGCTTCAAGAGCGTGGTGGCATACTGGAGGTCGGGGTCTTCTTCCGTCGTATTCTGGGCGAAAAGGCCCAAGCCTGCCAAAAGGGCAATGGAGAGTAAAAGCAATCGTTTCATAATGCCGTAAAAGTAAGGGATTTCCCCGAATTATCAAAAAATATCGCTATTTTTGTGATGCTATGGCAACAAGTGTTAAGAAGACCAAGTCCGTGTGGTTCTGCAGCCACTGCGGCAATGAATACAGCAAATGGATGGGCCGGTGCCCCGCCTGCGGGGAGTGGAACACCATGGTGGAAAAGGAAGTGGTGACCGGCGGCAGCAAGGCTGCGGCGATGACGGTGCCCGGCGGGTCCCGGAAGCCGCAGGCGCTGAAAGATGTGTCCACCACGCAGGAAGACCGCCTGTCCCTGGGCAGCGCCGAGGTGGACCGCCTCCTGGGCGGCGGCATCGTGAAAGGGTCGCTGGTTCTGATGGGCGGTGAACCCGGCATCGGCAAAAGTACCCTTTCCCTCCAGTTGCCGCTGCATATGCCGGGGCTCAAGACCCTCTATGTCACCGGCGAGGAAAGCGTCAAGCAGGTGAAAATGAGGGCCGACCGTCTGGGCGGCGATGCTTCCGGCATTCTCATTTACAGCGAAACGGACATGGGCGAAATCCTGAAGGAGGCCGAAGAAACGGCCCCGGATCTGATGATCGTGGACTCCGTCCAAACCATGTACTGCCAGCATGTGGATTCCACGGCCGGCAGCGTGAGCCAGATCAAGGAAGTGGCGGCCCAACTGCTCCGTTTTGCCAAATCCACCGGCATTCCGGTGCTCCTCATCGGCCATATCACCAAGGAGGGCACCATTGCTGGCCCTAAGATTCTGGAACACATCGTGGATGTTGTGCTGCAGTTCGAAGGGGAAAACCGCGGCGCGTATCGCGTCCTGCGAAGCATCAAGAACCGCTTTGGCTCCACCTCCGAACTGGCCGTCTTCGAAATGACGGGGACCGGCCTCCGGGAAGTGGCCAACCCTTCCGAGATGCTCATTCCCATGCACGAGGAAGGCCTCAGCGGCACGGCCATATCGGCCATGCTGGACGGCAACCGGCCGTTCCTTTTCGAAGTGCAGGCGCTGGTGTCGTCGGCCGTCTATGGAACGGCGCAGCGCAGCGCTACGGGCTTCGACGTGAGGCGCCTGAATATGCTCCTGGCGGTACTGGAACGGCGGGCGGGTTTCAAACTGGGCCAGAAAGACGTGTTCCTGAACATGGCCGGCGGCCTGCGCATCACAGACCCCGCCTGCGACCTTGCCGTCATCTGTGCCGTACTTTCCTCCAACTTCGACTATCCCATTCCGGCCGATGTCTGCTTTGCCGGCGAAGTGGGCCTCAGCGGAGAAATCCGGCCCGTTTCCCAGGCTGCCCGCCGTGCCACGGAAGCCGCCCGCGTGGGCTTCCGTCGCATTTTTGTAAGTTCCTATACCCACTTTGACCAAAAGCCCGAAGGAATCGAAGTGGTAAAAGTGGCCGATATCCCAGCCCTGGTGAGGGCGCTGTTCAAATAGAAGAATTATGAAAGCCAAAGTCTTGTTTCTGGCCTGCCTGCTTGCGACAGCCAACCTGTGGGCACAGCCCCAATTGACCGCAGACAACATCTCCGAAGTGGTGAAGGCCATGAGTCCCCGGGAAAAAGCCCTGCTGGTGGTGGGGTTTAACAGTGCCTGCGAAGGATATAACCCGGGTCTTCCGGGAACCGGCGGCCTTACGCATCCTTTCCCGCAGTATGGGATTCCCTCCGTGGTCATGATGGACGGACCGGTAGGCGTAAGGCTTGAAGACCGTTTCACAACCTGTTTCCCCACCGGCCTTCTGGTGGCGGCGTCCTGGGACCGGGAAACCGCCTTCCGCGTGGGCCAAGGCATCGGCGAGGAAACCCGGGATATGGGAGGGGATGTGATTCTGGCCCCGGGCATGAATCTTCTCCGTAACCCCCTGAACGGACGGAATTTCGAGTATTTTTCCGAAGACCCGCTCCTGAGCGGTTCCATTGCGGCCGCTTACATCAATGGAGTCCAGCAGACGGGAATCGGCACATCGGCCAAGCATTTTGCCGCCAACAACCAGGAAACCAACCGCCTGGACGGAGATTCCCGGATGGACACCCGCACGCTGCGGGAGCTATACACCCGGGGCTTTGAGATTTGCCTGCGGGAATCGGCCCCCTGGACGGTGATGGCCTCCTACAATTACCTGAACGGAGAATATACCCAGGAGAGTTACGGCCTTCTTACCGACATCCTCCGGAAAGATTTTGGCTACAAGGGCCTGGTGGTCACGGACTGGACGGGAAAAAGAAATACGCCCCGGCAGCTCCACGCCGGATCCAATTTGTTCATGGGAGGCATGTACAGCCAGACGGAGCACATCCTGGCCAGTCTGGAAGACGGAAGCCTTGCCATGGAAGACCTGGACCTTGCCGCCTCCAAGGTCCTGGAACTGGTGACCAAATCCATCTCTTTCCAGAGAAGAGACTATGTACCCCCGCTGAAGCCCGATCTGGAGGCCCATGCCGCCTTGACGCGCACCCTTGCGACCGAAGGGATGGTGCTCCTGAAAAATGAGGGCGTCCTCCCGCTCGCTCCTTCCCGGGCCGCTTTGTTCGGCATCCATTCCTACGACCTCATCCCCGGTGGAAACGGCGCCGCGTTCGTCACCTGCCCTTATGTGGCCCAGGTGGACGATGCGCTGAAGGAAGCCGGTTTTTCGCTGAACTCCGGGCTTGAGAAACTGTACCGGGGATATGCCCGTTTCATCGAAGCGGACCTTACCCTGAACCACAAAGTGAACGTGCATGTGGGCCTGCCGCAAAAGCCGGAACTGGATATCACCCGCCGCCTCGTGGAGCAGGTGGAAAAAGACGCCGATGTCGCCATTATCACCCTGGGACGCGTTTCCGGAGAGGCCAGGGACCGGATTCTGGAGGAGGATTTCCTGCTGCAGGAAGAGGAAGTGAACCTTCTGGAAAACGTCTGCGAGGTCTTCCACGCCGCCGGCAAGAAGGTGGTGGTGGTCCTGAACGTCTGCGGCGTAGTGGAAACGGCCTCCTGGAAAGACCTTCCGGACGCCATCCTCTGCGCCTGGCTCCCCGGAGAGGAAGGCGGCCATTCCATCGCCGATGTCCTCACGGGCCGGGTGAATCCCTCCGGAAGGCTTCCCATGACCTTCCCCCAGGATTATTTCGATATCGCCGGGGCCGAAGACTTCCCATATCATTTCGTCAGCGAAAAGGCCAATGAAAGTGCCGTGCACCCGGAAAGGCGCGGAATGGACCCCAAAAACATCAGTTACACAGACTACACCGAAGGAATCTATGTGGGCTACCGCCATTTCGTAACCCACGGGCAGGAGGAATCCTATCCTTTCGGCTTCGGTCTGAGTTACACCACCTTTGCCTATTCCCGTCCCGTGGTAAAGCAGGTGGGAGACAGGGTGAAAGCCTCCATTACCGTGACCAATACGGGCGCCGTGGCCGGAAAAGAGGCCGTCGGCATCTATGTCCATGCGCCCCTCGGCGGTTTTTCCCACAAGCCGGAGCGGGAACTGAGGGCCTTCGGGAAAACCCGGCTTCTGCAGCCCGGAGAAAGCCAGGTGGTGGAATGCTTCTTCCCCGTGAGGGATCTGGCATCCTTCAACGCCGCTCTTTCCCGCTGGGAAACCGCCAAGGGTACTTACACCGTCTATTTCGGGGCCGATTGCCGCAAACCCGCCGCTTCGCTTCCCCTCACACTGAACAAAGGCAGGAATTACCCGGTAAGCCGGGCCTGCGAACCCGTCAGACAATAACCCATGAACGATAACACCATGAACAGAAGAATCCTCTTTGCGCTGGGAGCCCTGCTGGCCCTGGCCGCCTGCTCCCCCCAACCCGAGGTCAGTTACAAAGTCTGGTATGACTGGCCCGAGAGACACCTGCCGGACTTCTCCACGCTGGGAGAACCGGCCGTACAGGGAACCAAATGGAACCTGGACCTGATGGACCTTGACGACACCAAGAATCATTTCTGCGCCCTGTTCGAAGCGCCTCTGGAAGTGAAAACGGAGGAAACGTATTCCTTTACCCTCACCACGGACGACGGCAGCAAACTGTATATCGACGATGAACTCCTGATTGAGAACGACGGAGCCCATGGTCCCATCGAGAAGAAAGCGTCCAAAGACCTGGGCAAAGGACAACATCGGCTCAAGATTGAATTCTTCGACTTCGACAAGGGACAGAGCCTCATTTTCAAGTATTCCACTCCCACCATCCCGGAGCGGGAATACAACAACGAGATGCTCCGCCGGGAAGACAAGCTTACCAGCCGGAATCAGTTTGTGAAGCCGCAGGTGCGTGAGGCCCTGAAGCGTTTCCAGGAGTGGAAGGGAGAAGACGAAACGGTGGTGTTCCCCATCATTACGGACGTCCATACCGCCGGGAACTTCACCTACAAGCATGTAGGGTATGCCGCCACGGCAGCCAAGATGTTCGGGGCCGATTTTATGGCCAACCTGGGAGACATCGGCCTGAATGCCTACCCCGCGACGGTGGATTCCACCTATGCCCGCTTTGTCCTGGACAAAATCAAGGAAGGAATGCTCCGGTACGAAGGCGTCTGGGTTTACGCGCCCGGCAACCACGACTGGGACGGCGGCGCCGGCCGCTGGCTCACGGAAGAGTATCTGTCCGCTTTCTTCCAGAAGCCCTGGGAGGCCAAGGCCGGAGGAAATCTCCATCTCACTCCGGGGAAAACCTACGGCTATCTGGACATCCCCCAGAAGCATTTCCGGGTGATTTTCCTCAACAGCGAATCCAGCGCCACCAAGGGAGAATACTACTATTCCTATGGAGACCCTCAACTGGAGTGGCTCGCCGGGGTGCTGGACCAGACTCCTTCCGACATGCATGTGCTGCTTCTTTCCCACTGGATGCCCCATCCGCTGGGTATCTGGAACATGGTTTCCATGAACCCTGTGAAAAAGGAACAGTCTTCCAAGATGATGGATTTTCTGGCCTCCTATAAGGAGAAAGTGAACCTGGTAGGCCTGTTCACGGGAGACACCCATGTGAACTTCCATGAAGTGGCAGACGGCGTAAACTACTATGTTTCCCAGGGATACGGCTGGGTGAGCCCGGACCTCATGATACCCGGACAGAAGCATGCTTTCTTTGACTACAGGCAAACCCTCTGCATCGATGTCGTGGCGGTGAAACCGGCCACCCGCGAAGTGCATACCTTCCGCATCGGTGCCGGCGGGGCCGATTACGACTACGCCTTCCCGTATTAGCCGCTACCAGAATCGGATGGAATTTCCGTCAGGACGTCTTTGCGCGACGGAGCTGATATTCCACGCTCTAAAATGCACGGAAGAATGACGGCCCTGAGGTTATTTGGAAACCTTGGGGCCTTTCTTTTTCCACGCTGCGGGAGTCATTCCCGTCTGCGAACGGAAGCAGCGCAGGAAAGTCTTTTCGTTGTTGAAGCCAGAGGCTTCCCAGACCTCCACGGAATGCATCTCGGGGTGCTCGCGCATCAATTTCTGTGCATGTGCGACCCGGTATCCGGCAATGAATTCCGGGAAGGAGACACCCATCTGCCCATTGATGCAGGCCGATATCTTTAGGTCTTTGACGAGATACAGCTGCCTCTCCTCAACCAAATCGGTAATCCGCCGCTGCAGGTCACAAGATTGCTATACCCCTCCTAAAAGCGGAAAGAGCAAATGACGCAAAAGTATATGAAGCAGAGAAATTCACCACCTATACCTTAACCGGATACATATCTATGCATTATTCGATTAAAAAGCAAGTCTTCCCCGTTTCAAATAAAATTGCTATCTTTGCACCGAATTTATTCAGAGAGATATGAATTTAAGAGACATCAAAAAAGGTCTTAAAGATTTGTAGGCAATCTTATTCTAAGGCGATTCGCCTATCTTAGGAGCAAGTTGATCACAGACATATGCAGCGACTGATATTGTATTTCGCCGCCTTGATCATTTCTTTGCTGTCCGGTTGTTCTGGAGGAAAGGAGACTGCTGGAGATAAGGTATCCACCACTCTCACACAAACCGGCGGGTCTACTTCCTATTCCCTGAGCGCGGACGAAAACCGGATTGGAAACATTTCCTTTACTTCTTCGGAGGCCTGGAGAAGCTATGTTTCATATTCAGGTCCCCCGGGATGGCTTTCCGTGGAACCGTACGCAGGTCAGGAAGCTGGCACATACACCCTCTCCGTCACTGTGGCCCGGAACGATTCTGCAGATTCCCGTACTGCGACGCTCATTATTAAATGTGGGAACGCCTCTGATCTTCTGTTCACCATCAATCAGGATGGCGCTGAACCGGAAATGCCTGAAGAACCAGATGATCCATCCAAAACCACCGTAGTGACGTCACTGAAGCTGGGGACAGGCATGGCGAACCCATTGTTGGACTTTCAGTTCTGCGCCGACCCTACGGCTATAGAATACGACGGACGCCTCTATGTCTACGGCACCAACGATCACCAGCAATATGAGGAGGCTCAAAGCAACACCTATGAGAGAATCAAGTCCCTGGTGATAATGTCAACTGATGATATGGTAAACTGGACATACCACGGACTGATTCCTGTTGGGGAGATTGCCCCATGGATCATTGCGTCCTGGGCTCCCAGCGTCATCAGTGTTCCCCAATCTGACGGCGGTACGCTTTTCTCCCTTTACTTCTCCAACAGTGGCTGGGGCACGGGGGTCCTTCAATCCAAGTCGCCTGTGGGGCCTTGGACATCTCCGCTGAATACCAGCCTGATTGACGGAAACAATGAGACAGTTAAGGGCAGTGGCGCCATCTTTGACCCTGGAGCCGTGGTGGATGACAACGGCGATGCCTGGGTGGCATTCGGCAGCGGACAGGGCTGGATTGCCAAGTTGAATCCCGATCTTACTTCCATTGAAGGGAAACCCGTTAAATTACCCTCTTTCTATCATTTCGAGGCCAATGAGCTCAATTTCATCAACGGAACATATGTCTACACGTACAACAATGATTGGAGCGATCACTCCCCGTGGTCCTGGGGCGGTACAAAGCCCACTATGTGCAGTATGAATTACTTTACCAGCAAAACCCCGCTGGTTACGGATTCCTGGACCTACGGCGCCAACTATTTCAAGAATCCTGGCGAGAACAATATGGGCTACACAAACAACCACACTCACCTGCACAAATACAAAGGGAAGTGGTACCTGTTCTACCAGACCAACCTGATGCAGTCCTGCCTGGGTTCCGACGGCGGCTTCCGCAGTATCTATGTCGATGAGATTGAGGTGGACGAGCAGAATGTGGTTATCCATGAGTGCATTCCCACCAAGAAGGGCATAAGTGCCATCAAAAAATTGGATCCCTATGCTAAGCAGTCTGCCGCGACGTCTGCGGCCACACTGGGCATCATATTCAAAGCCACTGATAAGCCTGGTCATATGACTGCGGCCAGGGGCACTCCCTGCATCACCGCCAACAAGCCTAAGACCGGTATTATTGAAGTTCGCGACGTGTCGTTCACTTCCGGTGGACAGACCCTTTCCTGCCGCCTTAAAGGGAAAGGAAGAATCGCTTTCCGTCTGGACAAACAGGATGCTTCTGACTTTGCCTCCTTTTCAGGGACAGGAGATGACTGGACCGACCAGGAAGTATCCTGTACCCTGGAAGACGGGACCCATACTCTTTATATTGTCATCTCCGGCAACATGGAACTGGACACCTGGCAGTTCATTCTATAAAGAATTGTAATCTTTCAAGTCTCGCAAGCATAAGAAAAGGACGCCGTTACGCGCCCCTCAGTATGGCCAGTTCCGGGTCTTGAATCTCGTCAATCCTTTCACTTGCCACACGGGCCATCCACTGCTTGAAAGGCTCTGCTTTCTTGGAAGGAATGGATTGAATTATACGAAACATCGTTTGAGCATCTCACCCGCGCCTTCCTTCTTGAACCTGCCTTTTTATTTGTTTGTTATATTAAACATTATTTTATATTTTTGCATGCGATAAATAACAAACATGAGCAAGAACACATTTGGAAAAATGATGCCGAGGGCATTGACTCAGCAACTGCAGCTTATGGGTGAGCAGATTATGCTGGCACGTAAGCGCAGACATCTCTCTATGCAGGATATTGCAGACAGGGCAACTGTAACACGTCTGACTGTCTCTAAAGTGGAGCATGGCGACCCCAGGGTGTCTATGGGCATCTATGCGCGCGTTCTCTTTGCTTTGAATCTGGAAAAAGACATCTCGTTGCTGGCTGCCGACGATGTGCTCGGTCGCCAACTTCAAGACGCTGAATTGCTGAGAAAATGAAAAGGATTACTGTTTACGCCGATTTCGACTTCCTTGCATCCCCGCAAGAGATTGGCACATTGGGCTACGAACACGTCCGGGGCAAAGACCACTTTGTCTTTGAGTATTCGCGTGAGTGGCTGGTGCAGCATGGTGGACTTGTATTGAGCGGCGATCTTATCAACGCCCCCGCATTGCAGCATCCTCGTGGCGCTGACAGCGTCTTTGGCTTCATCAAAGATTCATTCCCAGACCGTTGGGGCCGTCTCTTGTTAGACCGCAGGGAGCGCCTTATGGCACAGTCAGAGGGAAGGCCTGTGCGAATGCTCACGAATTATGACTACCTCACAGGCATTGAGGACTTCACTCGTATGGGCGGCATTCGCTACAAGAGCGAAGACAGCAATGACTACATAAATGCTGGTGCCAAATATCTTGTCCCTCCCATTGAGAGCCTTCACGCCCTGTGTGATGCCTGCCGCGAGATTGAGTTGGCGGAAGAACGAAACGAATTGCCTGATCGGCGCTGGCTGGATCAACTGATTGACCCCGGATCTTCGCTTGGCGGCGCCCGGCCAAAAGCAAACATAATCGATACCGACGGCAAACTCTATGTTGCAAAATTCCCGTCCCGAAAGGACTTGGAGAATACAGAACTCATAGAGCACTTTTCCCATCGCGTGGCAGCTGCTGCCGGTATCAATGTCGCTAAAACCCGTACCATCAGGATTTCAAGAAGCCGCGACCTGTTACTTTCCGAGCGATTCGACAGGACATCAGATGGCAGGCGCATACATTTCGCTTCTGCGATGTCGTTGCTTGGCTTGGATGACGGAGCCGGCAGCAGTACGGGTAACGGCTATCTGGACATCGTTGATTTCATCCTGCAGGGATGTGTGGATGTCGGTCATAACCTCAGGGAACTCTACCGAAGAGTTGCTTTCAATGTGCTGTTCGGCAACACCGATGACCACTTCCGTAACCACGGCTTCCTGCTTACCCCTAAGGGGTGGACTCTCTCTCCGGCATACGATATTAACCCTGGAGTCAAGTCGCACCAATGCCTGCTCATTGACCAGTACACGGAGCAGTCAGACATCAACGCCCTGCTATCGGCTTCAGGCAACTATATGATTGAACAGAAAGAAGCAGCCAAAATCGTAGAGGAGGTACGCACTGCAGTCAAAGACTGGCGCAAGGTTGCATCCGAACTCCAGATTCCACAAAAAATACTCACTCCTTATAGTAGTAAATGGGATGATCTGTGATACCGGTTTGTGTTACACAAGTTATGTAAAGGCAAAACTCTCTGCAGCAACCATTTCGGAGTACGGCGTTCCGGCGTAACAACATAACAAAGAAGGTGACTCAAAAGTGACATGAACCCCGAAAGTTAGACAAAAAACTTTCGGGGTTTTGTTATGAAACACAATTATGAGCAGTTGCTACGCTACATGCATTTATTAGAGAAAGG
>ONTQ01000048.1 GCA_900320795.1 uncultured Bacteroidales bacterium
CACATATTATTCAATCTCCCGTTCTGCGCTTCCGAGTGATCTTTTCCGCATAGAGGCTACCAAAAATAATACTACCATAACGTTCAACTATAATTATTCGGATTCTGGTATTGAGTATAGTCTGGATTATGGGGATACTTGGATTCAATACACCAAAGCTTTTACTTTGAATAAAGGAGATGTAGCCTGCATAAAGGGGAATCGTCTCAATTATAAAAATGAAAAAGCAAATGATCAATGGTGGAACGCTGAGGATAAACCCATCTTCAGGGCTAGTGCCTTATGTTATATCTCCGGTAGTGTAATGAGCTTGCTAAGTGATAAGGAGAATCTTTCAGAGAGTGCTTTTCAGGGCGCTTTTTCCAGAGGGGGAACTGTGGTCAATTATATTGATATTGACCCGGATGACCCGTTGATTCTTCCAGCTAAAAAGCTTTCCAAGAGGTGCTATATGCGAATGTTTCATAATTGTACCAGCTTGACTACGGCACCTGTATTCACTGTGGAAGAAACTGCAGAGAAGTGTTGCTACAATATGTTCCGCAAGTGCTCCAACCTGGCTGATGCCAGCGGTATTGAATTAAATGCAGCGGAACTGACACTGGATTGCTATCGAGAACTGTTCAGAGAGTGTAAGGTGCTCACCAAGGCGCCTGTATTGCCGGCCAAGACGCTTGTTCAGGATTGTTACAGGCAGATGTTTTCTAGCTCTGGCATTAAGACTGTTGTCTGTTTGGCTACGTCTATTTCAGCGTCTGGTTGTATAACAGAGTGGATGTCGGGCGTTCCGGCCAAGGGAACGTTCTACAAAGCGCCGGAGGTAACTTATCCCAGGAACGCCAACGGTATCCCCTCCGGCTGGACGGTTGTAGATTACACCGAGTAAATCCTAGATATGCCCGCCGTCCTGGAATCCCCAGGGCCGGTTCTCCTGCTCGGGCGGCAAGTTCGAAGTCGGTGGAAACCTTGCCTCCCTGGTGGTCGGTGACAGTTATGTGACAGAGGGCTCTACGATTACCGGTGCTACATTCCTGGACTTCTTGAAGGCGAATACGAATCTTGTCGATGCTTATAACCTGGAGATTCCGATGTTGTCGGTCGCGGAGAATGCCTACAAGTCTATGTTCGACAGCTGTACCAACCTGAAGCGCGGCCCTCAGCTGCTGCCGGCTACAAACCTCGGCAAGACTTGCTACCGCAATATGTTCTACAACTGCGCCAGTCTGGAAAATGCCCATGTGTTGGCGGCTACGAAACTTGCCCAGGGATGCTACCAGAGAATGTTCTACGGCTGCGCGAAGATAAACTACATCAAGATGCTCGGCACGCAGAACTACCGCGATGACGCCTTCATCTCCGACGGCACCAACTGGTGCGGCGGCGTTGCTGCGAGCGGTGAACTCTGGATGGACAAGTCGCTCAATCCCATTACCAATTACACCAGCAGCTGGAACAAGATCGTCCCTGCCGGCTGGACTGTCCACTACGTGGAATAGTCTATTCCGCTACCGTAAACCTTACAAAAGCAGTATTACCCTCATCGTCCACGACGGTGAGGGTATGTTTTCCCGGGGCGGGAGCCAGACGAAGTTCGTGGATGAAGCGGGTTTCGCCCACGTAGGTGTGGTCCAGGTGCCACCAGAGGGTGGCATCGGCCTTGTGGTGGGCGGCGCGGAAAACGACACCTTCCACTGCGCCGCTCATCTGCCGGGGAATGTAAAGGGTGCTGCCGGGGGAGGGATAGATGAACTGGATTTCGTTGTCGGCGGAGGCTTTCCGGGCGCCGGTGTATTCCGGATGGTGAGGCCGATAGAACCATTCCATGGCGGGCGGCAGCACGAATTCTCCATTCTTGTGATAGGGGCAGGGTTCTGTCTCCATGCCCGCCGCCGGGATAAGGATGTCCTCCGGATCCGGGCAGTCCGGTCCCGCCAGATGGCCTGATTCCCGGCACACGCTGGCCCAGACGGCTCCGTGGCCGATGCCCCCCCCGTTCAGGTCGGGCGCGACGCCATTCTCATGCCCTGCTTGATCGGGCATCTCGAACCAGCCTTCGGAAGCAGGCAGCAGGTTCAGGATGTCGAAGAGCACCGGACCGGCCGCGCGGGCGCCGGTGAGGCCGGGAACGCCCTGCCCCTCGGCATTGCCGGCCCAGACGCCAATCGTGTACTCCGGCGTCATGCCCACGGCCCACGCATCGCGGAAACCGTAACTGGTGCCGGTCTTCCAGGCCGCCTTGCGCACGCTCCTGATCAGCCGCCAGTCCAGTTCATCAGGCCGATTCACTTCCTTCAGCGCCTCGAAGGTGTACCATAGCGCCACCGGATTCCAGTCCCCCGGGGCAAAAAGGGCGGATTTTGCCCCTCGCACGTCATTTTTCGCCTCCCCAGGGGCAAAAAGGGCGGATTTTGCCCCTCGCACGTCATTTTTTGCCTCCCCCGGGGCAAAAAGGGTCGATTTTGCCCCGCGCACGCCATTTTTTGCCTTCCCAGGGGCAAAAAGGGCGGATTTTGCCCCGCGCTCGCCATTTTTTGCCTTCCCCGGGGCAAAAAGGGTCGATTTCGCCCCTCGCTCGTCATTTTTTGCCTTCCCAAGGGCAAAAAGGGTAGATTTTGCCCCTCGCTCGTCATTTTTGGCCTTCCCAGGGGCAAAAAGGGTCGATTTTGCCCCTCGCACGTCATTTTTTGCCCCGCGCTCGTCGGAAGAGAGGTAACTGCGCACGAGGGCGCTGTAGGCTGCGGTGATTTCAGTGAGGCGGGCCTCGCCGCCGCCGAGGATGAGGGACAGTCCGTACCAGGAGGCATCGTGGGTGAGGGTGGTGAGGCCGGCCTTCTGCAGGAGGGCGTGGAACTTGGGTACGCCGTACTCCCTCAGGAGGAACACCGACGGCACGTTGAGGGAGCGTGCCAGGGCTTCGTCGGCCGGCACCGCGCCATAGAACTGGCGGTCGAAGTTCTGCGGGGCGAAGCCGCCCAGATTCACGGGCACGTCGGGCAGCAGCGTCCAGAGGCATTTCCCACATAGGCCACTATGGCGCCGCTGCGGTTGTCGATCACCAGGGCGGCCATGTCGGCCACGCCTTCGCGGGACAGGTCGTCGGAGCGCAGGTCCACGGCCGCTTCCACCGCTTTCTGCAGCGGCAGGCGGATGTCCGTTCGCGTGCGCTCTCCACGGGGACAGTGTTCTACATAGTGGGACGCCCAGGCGGGAAGGGGGAGCGGCGCTTCGGGCAATTCTTCGGCCAGGGCCGCTTCGTAGGTGTCGGCATCGATGTCTCCGTGCTTCAGGAGTCTTTCCAGCAGGCGGTTGCGTTTTTCCAGCAGTTGCTCGCGGTTGCGTCCGGGGTGCATGGAAGCCGGTGCGTTGGGCAGGACGGCCAGGGTAGCGGCCTCTCCCCAGGACAGTTCGGAAGCCGGCCGGCCGAAGTAGCGCCATGCCGCCGCTTCCAGTCCCACCACATTGCCGCCAAAGGGCGCGTGGGCGGCATATAAGGCCAGGATGTGGCGTTTGCTGTAGCGGAGTTCCAGCCGGGTGGCCTGCACGGCCTCGATGATTTTTTGCCAAAGGGTGCGCTCCTTCCCGCGGGAAAGGCGGATCACCTGCATGGTGAGGGTACTGCCGCCGCTCACCACGTGTCCGGCTTTCGCATTGTCCACTGCCGCCCGCACCAGCGCCACGGGGTTCACTCCCGGATGCCACCAGAACTGCCGGTCTTCAAACTGCACCAAAGCGGTGGCAAAGCGGCTTGGAACGGTATCGGCCGGAGGAAAACGCCACTGGCCGTCATCTGCGATGCGGGCGCCCAGCAGTTCCCCTTCCGCGCTTTCCACCACTGTGGAATACACCGTTCCCTTGAACAGTTGCCGCGGCAGACAGAAAAGCCAGCCCAGCAGCAGTGCGCCAGCCAGCCCCAAAAGCACCTCTCGTGCACCAAAATGCCACTTCTGGTGCACGAGAGCGCTCAAATCGGCCTCCCGTGCACGAAAACGGCCCTTTTGGTGCTCGGGAGGCATCGCTTATCGGATAACGACGGCGGTTCCGGCCTCGGTGGAGGCGTTCAGGGCCGGTTCGTACATGGCTTCACACACCACGGCAGGCATTACGTAGCTGCCTTCGTAGGCGGCACGGAGCCCCACGGTGAAGGTCTTGTATCGGCCGGCCGGCAGGGCGAAGAACCAGTTCACCCGGTCGTCCCGGATGTCCTTGTGGTCGTAGCCTTCGGAACCGTCGGCCCCGCCCGTCATGCGGTCGTTCAGGATTTCCCAACCGGAGGGGATGCGGAGGCTCAAGGCCAACTGTTCCAGGTCTTTTCCGGCCAGGAGCGAGGTCGCCTTCACCGTGGCGGTGAAGCGGGTACCCTGCTTGAGGGAGGCGGGCGTGACCACGGCGCCGTTTTCGCCGGTGTAGGTCACTTCCACCTTGAGACCGTTGCCCCGGGCCTTCATGGGCTCGCGGCTCACCCGGCACAGCGTGCCGTACAGCGTCCCTTCGGAGAGGTTCTTCACGGAGCCCTTCGCCGGCGCAATCAGGCTGCTCTTGGCCGAAGACAGGGTTTCGCCGTCCACATCGGCCTTGATGCCCTGGGTGGGCACTTTATCATACAGCGTGCCGTAGGCGATGGCGGCAAAGGCGGCTTCCTGCGTAGAGAGATAACGTCCCGGCAGGGTTTCCGTAGCCAGCGACAGGGCCTCGGTGATGCGCCCGGTCAGTACCAGCGCCTGCAGGGCCATGTAGCGGTCGCGGAGGGCCGTTCCGTAGGTGATGTTATAAGGCTCGTATTCCGGGAAATCGCGTCCGGCATCGTTCAAGAGGCCTTCGGCGAGCGATTTCTTGCCGCTCACGGCATAGGCCGATGCCAGGATCCAGCGGGCCTGGGTGCTCAGTTTGTCAGACTCCCGGAGGCGGTTCATGCCGGGCTGCGAGGAGGCGCCCGCCACCGCAAGGGTGTACAGGCGGAAGGCCTCGTCCTGCTGGGCAAAGCCATCGCCGGCGGCTACGCGGAAGTTCTTGGAAAGTTTCTGCTGATAGGCTTTCCAGGCTTTCAGGACGCCCTTGTTTACATCCACGCCGGCGGCTGCGGCTTCCGTGAGGAAGAGGCCGGCCATGGAGGAGACCCAGGTATTGCTCTGCGGTCCGCTCCAATAGGTGAAGCCTCCGTCGGCCAGCTGACGGCCATACAACTGCTTCACGATGCCGGGGAGGAGGTCTTTAGCCTCGGCGGCATCGGCCTCACTCAGGAGCGGCATCAGGTGCAGGAGAGCCAGACCCCGGGCGCTGAGCTGTTCACCACAGTTGTACGGGTAGTCCCGCATCTGGATGTAGAGGCTCCGGGCGTCGAGGGCCGGGAATCCGGAAAGTTGGAGCATGCCGGGCTTCAGCTGCAGGGAAGCGCCGGGCGAGAGGGTAAAGTTATCGGTGAGCGTGATTTCCGCATGCGGGTTCTGGATATCCAGGGAGATGCTTTCGCTGGCCTTGTGGCCCTTAGCGCTGGCACTCACCTTGATGCGGGCGGTGCCTTCGGCATCCTGGGCCTTCATCACGAAGTGGATAAGCTGGTCCCCCTTGGCGGCGAACTTCACTTTCTGGGCCGTGGGGCCGGAGAAGGTCACGGGTCCTTCGGCCTGGATGGAGACCTCGGCCTCGTTCACGTCATCTTCCATGGCGAACACGTTCACCGGAACGGCCACTTCCTCGCCGCTGCCCAGTACGCGCGGCAGGGTGGTCACCAGCATGAGCGGGTTCTGTACGGGAACGGTCTTTTCCGCATTGCCGAAGGCGCCGTCATGGCCGGCAACCAGCATCACGCGCACGCTTCCCACATACATGGGGAGCTTGAGCTTGAGCACATCGCTGCCCTTCTGGAGGGTCTTGGGCGCGAGGGTGAGCACCACCGGGTTGAATCGGTTGTCCTTGCGGGCGCTGCGGACGGCATCCTCGTCACCGCCGATGGCGGCCAGCGGCGAGAAGCGGCCGCTGAAGGCGCCGATGACCTGGTCGTAAAGGTCCCAGGTATTTACGCCCAGGGCTTCACTGCGATACATCTTGGCCCACGGGTCGGGGGTCTTGAAGGCGGTGAGATCCAGCAGGCCTTCGTCCACGATGGCCAGGGTATAGGTCATGGGCCTGCCGTTCTTCTCAGACACCTTCACGGTAAACTCTTCTTCCGGACGGATGATCTGGGGAAGGCTCAGAACAGGCTCCAGGTGGCTGTCAGGATTCTCGACCAGGACGCGCTGCACGCCGTACAGGCGCAGCGGAAGGTCGTTCACCGTATTGCCATAGGGCTGCAGGAGCGTTACATGCACATAGATGTTGGGGGCCATGGAAGGCTCTACGGTGAAACGCCAGGGCGTGTCCTTCTCTCCGGTGTTCACCCACTCGCGGCGGATGACGCCGGTGGCGTTCTCCAGGGACACCAGTGCCTGACCGCCCTTTGCGGCGGGAATGAATACGGTGGCTGTCTCCCCGGCTTTGTACTTCGGCTTGTCGGTGGATAAGCGGAGCATGGTGAGGGATTCGGGATCCTGGCGGTTGGCACGGCCCTCATAGTCTCCCCAATCGGCTGTGAACAGGCGTCCGCTCACATGGCCGGACTCCTTGTCACGCACCAGGATGAGGTAGCGGCCCCATTCCTCGTCGCTCACCTTGAAGGAGATGCTGTTGTCTTCGGATCCGGACGTGAAGGTGCCGGAGAGGATGGTCTTTACGGAGTTGCCGCTCACATAGGCATCCAGGTCGCTTCCCGGGTTGTCCCACCACCAGTTCCAGCCGGTCTTGAATACGCGGTATTCCACCTGGTGGCCCTTGAGGCGTTTGCCCTGGGGACTCACCACGGCGACGCGGAGGCTATGCTCCTTGCCGGTCTCCAGAAAATCGTCCTTGGGAAGACGGATGCCCACATAGGCGCTGAAAGGGGAGAAGGGGATGGTCTCTGTGGTGAAGCTCTCGTCTCCGCCGGGTTCCGCCACGGAGGTGACGATGAAAGCCCTGAGCATGCCCGGAGCCTCTTCGGCATCCGGAAGCACCACCCGGGCGCTGCCCTTGCCGTAAGAATCCAGCGTGGTCTTGTATAGTTGGTATTCGGCCTTGGAGAAGTTGGACGAAGGGTTGTTGAAACTGTATTCCTCGAAGCCCTTGAAGGGACTGTCGGTGGTCTTCCAGAGGGTCATGTCGGCCCTTGCCGGGCTGCCGGAGGCCGCTCCACCGGTGAGCCAGGAGGCCGATACGGGGAAGGTCACCGTCTTGCCGGCTTCCAGCACGGACGGATATTCCGTGTTCACCTTGAAGCGGTTGGGCTTGATGGTCTCGATGTGCAGGGTCTTGTGGAAACTGCTGCCGCCCACCTTCACATAGGCGTTCCAGTATCCGGTGGGATCGCTGTCGCGGGTGGGGATGTCAAAGCTATAGAAGCCATCGGTGCCTTTCCGCACCAGCCGGGAATAGAACTGGCCTTCCGGGGTATAGACTTCCAGGGTAGCAGGATGTCCTTCCGGGAGGGAGTGGCCCTTGTCGGAAAGGATCATGGTGAGGTGCACCGTGTCCCCGGGACGCCAGACGCCGCGCTCTCCGTACAGGAAGGCTTTGATGCCCTGCTGCAGGGTTTCACCGCCCACGTCAAAGCGGCTCAGGGCGCGCTCGTTGCCGCTGACCACCTTCAGGTAGGCGGTGCTGCCGCCGGCCTTGGCTACAATGGCGAAGGGCTTGTGGGAGAGGTCCAGGGTAACCATGCCGTCTTTGTCGGTCTTCCCCTTGGCGATGCTCTGGAGCTGGAAGTCAAAGACTTCGATATCGGCCCCGGGCGTCGGTTTGGCGGAGATGAGGTCGGTGGCGGTGACCCAGATCTGTTTGCCGCCGGCGTATTCCGCCATCAGGCCCAGATCGCTGGCCATGAGCTGGACGGAGGGGAAGCGGTCGCTGTCCATATAATAGGACGGCTTGGACGGGTCGTTGGCTTCTTCCCAGTTGTAAGTATCCCAGTCGTAGTCGTTGTCCCAGTAGTAGGATGAGGGTTCGTCCCAGATGGCTTCATCCTCGGCCGAAGGTTTTCCATTGGCGGCCGACGGGCGCAGGAGGGCTTCCCTTCCGCCGTACAGGCTCTGGTCCAGGCGGAAGCTGAGACGGATGCGGTAGATGGCGCCGGGCTCCTTCTTCAGGAGACCGCCCAGGTCGATGCTGTGTTCGTTCCACTTGTGGAGGTTCTTGGAAGCATCCAGGGGGATGTCGCCCTTATACACGAGGCGTCCGCTGCGGCGGAGGCTGTTGCTGCTGTCCAGGTCGTTGTCCTGCAGGAACATCAGGACATTTTTCTCGTAAATCTTGATGATGCGCACTTCCACGGAGTTCAGGTTCACCGCCCGGAAAGGGAGGATGAGCTGGTTCTTGTCGGGAAGGATGTTGCCGTTGACAAGGAGCTCAACGGCCGGATTTTCTTCCTGCAGGGGGAAGACGCGGGTCCATTCCTGGCCCAGGGTTTCGCCTTCGGCATTCTTGAGGGCGGCGCCCAAGGTGAGTTGCATGTCGGCGTTGCGGCCTTCGAAGAATACGTTCACCTTTTCGCCTTCGGCCTGGATGTAACTGCGCGTGACACCGGTGAGTTCCACCAGGCCTTTCTTGTTGGCATTTACGGGAGCTTCGCTGAAAGTAAGGCCGATATGGTCTCCCTCCAGCTGGCAGCTGACCACGTGGAAGCCTTCCTGCGGCACCTCGGACTCGGGCTCAGCGACGGCTTCTTCCCGGCCCTTTACCGTAATGGCAAAGTCAAAGGTCTTGGGCGCCCCGCTCACCACCTCTCCCAGGAGGAAAGAGACATTGTAGGTGGTCCCCACCTTGAGCGCTCCCTCCTCGGGAACGAAGGAGAGGTTGGAAGGCGTGCTCCAGAGTGCATGTCCCTTCAGTGACGGAGAGATCTTGATCAGTTTCTCGGGATCCGGCAGCGTGCCGTCCTCCAGCGGAGTGATGTCTTCTGTGAGTTGCAGCTGGATCACGGCGTCATCGGCCACGATGCCACCGGTGTAGGCCTTGATGTAGGAGGCAAATTGCTCTGCCGAAGGAGTTTGGGTCTGTTTTTTGGGGCCGCAGCCCACCAGGGCGACAAGGGCTGCCGCCAAAAGAAGAACTTTACGCATTTTTATAATTTTCAAAACCGGCGATAAATCTTTGCATTCCGTCCAGCAGACGGGTACGGGGACAGGCGATGTTCAGGCGCATGAAGCCCTCCCCGGCGGCTCCGTAGATGGAACCGGTGCTCAGGGTGAGTTGCACCTTTTCCTGCAGATATTTTCCGAAGCGCTCGCTGAAACCATCCAGGGGTTCGCCCGGACGGAGGGCGGCGCGGCAGTCCAGCCACATGAGATAGGTTCCCTCCAGCGGCGGCATGTTCACCTGCGGGAGTTCGTCCTCCAGAAAGCAGGAGACGGTGCGGGCGTTGTGGAAGAGGTATTCCCTCAGTTCATCCAGCCAGTCCCCTCCCTTGTCATAGGCCGCCATGAGGGCCGCTACGCCGAACACGTTCACGTCGCAGCACTCGTTGTCGTTGATGGCGCGGTCCATCCGGGAGAGGATTTCAGGATCCCGGGCATAGATATTGGCAATCTGGATGCCCGCGATGTTGAAGGCCTTGGTGGGGGAAATGCAGGAGACGGAATTCATCACATACTCCTCCGGCAGGGTGGCCCAGGGGGTGTAGTCGTGGCCGGGGAAGGTGAGTTCGCAGTGAATTTCGTCGGAAATCACGAAGACGTGGTTCCGGCGGCAGATCTCCGCCATCAGCAGCAGTTCCTCGCGCGTCCATACGCGGCCCACGGGGTTGTGGGGATTGCACAGCAGCAGCACCTTGGCCTGGGCCGATTTCTTCTCGAAGTCGTCCCAGTCCACGATGTAGCGCTTGCCGTCGTAGTGGAGCGGATTGTCCAGCTGGACGCACTTGTTGTTGCGGATGGCGGGGAAGAAGGCATTGTAGCAGGGAGTCATCACGATTACTTTGTCCCCGGGGACCGTCATGGCCTTGATGGCGGCGCTGTACGCGGCGATGACGCCCGTGGTGGGAACAATCTTGTCCCGGGTGATGTCCGTCCATCCATGACGGGCGCTGAACCATCGGCCGATGGAGTCATAGTAAGCGTCCGGAATGAGCTCGTAGCCGAATACGCCGTGGTCCAGCCGCTTTTGCAGCGCCTGCTGGATCTCCGGCGCAATCTTGAAGTCCATGTCGGCCACCCAGAGGGGCAGCGTACCCGGATAGAGGTCCCATTTTACACTTTCTGTACCCCGGCGGTCCGGACAAAGGTCAAAGTTGTATTTCATTACGTGGCTGCTGGCTATTTTTTACAAAAATAAGCAATTTTTGCTAACTTTGCGCCCATTATGGAGATAATCAAAGACCAATTTTTCGAGGGAGAGAGACCCTTGTATTGCAAACGGGACGGACTGCGGCTGGAAAATGTGAAAATCGGCCCCGGTGAATCCTCACTGAAAGAGGGGGCCGGCATCGAGGCGGTTCGCTGTGAATTCAATGGAAAATATCCTTTCTGGGAGTGTGATGGATTCACCGTCCGGGACAGCATTTTCCGCGAAGGCGCCCGTGCGGCCCTGTGGTACAGCAAGGGCTGCAAAATGTACAATACCCTGGTGGAAGCCCCCAAGATGTTCCGCCGTATCAGCGACGTTTATCTTGAGAACGTGAAGATGCCCATGGCCCAGGAAACCTTCTGGG
This sequence comes from uncultured Bacteroidales bacterium, assembly GCA_900320795.1. Lineage (GTDB taxonomy): Bacteria > Bacteroidota > Bacteroidia > Bacteroidales > UBA932 > Cryptobacteroides. Next base: position 10,712 of record ONTQ01000048.1, read on the forward strand.
ACTGCTCGGACATCAAACTCCGCAATGTCTATACGGCCGATGCCAACTACATCTTTATGCACTGCGAGAACATCGATATCGACGGATACGAACTGCATGGCAACTATTCTTTCCAGTATGTGAAGAACGCCGTCATCCGCAACGCCAACCTCCAGACAAAGGACGCCTTCTGGGAAAGCGAGAACATCACGGTCTATGACTCCGTGATTAACGGGGAGTTCCTGGCCTGGTATGCCAAGAACCTCCGCCTGGTTCGCTGCCGCATCGGCGGAAGCCAGCCCCTGTGCTACTGCGAGAACCTGGTCCTCGAAGACTGCAGCTTCGAACCCGACGCCGATCTCGCCTTCGAGTACAGTTCCGTGAAGGCCACGGTGAACGGCCACATCGTTTCCGTGAAGAATCCCCGCTCCGGGTACATCCACGCGGATTCCATCGGCCAGGTAATCCTGGACCAGAATATCAAAGCCCCGGGCGACTGCGAAATCCGCTAGGTCCGGCCCCGCTTCAATTACCGCCTCGACACAGAATCGCCCTTCTGCGGCTGTCTGACTGTCGAGGCGGTTGCCGTTTTGGGAAAAATGGCCGATTCTGTTGCCGCCTCGACACAAAACCGCCCTTCTGCGGCCGTCTGGCTGTCGAGGCGGCTGCCGTGGGATCGGCCTGCCAAATTGTCAGTTTTCGGGCCGATGGCACAGCAGTTGATAAATCTCAGGCGTCCGTGTGTCATTCTGAGCGAAGCGAAGAATCTAAGCGAAGAATCTCATCGGCACAACTGAAACTAAATAATTGTTCAATATTATGCTAAAACCTTTAGGAACAAGAGTGGTAATCGAGCCCAAAGAGGCCGAGACCATGACCGCCGGGGGCCTTTACATCCCGGACAATGCCAAAGAGAAACCGCAGCAGGGTGTCATTGTGGCCGTCGGCCCGGGCGCCAAGGATGAACCCATGGAAGTGAAAGTGGGCGAGACCGTTCTCTATGGCAAGTACGCCGGCACCGAGGTAACCGTGGATAACAAGAAGTACCTCATCGTCAAGCAGTCCGATATTTTAGCAATCCTGTAAACTATGGCAAAAGAAATCAAATTCAATACTGACGTGCGCGCCGCGATGAAAGACGGCGCCGACGCCCTGGCCAATGCCGTGAAGGTAACCCTCGGCCCTAAAGGCCGCAATGTGGTTATTTCCAAGAAGTTCGGTGCTCCCCAGATTACCAAGGACGGCGTTACCGTCGCCAAGGAAGTGGAACTGGAAGACCAGTTCCAGAACATGGGAGCCCAGATGGTGAAGGAAGTCGCTTCCAAGACCAACGACCAGGCCGGTGACGGTACCACTACCGCAACCGTGCTGGCCCAGGCCATCATCAATGTGGGCCTGAAGAATGTCACCGCCGGCGCCAACCCGATGGACCTCAAGCGGGGCATCGACAAGGCCGTCGCTACCGTAGTGGCCAACCTCCAGGAGCAGAGCCAGCCCGTGGGCGACGACTACTCCAAGGTGGAGCAGGTGGGTACCGTATCGGCCAACAACGACGCCCATATCGGCAAACTCATCGCTGATGCCATGGCCAAGGTGAAGAAGGACGGTGTCATCACCGTGGAGGAAGCCAAGGGCACCGAGACGGAGGTGAAAGTGGTGGAAGGCATGCAGTTCGACCGCGGCTACATCAGCCCGTACTTCATGACCAACGGAGACAAGATGGAAGCCGTCCTGGACGACGCCTACATCCTCCTCACGGACAAGAAGATTTCCAGTATGGAAGATCTTATGCCGGTCCTGGAGCCCGTCGCCCGCGAAGGCCGCAGCCTCCTGATTATCGCCGAGGATGTGGAGGGCCAGGCCCTTACCACCCTCGTGGTGAACCGTCTCCGCGGCACCCTGAAAGTGGCTGCCGTGAAGGCTCCCGGCTTTGGTGACCGCCGCAAGGAAATGCTGCAGGACATCGCCATCCTCACCGGCGGTGTGGTCATCAGCGAAGAGCGCGGCTTCACCCTTCGGAACGCCAATGTCCAGATGCTGGGCAAGGCCGAGAAGGTGACCATCACCAAGGAGAACACCACCATCGTGGGCGGTGCCGGCGACCAGAAGGCCATCAAGGACCGGGCCGATCAGATTCGTGCCCAGATCGAGACTACCAAGAGCGACTACGACCGCGAGAAACTCCAGGAGCGTCTCGGGAAACTCGCCGGCGGTGTGGCCGTCATCTATGTGGGTGCTACCACAGAGGTGGAGATGAAGGAAAAGAAGGACCGCGTGGACGATGCGCTGAATGCAACCCGTGCCGCTGTCGAGGAAGGCTATCTGCCGGGCGGCGGTGTGGCTTACATCCGTGCCGCCGAGGCGTTGAAGGGCCTCAAGGGTGAGAACGAGGATGAGACCACCGGTATCCGCATCATCGAGCGTGCCATCGAAGAGCCGCTTCGCCAGATTGCCGCCAATGCCGGCGTGGAGGCATCCGTCATCATCAACAAGATCCGCGAAGGCAAGGGTGACTTCGGCTACAACGCCCGTACCGACGAGTATGTGAACATGTACGAGGCCGGCGTCATCGACCCCACCAAGGTGGCTCGCGTAGCCCTGGAGAACGCCGCATCCGTGGCCGGCATGTTCCTCACCACCGAATGTGGCATCGTGGACATCCCGGAACCCGCTCCCGCCGCACCCGCCATGCCCGCCGGTGGCATGATGTAAGCCATTTCGCGTGGCCGTTAACCTGCTGAAAATCAGCAACTTTACAGATAGTCCTCGTTCAAAAATCGAACGAGGACTATTGCGTAAATGGTTGAGGAGTAATGAATTAGTTGCCACGGGGGAAAATTTGGAGAGGAGGCAAAAAAAGGTTACATTTGTAAAAATTGTGATTATGAAACGGATATTGGCTTTATCGCTCCTTCTGGGTCTTTTTGCCTGTGCGCAAAAGACGGAAACTGTTACCTGGGCTCCTCTGCAGGACCATATTCTCAGTCATTGGGCGGCCGATATCGACCCCCTGAACCCGCTTCCGGAGTATCCCCGTCCGCAGCTTGTGCGCACGGACTGGCAGTCGCTCAATGGCCTTTGGGACTATTCCATCGGCCCCAAGGATGGGGAACAGCCTGCTGCTGAAGGGAAGATTCTGGTTCCTTTCGCACTGGAAAGCGCTCTTTCCGGCGTGGGCAAGCACATTACGGATAACGATGCCCTCTGGTACAGCACCACGTTTACGGTTCCCCGCAAGTGGAAAAAGAATCAGGTCTGGCTCAATTTCCAGGCTGTGGACTGGAGTACCGAAGTGTGGCTGAACGGGCAGAAGGTCGGTTCCCATACCGGTGGATACACGGCATTTGCGTTTAACATTACCCCGTATCTAAAAAAGGGGAAGCAGGAACTCGTGGTGAAAGTGCTGGACGGCACGGACAACGACGAGCAGCCCCGCGGCAAGCAGGTATCCAATCCGAAGGGTATCTGGTACACCGCTGTAAGCGGTATATGGCAGAGCGTGTGGCTGGAGCCCACGCCCGCCGAAACGCATCTGACCAACTATTACGCCGTGGCCGATCAGGGCTCCACCTCTTTTACCGTTCGCCCGGTGGTGGAAAGTCCCCGGGAAGGAGACGTCGTTGACATTCGTCTGCTTTCCGGCGGGAAGGCCCTGGCCCAGGCTTCCGTTCCGGCGGGACAGACGGCCGTCCTGACGCCTGAGAATCCCCATCAGTGGTCTCCGGAAGATCCGTTCCTTTACGATATCGAATTCACTGTTCAGCGTGAGGGAAAGGCCATCGACAAGGTGCAGGGCTACGCTGCCCTCCGGGAAGTGAAGGAGGTTGTTGACGAGGCCGGGCACAAGCGCTTGGGGCTCAACGGAAAGCCGTACTTCCAGTTCGGCCCCCTGGACCAGGGCTGGTGGCCTGACGGACTGTATACCGCCCCGACGGACGAGGCGCTCCGCTACGATATAGAGCAGACCAAAGCCTTCGGTTACAACATGATTCGCAAGCATATCAAGGTGGAACCGGCCCGCTGGTACTATTGGTGCGACCGCCTGGGAATCCTGGTCTGGCAGGATATGCCCAGCGTCACCGACAGCCGCTTCGGCCATTGGGAGCAGTTCACCTGGGCCAGGGACGACTACGACTCGCGTCTCACGGAATCGGCCAAAAGTACCTATTATAAGGAATGGGGAGAGATTATCAAGCAGCAGCAAGTGTTCCCTTGCATCGTGGTATGGGTGCCTTTCAACGAAGGCTGGGCCCAGTTTGACACCTATCAGGTCGTGAAATTCACCAAAGAGGCCGATCCGACCCGCCTCGTGAATTCTGCCTCCGGCGGCAATTCCTATCCGGAGTGCGGCGATATCTTCGACAGCCACAATTATCCCAACCCGAAGATGAAGTTTACCTCCGAGGGCAAGCAGATTGACGTGCTGGGTGAATATGGCGGGATCGGCTGGCCGGTGGAAGGCCATCTGTGGCAGACTGGCAACAACTGGGGCTATGTCAAGTTCAAAAGCGGCGAGGATGTCCTGGCCCAGTACCGTGTGTATGCCCGGGAACTGAAGGAAATCATCGCCTCCGGCGTAAGCGCGGCAGTCTATACCCAGACCACCGACGTGGAAGGCGAGGTGAACGGTCTCATGACCTATGACCGCGAGATGACCAAGATGCCGGCAGAGGAACTTTGCAAAATCAACCGCGAGGTGATAGAGGCCTTATGAAGAAACTGTTTCTGAGCCTGGCCCTTCTTCTGGGCTTCGCGTATGCGCATGCGCAAGATATCAAGATAGGGGAGGAAATCCCTGCCGCCGCGGCCGATATCCTGCGGCCCCGTCTGGTGCAGATGCTGGAGGCGGGCGGTGTGGCCAATGTCCCTCTGGAGGTGTCGGCCCGGATTACCCAAAAGATGGAAACACCCGGTTCCATGGTGCAGGTGGCCTTGTCAATCTCCATGGAACTCCACTCCGGTGCGGTGCTGGAAGAGGTATCCCTGAAAGGGGTGGGAGAGACCGAGGCCGATGCCTGGCAACGTGCGATGAAGCAGTTTCTGCCCAAGGGGAAATCGGCACAAAACTTTATAAAAAAATTAAAGAATTGAGTGATAGCACCTTACGAAAAAAGGTAAAAAAAAGTTCAAAAATTTCCTCAAAAAAATTTGCCAGATTAAAAAAAGGTAGTACCTTTGCAGTCCCGTTCGGAAACGAGCGGGATTTTTACGAAAAACGATCATTGAAAAGACTGAAAGGAAAGTACAAGCAAGTACCGGAAAAGTTGTAACACTTTTCTAATTTAAACGAGCGTCAGTTTCTTAGGAAACGAAAAGTCAAGGACAAGCTAAGCATTATAAAAATATACAATGAAGAGTTTGATCCTGGCTCAGGATGAACGCTAGCGGCAGGCTTAACACATGCAAGTCGAGGGGCAGCGCGAGGTAGCAATACTTTGGCGGCGACCGGCGAAAGGGTGCGTAACGCGTGAGCAACTTGCCCGTATCTGGGACATAAGCGGTGGAAACGTCGTCTAATTTCCCATAACAACAGAGGCCGCATGACCTTTGTTTGAAAGATCCGTCGGATACGGATGGGCTCGCGAGACATTAGCTAGTCGGCGTGGTAACGGCACACCGAGGCGACGATGTCTAGGGGTTCTGAGAGGAAGGTCCCCCACACTGGAACTGAGACACGGTCCAGACTCCTACGGGAGGCAGCAGTGAGGAATATTGGTCAATGGGCGCAAGCCTGAACCAGCCATGCCGCGTGAAGGAATAAGGCCCTATGGGTCGTAAACTTCTTTTGTGGTGGAGCAATAAGGTGTACGTGTACACCGATGAGAGTACATCACGAATAAGCATCGGCTAACTCCGTGCCAGCAGCCGCGGTAATACGGAGGATGCGATGCCGTGGGAGGAATGAGTAGTGTAGCGGTGAAATGCATAGATATTACTCAGAACACCGATTGCGAAGGCATCTCACGAATCCGTCATTGACGCTGAGGCACGAAAGCGTGGGGATCAAACAGGATTAGATACCCTGGTAGTCCACGCAGTAAACGATGATAACTAACCGTCGGCGATACACAGTCGGTGGCCAAGCGAAAGCGATAAGTTATCCACCTGGGGAGTACGTTCGCAAGAATGAAACTCAAAGGAATTGACGGGGGCCCGCACAAGCGGAGGAACATGTGGTTTAATTCGATGATACGCGAGGAACCTTACCCGGGCTCGAACGG
>ONTQ01000013.1 GCA_900320795.1 uncultured Bacteroidales bacterium
AGGCTTGCCAGCAGAAGGATGACGGTTTTCAAAAACATGTCTATTCAAATATACGAATTATTAAAAAACACTGTCTTTAACCAACAAGCGAAGCTGTACGGCTCCGACCTGCCGCCCCATAGTGCCGCCCTTCTCCGCATCGAACTGAAAGAGCGTCAGAAGGCTTCGGCGCCGGGCATGGGAATGTAGTAGGCCGGGTGGTCGAAACGGATGAACGTGTAGCCACAGGCGGCAAGCAGATTGCCCACAGCCTGCATGGCCCCCTCGTAGGCGGTTCTCTTGAGCCCGGCATAATCGGCCTCGGTAATGAGCCGCTGCCGGGCGCTGTCCTGGAGTTTCGCAACCTGCTGCTGGGTCCACTTCCCGGTTTCGGCGAAGATTTCAAAATCGGACGGATTGACGATGATGTCCAGATACTCCGGATTCGGAAGGTGTACGATGACGGTATCTCCGGAGAAGCGGACGCTCTCGCTGTCCATTTTCTGCAGGTCGATTCCTGCCCGCACCGTTCCATGGGCGATGATGACCAGATGGTCGTTTACATCTTTCCCGAACCCGTCTCTGGCGAGGGAGCCCAGCGGCGACTCGGAGAAGGAGTTTTTCTTGGTGCCGTTGAGGACGATCTCATCGTAGAAACAGGCCGTAGTGAGTTCTCCCAGAGAACGGATCCGTGTGGTAATGACCGCTGTCTTTTCAATGGATAGGCTCTGTTCTTTTTTATGGATACCGGTACGCAGGAGGAACGCTCCGCCGATCAGCAGAACGACCAGCAGGATAACGGACGGGCCGACCGTGATGGTGAACTTCTTTTTTTCCATGGCTCCGCTTATTTGAAGTTCACTTCCACCGTGGTGAAGCCCATCGGGTAAAAGACGGATTCAAAGAATTTCCGTGCGTTCTCCTCCGCTTTCTGGAGAATGCCGAGGGAGGGAACGCTTTGGCGGATCTGCCGTTCTCCCTGCCGCATCAGCGCATTCCGTTCCTGGACGGAGAAAGAGGAGCGGAGAAGGGTCACCTGGTCATATTCCTGGCGGATTTCCGAGGCGGGAATGTCCAGGGAAAGCAGGGTGGCATGAGGGAGTGTAACCGTGACTTTCCCCGTATAGCGGTTGGCGTCGATATCATCGGCCTCCACTCCGGAGAGGTCGATTCCGGCCTTGAGATAGGCCGTGCAGCTGAGCAGGATTTTGCGATCGCCGATTTTGTACCATTCTCCCTGGTCATCGGCCTTGATAATCTTGCGGACGCGGTATTCTACCAGGCCGAGTTCTTTCATGGAGGTGATGGACTCGATTTCCTGCCGGAGTTCCGTGCCATCGGCCTTCGGTGAACAACTTTGCATCCCTGTGAAGAGGCAAAGAACAAGCGTCAGGCAAACAGTATGCAGGTAGATTTTCATTCTGATTCGAGATGGATGCCCAGCCGGCCCTTTTCCGGAAGAAGCCGGAGGACAGTTCCATCACCCTGGCCCCGCAAATCCTGTGCCTGCCCCCGGGTGAGCGTCATTCCATAGTCCATTCCCTGCTGACGGGCACGGACGGCATCCTGGCCGATTTCGGTGAAGGGAAGCCGGGCATCCGGGACGACGGTGAGTTCCAGATACCAGTCGCCGGCCTTGCCATGGGAGGTCACTTCGATGGCATCTTCGGTGAACAAGAGTTCAAACCGGCCTTTTCCGTCGGCAGAAGGCCAGGTGACAAGCTGTTTTCCCTCCTTTGAGACAAAGGCGGGGTCTCCTCCTGTGAACCCCGGGGCAATGAAGCGGAGTCCGGCCATCTTGGCGTCCGTACTCCACAGGCAGCCATCCACGAGAGGAAGGGCCTCATAGTGGAAGACGGAAAGGGTGTCGGGCTGGTCCAGGTATTTCGAACGGAGGTTTTCGTTGAAAACATGCAGGTCCCGGAATTTCAGGGACGAACCTTCCCACAGGAGATTGGCGCGGTAATAGCGGCTGTCAAACCACAGGGTCTTGCGGTTTTCTCCCCGGTAATCCTCCGTTGTGATGACGGAGGTGGGCGGTGTTACGGGATAGGTTTCCTTAAACCATCGGCCTGTCTGGGCCAGGGTTTCGATACGGACTTTCCCTTCCTTGCGCAGTTTCACCAGTTGGGTGGTCTGGTAGGTGAAGCCCTTCTCCATCAGCCCCCAGGTGAAGGAATTTTCCTGCCCCACCTGGACGTAGTTGTAGCCCAGATGAGGCTCTTCGGTGAACAGCCTGAAATACCAGTCCACCCACTCCGGGAGGCCGCCGCCCAGTTCATAGACGGGCTCCAGGGTGACGACATGCTGGACAACACCGCCCAAACCGGCTTCGTACTGGTAGATGGGGTCGCTGCCAAGCATCCGGAAGACGGGAACGTCAATGGCCCCTTCTTTTGTCTGGGCAGGCATGTAAGCGTTCTGCCGGCTGGGATAGTAGCCTCCGTTCCAGTAGCCGCCCCACAGGGTGTAACCGTCCGTGCCCACCTGGTCTCGGCAGTTGCAGGAGGCTTCGATGCCGTATTTGTCCTTCAGATAGGCGAGCGTTCCGGCCTCGATGAACCAGGAGCCTACGGATTGGGGATACATCCCGAAGACTTCCTTGAATTTTTCCATGTAAACGTCCACCAGATGCTCTCTTTCTGCCTGGGAGTATCCGACGGAGAACCCGACATGGGCATGCCAGTCCCAGGGGAAACGCCCTCTCCAGGTGTAGCCCGCCGCCTCTACATGCGGCTGGGTGATTTCCCACCAGGCACCCACCTCGCAGCCCCGCTCGATTTCCTCTTTCATCAAGGCCTGATAGGAGGGGTCGATGAGGGCGTCATACTGCAGGAGATACGTGCCGACAAGGTCCTTGCTGCGGAGGTCTTCGGCCTGGGACCGAACGGTCTCATACAGCACTTTTTCGGTGATTTCATCGCTACGCGGCTCGGTGTAGCGGATGAAATTGATGATATTGACGATGCGCGGGCTTTCTGCAGGTTCCTTGACCGGGGAACCGCAGGCGGACAGCAGCAACAGTGACAGGAAAAGCAATCGTTTCATACAGCAGGGATGGTTTTCTTTACAAAATTAATGAAATAATCTCTTATTTGTCCAAACTGATGAGAATGAAAAAGCTCTTAAAACTTCCTTATTGATAAAGCTGGTGGAAGCCGCAGGGGAGTTTGTCGATGAGGTCTTTGCTGTCGTAGGCTTCCATGGTGCGGCTCTCTGTGAGGACGTCTCCCGCATAGCCGTGGACCCAGACGCCGAGGGCGGTGGCGACATCGGCTTTGTAGCCGCGGGCGAGCAGCCCGCCGATGAGGCCGGTGAGGACATCTCCGCTGCCCCCTTTGGCCATCCCCGGATTGCCGGTGGTGTTCACCAGGCAGTCGCCGCCCGGCGTGAAGATGCGGGAATGGTAGCCTTTCATGACCATAAAGCAACCGGCCTCTGCGCAGAGTTCCCAGGCAAGGGCTTCCCGTACCGTATCGTTCTCGCAGGGAAGGAGCCGTTTCAGCTCTCCCTTGTGGGGTGTGAGGACGGAGCCGGGAGGAAGCAGTTCCGGCCAGTCGGCGATGGTGGAAAGGATATTCAGGGCATCGGCATCCAGGACCACCGGGATATCCAGGTTCCCGGCTTCTACCAGCAGGTCCATGAGGGCGTTCATCGTTCCCGGCGACCAGCCCAGGCCCGGGCCGATGGCGATGGCCGTATATCGGTCCAGGTGGTCGGGCAGGGTGTTGAAATTGGCGGCCGGGTTTTCCGAAAGGATGGCCGACGGATAATTGGCGGCTGCGGCAAAGAGGGTCCTCGGAGTGGAATGCAGGGTCACCAGGCCGCATCCCGACCGGAGGGCGGCTCCGGTGGCCAGCAGGGCCGCTCCGGGCATGGTCTCGCATCCGGCGACGATAAGAAGCCTTCCGTAGTCGTGCTTATGGCTGTCGTTCTCCCGGTGAAGGAGCCGGGGGCGGAGGTAATCGGCTGTAATGGCGTAGGATTCCATAGTTGGCAAGTGCGGATTAATAGGGGAGTTTTTCCATATGTCTGTGGACGGCGCGAAGAATCCGGTTGCAGTTCTCTTCCGAATTGGCGGCGATAAAAAGGGATGGCTTGTACATGGAAGGCTTTTCCCCGTCAAAGCCGCATGCCGCACCACCGGCTTCCGTGAGAATCAGGCTGGCTGCCGCGTAGTCCCAGGGCATCAGCCGCATTTCGAAATAGAGTTCGGCAAAACCGGCCGCCATCAGGCAAAGTTCCACGGCGGCGGATCCGGTCCTTCGCACATCGTTGCATTCCATGTAAACGTCGTAGATGATGTCGCTGCAAGTCTTTGCCAGTTCTTTCCTGTAGGTGGACATGGCCGTGAAGAGGATTCCCTGCTCGAAAGGACGGCCGGAAACCTGAAGGGGCTTCCCGTTGCAGAAAGCTCCTTTCCCTTTCTCGGCCGTATAGAGTTCTTCCCGCCAGGGAGCATAGACGACACCGAGGACCGGATCCCCGTTTTGGACCAGGGCCACGCTGATGCAGCAGTTCTCGTTGCCCCTCGCATAGTTGGCCGTTCCGTCAATGGGGTCGATGACCCAGATAGCCTCGTGGCCGGCAATGTCGTTCAAGTCTTCTTCTTCGCAGAGGAAGCCGATTTCGGGGAAACGCAGGCCAAGCTCCCTTGTGAGGAAGTGCTGGACGGCCACGTCGGAGGAGGTGACGATGTTCTCAAGGGTGCCTTTGTCGTGTATCTCAAAGCGCCCGCTCCGGTCCATCAGGGAAGATGCAGCCCGGACGATGGCGCTTACAATCTCGATATCAACAGGTTCCATATAATCTTAGTTTCTGAAAAAAAAGTAGAAAGCGGCCCATTTCAGGGGAATTCCGTCCGCATGGCCAATCGTGCGGTAACTTGCATCCTGGACTGTCCCGTCGCTCCTGACATGGCCGACAGTCCGGTATGAGCCGTCCTGGATGGTTCCATCATCTTTGATGTGTCCCACGGTCCGGTAATTACCATCTTGCACGGTCCCATCGTCCTTGATATGCCCGACCGTGCGATAGGAAGCGTCCTGGACGGTGCCGTCGCTTTTGATATGGCCGATAGTGCGGTACGAGCCATCCTGCATGGTGCCGTCGGCTTTGATATGGGCGACCGTCCGGTAACCGGAATCCTTGACATCCTGGGCCTGGAGGCCAATGCATCCCAGCAGAAAGGACATCACGGCGATAAGAATCTTCTTCATTTTAATAACAGGGCTAGATTGTATTTAAGCCCAAAGATATGGATTTCTTGACAGATTCTCAAATGAAACAACGACGCCAGGGCGCTGAAAGCAGTCCTGGCGTAACTGAAAAACAAATGACTTCCTCTCGCTTTAGTCGCTTGAGAGGCCCTCGATGAGGCCGTCCAATGTGCTTCCGACGTGTTCTGCGGCTTTTTTCGCAATACCCTTTGTGAAGCGGACCTTGAGTTTTGTCACTTCCTTAACCTGTTCGGCCGTGAAGTGGCATGCCTTGGCGGCTTCGTTTACTTCTTCAAACTTGTCCTGAACCGAATCAATCTCATCGGCTGTGAAACTGTCTTTCTCCACGGTTTTGCAAAGAGATTCCAACTGGGAGATTACCTTTTCTTCCGGTGATTGGCAGGAAGAGAGCAGGGAGCAGGAAAACAGAATGGCTGCGATGGCTGCAAGATAGGTAACGATACGTGTTTTCATGGCTATTTTTTGTTAAGAATCTTTTCGGCTCCTTCTTTGACCTCCTCAAAAGCTTCTTTGGCGGAGTCCGCTACTTTCTCTGCCGCATCGGAGACTTTTTCTTTCCACTGGTCCTGCTTGGCTTTCTTTTCTTCGGGAGAGAGCGCCTGGTAGTCCTTTACCTTTCCGTAGAGCTCCTGGGCTCCTTCCCGGATGGCATCGGCAGCGGTGTCGGCGGCTTCAATGGCTTTGTCTGCAGCAACCTGCAGTTTTTCCTTGACGGATACCTTTCCGTCCTTGTTGAGATCTCTGGGATCGAATTCCTGGTTCTGTTCGTTCATGGTGTGAGTGATTTAATTAATGTCAAAGATATCAAAAAGGATTGTTAAAACAAAGGGCATCCGGCAGTTCATATTGCCAAAAGTCGCGTTCAAGCATGCTTGACGCGACTTTTTTGCCAAACTTTGCGGTGGGGAAGGGATTCGAACCCCCGGTACGCTCACACGTACACCTGTTTTCGAGGCAGGCTCCTTCAACCACTCGGACACCCCACCAAAAGGATTGCAAAGTTACAAATAATTTTTTACTCTGCAACCCTGCAGTCAATTACTTGAACCACTCGGTCAGGTGATCCTTGGCATAGAGGAAGTAAACGGCGAGGCCGATCCAACTGGTGGCCAGGACGATGATCGAGGTGACGATTTTGCCCACCAGGGAAATGGGCTTCTTAATGATGTCCAGGACGGCGATGACCGAAAGGACGATACCGATAATGTAAACAATGCTTGCCATAATATGAATGGATTAAATGAGTGAAATTCCAATTCCGGGAGCGTCCGGGAGGGTGAGTTTCCCGGACACCACCTGTACGCCGCGGAAGCGGTCGTTGGAGATGAGGAGGTTGCCGTCGAGGTCGGCAAAATCTACGGCGGGGGATAACTGGGCGGCGGCCGATACGGCACAGGAGGTCTCAGTCATGCATCCCACCATCACTTTCATTCCGAGGGCGCGGGCAAGGGTCACCATCTTCCAGGCTTCCCGCATACCGGTGCATTTCATGAGTTTGATGTTGATGCCGCTGAAGGCTCCTGCCAGGGAAGGGATGTCCCGGAGACGCTGGATGCTCTCATCGGCAAAGATGGGTAGGGGAGAGCGTTCGGTGAGCCAGGCGGTGTCGTCCAGACGGTCCACGGGCAGCGGCTGTTCCACCATGACGACCCCCTGTGAGGCCAGCCAATGGATTTCATCCAGAGCCTTGGAACGGTCTTTCCAGCCTTGATTGGCATCCACCGCCAAAGGAACGTCGGTAACGCTGCGGATGGTGCGAATCATCTCCTGGTCGCTGTCCAGGCCCACTTTCACCTTGAGGATATTGAAGCGCCCCGCGGCTTCCAGGGTCTTTTCTTTCACCACCTCCGGCGTGTCGATGCCAATTGTATAAGTGGTGGACGGCGCCTTGGCGGCATCCAGTCCCCAAAGCCGATACCAGGGCTGGCCAATCAGTTTTCCCACCAGGTCGTGCAGGGCGATATCGACGGCGGCCTTGGCGGCGGAATCTCCCTCCGACAGGCCGTCTATATAGGACAAGATGTCTTCCAATTGGAAGGGATCCGCAAACTGCGAGAGGTCCACTTTCTCCAGAAAAGCGGTGACGGAAGCCACTGACTGGCCCAAGTAGGGCGGCATGGAGGCTTCTCCATAGCCCGTAATCCCCTCATATTCAATCTCTACCTGTACGTCGGGAGTTGATTTCCGGCTGTAGGAGGAAACGGTAAAGGTGTGCGTAAGTTCCAGCTCGTAGGGGAAGAACTTCATGTGCATGCGCCCGTCCCCCTTGCCGATGTGAAAATGCTGCGGCCCCCTGGTGCAGCCCGAGAGGGCAACCCCGGCCAATGCCAGCGAGGAGGTCTTCAGGAAATCGCGTCTATTCTGCATAGTAGGGATTGGTCAGCGTGGTTTGGATTTCAGGGTCTTGGTCGATATAGGGGAGGACCCGGCCGCCGAAGAGGTATCGGCCTGTATTGTAAGCGTCGTAGAGGGGGTCTTCGGGGCGGAAACTACCTATTTTCACGAGCCCCAGCGAATGGATGAAGCGGCCTTCTCCAAGGTAAAAGCCCACGTGGCTCACTCCGGGGGTTCCGTTCTCCTTCCATCGGCCGAAGAAAACGAGGTCTCCGGGCGCAAGATCTTCCATCCGGCCGATACGCTGCCCTACCCGGGCCTGCGGACCGGCATCGCGCGGAACGATGATGTCATGCATGAAAAGGACGGTGCGCACGAAACCGCTGCAGTCCGTGCCCTTGGGTGACATGCCCGCCCAGATATACGGGAAGCCCAGCATACTTTGGGCCGTCGCAAGGATGGCTTCCGGGGTCTGTTTCAAGTTTTTGCGCCAGGCCGATTCCGTCTGGGCGTCTTTGGTGGAGATATAGCCCACGCGGCCGTCCGGGAATTCCACGATGAAGAATCTCCGGCTTTTTCCGAGGTATTTGAGGCGGCAGCCGGCGACGGCGTCCGAAAGGGTTTCCGCTTTATCGGAAGGTTTTTTGCGGATGAGGGCGAACAGCGAGGTGACCACCACTTTGGGGGCGGCGTTCCAGGCATGGTACTGCTCGAAATCCATATACCGGATGGCATCCTTGTGGACCCAGCCGATGTAACTGTCCGGCGTCTGCACCTGTGGCCAGTTGTAATCCCCTCCCATCTGCAAAATGTGGACGGGCGTTCCCAAAAGGGCCTGGGAAACCATTTCTGCACTGTAGTTGGGCGTAGCCCGCTGGTTACAGACAGAGATATTCACGACGCCCCATTGCTGGGCTTGGACAGACAGGCCCAGCAGAAGCCCGGCCGCAAGAAGAATCCATTTTCTCATCCTTCAAAATTAACAAGAATTCCGGAGCAATGCAAGTGCCTGTTCCACGGAAATCGCCTGATCGATGGTGTACATGCCGCTGCGCGAGCGGATGAGTCCGGACAGATGTGCCCCCGAGCCCAGCGCTTCCCCAAGGTCCCGGGCAAAGGCCCGGATATAGGTCCCCTTTGAACAAGCGATGCGGATGGTAGCTTCCGGCAGCCCCAGGGGTGACGTGTCGGCCACATGGATGCGGGAAGAGGCTGTCGAAGAAGACGCGGGGCAAAGCGCTTTTTCTTCGCAGGCCTGTGTCTTGAAGTCCAGCAGTTCCAGTCCGCTGATGACGATGCGGTTGCGTTGGAGGGTTTCCAGGGCGGCGGCATCAATGGCTTCCGTCTGGCCGGTGCGATACAGTTTCCGGGCCAGTTCGTAAGCGCGGACTCCATCTACGCTCTTGGCGCTGAAAAGGGGCGCCACCTGCTCCTGTTCCCCGAGGAAAGCGGGCAGGGCGGTCCGGACGGCCTCCTCCGTAATATGTGCGCAGGGGAAACGGCGGTCCACTTCCTTCTCAAGATCATAGGAAGGGGTAGTGGCGCCGAAACGGATGCGGGCGATGTATTCCTTGTCGTGGTCCTGCAGTTCCTGCGCCCGTTTGCAGGCATTGCCGATACAGACCAGCAGCACGCCTGTGGCCAGGGGGTCCAGCGTTCCGGCATGGCCCACCTTCAGATTCTTTTTCCCGAAGTGCCGGATGGCGGCATACTTGATTTTGCGGATCACATCGGCCGATGTCCACCGGTACGGTTTGTCCACCGCAAGGACAATTCCTTCCGGATAGTCGGCAATATCGGTGGTGAAACTCATTGGACCGGCATTTTGTCGATGCGTTTTTGGTGCCGGCCTCCCTCGAAGGGCGTGTCCAGCCAGGCGCGGACGATGACGGAAGCCTTGCGGTAGGGGATGAAACGGGCCGGGAGGACCAGCACGTTGGCATTGTTGTGGGCGGCCACAAGTTCGCCGATGGGCTTGTCCCAGGCCAGGCCGGCGCGGATGCCCTGGTGCTTGTTCAGCGTCATGGCCATGCCGTTGCCGGTTCCGCAGAGGGCGATGCCCAGATCCACTTCGCCGCCCTCGACGGCCTGTGCCAGCCGATGGGCATAGTCCGGATAGTCTACGCTAGCCTCCGTGTCCGTGCCGAAATTCACCACCTCGATGCCGCGTTTCTGAAGCATCTTGATAAGTTTGAATTTATATTCCACGCCTGCGTGGTCATTACAGATGCCGATTCTCATAATTCTTTGCTTTTGTCTTACAAAGGTAAGGTTTATTTGGCAAATCGAAAATAATTGCGTACATTTGCAGGCTAAAAATTTTATAACTAAAAACTCATTGCACCATGGCAGAATATTTACAGCCTGAGAAAAAGCAAGAGATTTTCGCGAAGTACGGGAAGTCCAATAAGGACACCGGCTCTCCTGAGAGTCAGGTTGCTTTACGTGGTAACGCGCCGCAGCCTTCTTCGCCTGGTCAGCAAGCGCCGTCAGATTCTGAACTACCTTCAGAAGATCGACATCGAGAGATACAGGGCTATCGTGAAGGAGCTGGGTCTCCGCCGATAAGCTGGAAAATAGGAAAATACGGGGGCAGAGCAATATGCAAGGCATATTCTCTCCCCCTTTTTAGTGAAAAAGAGATTCCCGGACGGTCCGGGAAAACGATACAAGACGTAACAAAGACGTAAACAGATGAACATTATCAAAAAGACCATTGAATTACCCGACGGAAGGGTAATCGAGATCGAGACCGGTAAGCTGGCCAAACAGGCCGCCGGTTCTGCCGTTGTAAAAATGGGTGGCACCATGCTGCTTGCCACCGTAACCTGCGCCACGGAGGTGAAAGAGGGAACCGATTTCATGCCCCTCACCGTGGATTACCGTGAAAAGTATTATGCTGCCGGTCGTTTCCCCGGCGGTTTCCTCAAGCGCGAGAGCCGTCCCTCGGATTACGAGGTGCTCATCGCCCGCCTGGTGGACCGTCCCATCCGTCCGCTCTGGCCCGCTGATTTCCATCTGGAAGTCTTTGTTAACGTCATGCTCATTTCGGCCGAAAAGGATATCCAGCCGGATGCCCTTGCCGGTCTTGCCGCATCGGCCGCCCTCGCCAGCAGCGACCTGCCTTTCGGTGGTCCTGTCTCCGAGGTCCGCGTTTCCCGCATCGACGGTCAGTTTGTCATCAACCCCGGTTTCGAGGACAACAAACGGGCCGACCTTGACCTGATGGTCGCCGCCACCGAAGAGAACATCATGATGGTGGAAGGTGAAATGAATGAGGTCTCCGAACACGACATGCTGGAAGCCATCAAGTTTGCCCACGAAGAGATCAAGAAGCACTGCCGCGTCCAGAAAGAGCTCATGCACGAACTGGGTACGGACGTGAACAAACGCGATTACCCGCACGACGAGGAAGACGAAGACCTCCGCAAAGCCGTCCATGAGGCCTGCTACGACAAGTGCTATGCCCTTGCCGGCAGCGCCAAGCCCAAGCACGAGCGTGAAGACGGGTTCAACGCCATCCGTGACGAATTCAAGGCCCAGTTCTCCGAGGAAGACCTTGAGGTGAAGGGTGCCATGATCGACCGCTATTACCATGACGTGGAGAAGGAAGCCATGCGCAACCTTATCCTGGACGAAGGAAAGCGTCTGGACGGCCGTAAGACCAATGAGGTCCGTCCGATCTGGTGCGAAGTGGATTACCTCCCCTGTGCCCACGGCAGCGCCATCTTCACCCGCGGTGAGACTCAGTCCCTGGCTTCTGTCACCCTGGGCACCAAAATGGACATGAAGGAGATGGACGAAGTCCTCATCCAGGACGACCAGCAGTTCGTCCTCCATTATAATTTCCCGCCTTTCGCTACCGGTGAGGCCAAGCCTCAGCGCAGCACCGGCCGTCGTGAGATCGGCCACGGCAATCTGGCCATGCGTGCGCTCAAGCCCGTCATCCCTACGGCTCCCGAATTCCCTTATGCCGTCCGCGTCGTTTCCGATATTCTGGAATCCAACGGTTCCTCTTCCATGGCTTCCGTCTGTGGCGGCTGCCTGGCCCTGATGGATGCCGGTGTCCAGATCAAGAAGCCGGTGGCCGGCGTGGCCATGGGCCTCATCACCGATGCAGAGCACCCCAACGACCGTTATGCCATCCTCACCGATATCCTCGGTGACGAAGACCACCTCGGCGACATGGACTTCAAAGTGACCGGTACCAAGGACGGTATCACCGCTACCCAGATGGATATCAAGGTGGACGGTCTTTCCTACGAAGTGCTGGAGAAGGCCCTGGAGCAGGCCCGTCAGGGTCGCATCCACATCATGGGTGAGATGCTCAAGACCATTCCCGCTCCGCGCGAGGATTACAAGCCCTTCGTTCCCCGTATGGTCCAGATCGAGATTCCGGCCGAGTTCATCGGCGCCGTCATCGGCAAGGGTGGAGAGACCATCCAGGGTATGCAGAAGGAATTCGGCACCACCATCACCATCGACGAGGTGGACAACGGAGACGGCACCACCAAGGGTGTCGTGGATATCTTCGGCACCGACAAGGCAGCCATGGATGCCACGCTGGAGCGCATCAAGGGTATCTGCGCCGTCCCCGAGGTCGGCCAGGTGTACCACGGTAAGGTGGTGAGCATCCTGGACTTCGGCGCTTTCATTGAAATCCTGCCCGGTAAGGAAGGCCTCCTCCACGTGAGCGAGATCGCCTGGAACAAGACCGAGAAGGTGGAAGATGTCCTGAAGGTCGGCGAAGAGGTGGATGTGAAACTTCTCGAAATCGATGCCAAGACCGGTAAGATGCGCCTTTCCATGCGTGCTCTTACTGAGAAGCCCGAAGGCTATGTGGAGCCCAAGCGTGCTCCCCGCGGAGACCGTGGTCCCCGTCGCGAAGGTGAGCGCAAGGGTGGTAGCGACCGGAACAACGGCGAGCGCCGCGAACGCGGACCCCGTCGCGAAGGTGAGCGTCACGACAACAAACCCCGCAAGCCCCGCTTCGAAAACGAAGAGCCCAAACAGAACGAACCTGATGTGTTCTAAAACCTGAAACACGGGAGCCGGTCTTTTTTAGGCCGGCTCTTTTTATTATATTTGCAAGGTTAAATCAACTGCCATGCTCATCGTAATGGAAGGACTTGACGGGGCGGGGAAGTCCACCCAGGTCAGGAAACTGAAGGAATATCTGACGCAGCGATGCGGGGAACTGGAGTACATCCATTTCCCCCGTTATGACGCACCTGTTTACGGAGATCTCATCAGCCGTTTCCTCCGGGGAGATTTCGGCGCCAATGAACAGGTGCATCCGCAATTGGTGGCCCTGCTGTTTGCCGAAGACCGCCATGGCGCCGCTCCCGCCCTTCGGGAAGCCCTCCAGGCCGGAAAGACCGTGCTGTTGGACCGTTATGTCTATTCCAACATCGCTTACCAGTGTGCCAAGCTTAAGGATCCCCAGGAGCGCGAGTGCCTCAGGGACTGGATCTTCCATACGGAGTATGGTGACTTCGACCTCCCGGTCCCGGACCTGAATCTGTTTCTGGATGTTCCCATCGGCTTTGTTCAGAAAAGCCTCTCACAGGAACGGAGCGGCAATGACCGCAATTACCTGGAAGGGGCGCAGGATATCCACGAGGCGTCCATCGCCTTTCAGCAGGATGTCCGTTCCATCTATGTGGCGCAGACCCGCCTGGACAGGCATTTCCTCCGGATCGACTGTGCCGACGCCGCCGGGGAAATGCTCCCGCCGGACGCCATTTTCTCCAAGGTCCGTGATACCATAGACCCGTTTTTGCCATGAACCCTTACTATCAGCGTCTGCGCCGTCTGGCCGCCCTTCTGGTGGGCGTTGTCTTTTTGGTGTCCGGTCTCCTGAAAATCATCGATCCGGTGGGCACCATGCTCATCGTGAAGGAGTATTTCAAGAATTTCCACCTGACTTTCCTGTCTCCGCTGGCTCAGGTGTTCGGGATAGCCCTGGCGCTCCTGGAGTCCCTGCTGGGCATCGCCCTCATCACGGGGGTTCTCCGGAAAGTGGCCGCCCGTGTTACTTTTGAACTGTTGGGGCTGTTTACCATCCTGACCCTCTGGCTATGGATTTCCAATCCGGCCATGGACTGCGGGTGTTTTGGCCAGGCCATCCATCTTACCCATGCCCAGAGTTTTTGGAAAAACGTGATTCTGCTGGCCCTGACCGCCTTAGCCTTCATACCTTTCCATAGTTTCGGGCAGCCCAAGCGGGACCGGAAGGTAGCGGCGGCGCTTGCCACTGTCTCCGTCCTCTTCGTGGTCTATTACAGCAATACGCACCTTCCCATCGTGGATTTTACTGAATACGACTGGGGGGCGGAACTTTATGCTTCCCTGGATGACGAAGTGGCGGCCGACAACCATTATAAAGCCGCCTACGTTTATGAGAAAGACGGGCAGGAAGGAACATTCGAAATCACATCTCTTCCGGACAGCAGCTGGACCTTCGTGCGGGTAGATACGGTTTTCCGCAAAACGACCACCGTGACGGACACCTACCCCATGCTCAGTTTCTCGGATGCGGAAGGGGAATACCAGGACCGTCTGGCGGCGGAGGGCCGTGTCGTGGTCTTTTCCGTCTATGAGCCTTCCAAGGCCGACTGGTCCCGGCTGGAATCCCAGTACCAGGAGGTCCTGAACGCCGGCGGAAAACCCCTCGTCCTGGTATCGGCCCTCCCGGAGCAACTTCCCGCGCTCTCCGTCCCTACGTATTTCGCCGATTACAAGACGCTGATTACCGTGAACCGTTCCAACGGCGGCGGAACGTATTTCAACGAAGGCGAACTGGTGAACAAGTGGGACGCCCGCCATTTCCCCGAAACCCTGGCCGAGGATTTTGAGGCCGATCCCGTGGATCTTTCCACCCGGTACATCGTAAAGCGCCGCCTGTATACGCAGGGGTTCTGCGTGTACCTGGCGGCGCTGCTCATTCTGGTGTAGCCCTTTTTTCTACAGGCTTCGTTTAATTTCTACAATCTGGAAGGCTTCAATAACGTCTCCCGGATGGATGTCGTTGTAGCGCTCCAGGCCACAGCCGCATTCCATGCCGGCGGGGACTTCCTTGGCGTTATCCTTGCCTCTCTGCAGGGACGCCAATTCTCCGGTGTACACTACGATACCGTCGCGGATGAGGCGCACGCTGGCCTTGTTGGTGAGTTTTCCTTCCTTCACTACACAGCCGGCGATGGTGCCCACTTTGGAAATCTTGAAGGTCTGCTTCACTTCCGCGGTGGCGGTAACCTCTTCCTTCTTCTCAGGTTCCAGCATACCCTCGATACCTTCCTTCACCTCATTGATGCAGTCGTAGATGACGGAATAGAGGCGAATCTCGATGCCTTCCTTCTCGGCAGAGCGCCGGGCTTCGGCGGAAGGACGCACCTGGAAGCCGATGATCACGGCATCTGAGGCCTCGGCCAGGAGGACGTCGGATTCGGAAATCTGACCTACAGCCTTGTGGATGACGTTCACGCGGACTTCTTCGGTGGAAAGTTTGATGAGGGAATCGGAGAGGGCTTCTACGGAACCGTCCACGTCACCTTTCACGATTACGTTGAGTTCCTTGAAGTTGCCGATGGCGATACGGCGGCCAATCTCCTCCAGGGTGAGGTGCTTCTGCGTCTTGATGCCCTGGATACGGATGAGTTGTTCACGCTTCTGGGCGATGGACTTGGCTTCTTTCTCGTCGGACATGATGTTGAATTTCTCGCCGGCAGCCGGAGCGCCGTTGAGGCCCAGGATGCTCACAGGCGTGGAAGGACCGGCGCTCTCCACCTTCTGTCCGCGCTCGTTGAACATGGCCTTAACACGGCCGTAGAAACTTCCGGAGATGATGACGTCTCCCACGCGCATGGTTCCGTCCTGCACCAGCACCGTGGCCAGATAGCCGCGGCCCTTGTCCAGCGAACTTTCGATGACGGCGCCGCTACCCAGTTTGTTGGGGTTGGCCTTCAGTTCCAGAAGGTCGGTTTCGAAAAGCACCTTCTCCAGCAGTTTATCCACGTTGAGGCCCTTCTTGGCCGATATTTCCTGGCACTGGTATTTGCCGCCCCAGTCCTCGACGAGGATGTTCATCTCGGACAACTGGCGACGGATGGTGTCGGGATTGGCACCGGGCTTGTCAATCTTGTTGATGGCGAAGACCATGGGCACGCCGGCGGCCTGCGCATGGGCGATGGCTTCCTTGGTCTGGGGCATCACGGCGTCATCGGCCGCGATGATGATGATGGCGAGGTCCGTCATCTGTGCGCCACGGGCACGCATGGCGGTGAAGGCCTCGTGACCCGGGGTGTCCAGGAAGGTGATGTGACGGCCGCTGGGCAGCGTCACGTTGTAAGCGCCGATGTGCTGGGTGATACCACCGGCCTCACCGGCAATCACATTGGTCTTGCGGATGTTGTCCAAGAGCGAGGTCTTACCATGGTCCACGTGGCCCATCACGGTTATCACCGGGGGACGTTCCACCAGGTCTTCTTCACGGTCGGGCTCCTGTTGCTGGATTTCTTCGGTCAGCTCTGCGGTGACGAATTCCACCTTGTAGCCGAATTCCTCGGCCACCAGGACCAGGGTTTCAGCATCCAGGCGCTGGTTGATGGACACCATCATGCCCAGGGACATGCAGGCGCCGATTACCTTGACCACCGGAGTGTTGTTCATCAGGGTGGCCAGGTCGTTTACGGTCACGAACTCGGTCACTTTCAGAATCTTGTTCTCTGCGGCGGCGGCACGCATCTCTTCTTCTGAACGGATGGCGGCAATTTCGCGCTTCTCCTTGCGGTGCTTGGCGCCGAAATTGTTCTTGCTCTCATTCATCTTGGCGTAGGTTTCCTTCACCTGCTTCTGGATTTCCTTCTGCAGCTCTTCCTGCTCGGCCTCTGTCATGGCAGGTTTGAAACGTTCGCCCTTTTTGGCGGGACGGGCTTTCTTCTCTTCCTTCTTCTTGGGCGCTTTTTCAGCCTGAACCTTGGTAACGTCCACTTTCTGGGAACCGCTGCTCTTGATGCGTTCGCGCTTTTTGTTACGCTTGGGATCGAACTGGGAAAGGTCGATCTTACCCAGAACCTTGAAGGGGGCTGCTGCCGGGGCCGAAGGAGTCTCCGCTGGGGTCGGGGCGGGCTTCTCTTCTGCTTGGGCAGGGGCAGGCTCTTCCTGGGTTTCTTCGGACTCCGGTTCGGGCTCTGCGACGGGCTCGGGTTCTGCTGCCGGTTCCGGCTCGGGCTCGGCCACAGGTTCGGGTTCCACGATGGGCTCCGGTTCGGGCTCTGCGACCGGTTCGGGTTCCACGACGGGCTCCGGTTCGGGCTCTGCGACCGGTTCGGGCTCCACGATGTTGCGGGAGAGGTTGTTGCTCTTGATCACCGTTACCCGTTCTGGTTCGAACTCGTCTTCATCGGCGTCCTGTTTCCTTGACGCCTTGTCCAGGATTTCGGTAAGCTTGACGTCCACCTTTTCTGCGGCTTCCTTCAGTTCCAGGTCTTTTCCGAACTTTTTATGGAGTTCGGGAAGATACTCGTCCGACACTTTCATGTTGGGATTGGCGCCTTCGATGCCGGCGCCCTTGGAATTGAGGAAGTCCACCAGGGTGTCAAGCCCGATGTTGAATTGTTTGATAAGTTTCGATAGTCTGATATCTGCCATAAATAACCCCTTTTTTGTCTAAATGATTAATCCTCGAATTCTTCATGCAGGATGCGGAGCACCTCTTCCACGGTCTCGTCCTCCAGGTCGGCCCGGGAGGCGATGTCAGCGGGGGAAAGGGCCATGACGCTGCGGGCGGTGTCGCAGCCGATGGACTGCAGACGCTCGATCACCCAGGGATCGATGACATCTTCGAATTCGCTCAGCAGTACGTCATCCTCTTCTTCCTCGTTCTGAGGGAGCTCACGCCAGACCTCGATTTCGCGGCCCACCAGCATGCCGGCAAGCTTGATGTTGACGCCGCCCTTGCCGATACCTTTCTTCACTTCGTCGGCCTGCATGAAAACCTTGATTTTCTCCTCCGGGTTTTCGCCGAGGTCGATACGGGAGATGCGGGCCGGGTTGAGGGCACGCTGGATCATCAACTGCGGGTTGCTGGACCACTGGATCACGTCGATGTTTTCGTTGCGGAGTTCGCGGACGATTCCCATGATACGGGAACCCTTGACGCCGATGCAGGCGCCGATGGGGTCAATCCGGTCGTCGTAAGATTCAACGGCCACCTTGGCCCTTTCACCGGGAATGCGGACTACTTTCTTCACGGTGATGAGTCCGTCGTAAATTTCTGGAACTTCCATTTCGAAGAGTTTCTCGAGGAAACTGTCGGTCGTGCGGGAAAGCACGATGTAGGGCGTGGTGTTGTTCTTCATTTCCACGCTCTTGATGATGGCGCGGACGGAATCGCTTTTCTTAAAGCGCTCTCCGGGAATCTGCTCGCTCTTGGGCATGCGGAGTTCGTTTCCTTCCTCGTCCAGGATAAGCACTTCGTTCTTCCAGGTCTGGTAGACCTCGCCGGTGAAGATTTCACCCACGCGTTCGGAATATTTCTTGAACACATTGGCCTTCTCGATATCCATGATGCGGCCCTGCAGGTTCTGACGGATGTTCAGGATTCCCCGGCGGCCGAAGGATGCCAGGGAGAGTTTGCGGGTGTAGCTGTCACCGATTTCGTAGTCATCGTCACCGGTTTCGGCCTTGATCTCTTCCAGGGTAATCTGGGTGACGGGGTCTTCCACTTCTTCCACTACCTCAAAGTTCTGGTAGATTTCGCAGTCTCCCTTGTCCACGTTGATGATTACGTCGAAGTTGTCGGCGCTGCCATAGGTCTTGGAGATCTGGGTGAGGAACACATCCTTCAGTACACCCAGCATCACGGCGCGGTCGATGTTCTTTTCTTCCTTGAAGTCCTTGAAGGCGTCAATCAAGGTTACTTCCTTTTCTTTTTCTTTAGCCATTATGATAGAATATTATTTGAAATCGATGTAAGGCGTGACGGAATTGATCTCCGTCAGGTTGTAACGGTCCGTGTGCTCCACCTTCTCTTTCTTCTTCTTGCCTTCTACGGCTTCCAGGGCCGAATAGCGGAGGGTGACGGAATCCTCGTCGGCGGCGATAAGGGTGGCGACGAGACGTTTCCCGCCCTTGAACTTGACATCCACCTGGGTGCCGACGGCCTTGAGGTACTGCCTGAGCACTTTGAAAGGACGGTCCAGCCCGGCCGACGAGACGGTGAGGGCGTAATCTTCCTCGTCCTGGTTGAAATGCTCGTGCATGACCCTGTCGATGGCGGCGCAGTCTTCCCAGTCCACGACTCCTTCTTCCTTCTCGATGACAATCTCGATGTCATTTCCGGCACTTGTGCTCACCTCCACCAGGAAGCATCCCCTTTCGGCAATGGCGGCTTCGACAGCCTGTACAATCTGTTCTTTTGTCATAATCCTATATAAAAAAAATAGGGGACCGGCGTCCTCTATCTCGTTCACGGGCGCAAATATACGTATTTATTCTGAAAAAACCAAATCCTTGTTGCCGGGAAGTCTTTTTTTTGTTAAATTTGCAAATATGGAACAGAAAAAATTAGACATCGTACTCGGACTCCAGTGGGGGGATGAGGGAAAAGGAAAAGTCGTGGATGTACTCACGCCTTCGTACAAGATCGTGGCCCGATTCCAGGGAGGCCCCAATGCAGGTCATTCGCTGGTGTTCGACGGTGATGGTTTCGTCCTTCACACCGTCCCTTCCGGAATCTTTCGCGAAAATACGGTCAACATCATCGGAAACGGCGTGGTCATCGATCCCGTCATCCTGATGGAGGAAGTGGCCGCCATTGAATCCAAGGGTGTGGATATCAGCGGGAAACTGCTCATTTCCAAGCGCGCCCATCTCATCCTGCCTACGCACCGGATGTTGGATGCCGCCAGTGAAGCCGCCAAGGGAAAGTCCAAGATTGGCTCCACCCTCAAGGGAATCGGCCCGGCCTATATGGATAAGACCGGCCGCAACGGACTGCGGGTGGGAGACATCCTCTCCCGGAATTTCCTGGACCGTTACAATGCCCTCAAAAAGAAGCATTTCGGGCTGTTGGCCCAATACGATTTTCCGTTTGACATTACGGATTACGAGAAGCAGTGGCTGGCGGCCGTCGAGGCCCTCAAGCGTTTCCCGTTCATAGACTCCGAGGTGTATGTGAACGAGGCGCTTGCCGCCGGCACGCCCATCCTGGCCGAAGGAGCCCAGGGTGCCCTCCTGGACATCGACTTCGGCACCTATCCCTTTGTTACGTCATCGAATACCCTTTCGGCCGGCGTCTGCACGGGCCTTGGCGTCGCCCCTACCCGCGTCGGGAAGGTATATGGCATCTTCAAAGCGTACTGCACCCGGGTGGGCAGCGGTCCTTTCCCGACGGAACTTTTCGATGCGGACGGGGAGCGCCTGCGCCAGACCGGACATGAGTTCGGTGCCACCACCGGGCGGCCGCGCCGTACCGGCTGGCTGGATATGGTGGCCCTCAAGTATGCCGTCATGATGAACGGCGTAACGGACCTCATCATGATGAAATCCGATGTCCTGGACGGCTTTGATACTGTCAAGGTGGCCGTGGCTTATGAGGAAGACGGAAACACTTTCAAGAACTTCCCGTATGACGGCGGCGAGCATGTCAAGCCTGTATATAAAGAATTCCCCGGCTGGAAAACCCCGCTCAGCGGCCTTCGCCGCTACGAGGATTTCCCCGAGGCATTCAAGCAGTATATCGCTTTTATCGAGCAGGAGACCGGTTGCCGGATCAGAATCGTATCCGTCGGCCCGGACCGGGAAGATACCGTTCTCCGCTAGGCGATGCCCACGCGGGAGAAGATCTCATCCACATTTTTGAAGTAATAATCCAGGGTAAAGCAGCTGTCCAGCTCTTCCCTGGATAATTTTTCACTCACCTGGGCCGATGCTTCCAGCAGGGTCTTGTAATCCTTGTCCTGCGTCCAGGCCTCCATGGCGATGGGCTGCACCGTATCGTAGGCCTGTTCACGGGAAAGGCCCTTGGCGATGAGGGCGTTCATCACGCGCTGGGCGAAAATGACACCACGGGTCCGGTAGATGTTCGCAAGCATGGTTTCCGGGTACACCACCAGGTTCTCCAGGATTCCCTTGAAGCGCTGGAGCATGTAATCCAGCAGTTCGGTGGCGTCCGGGAGCACGATGCGTTCGGTGCTGGAGTGGGAGATGTCGCGCTCATGCCAGAGGGCTACGTTCTCGTAGGAGGTAGCCATATATCCGCGCATCACGCGCGCGCATCCGCAGATGTTTTCGGAAGAGATAGGATTGCGTTTGTGCGGCATGGCGCTGGAGCCTTTCTGGCCCTTCCGGAAGGCTTCTTCCACTTCGCGGACCTCGGTCCGCTGGAGATTGCGCACTTCGAAGGCCATCTGCTCCAGGGTCGAGGCGATGAGCGCCAGGGTGCCCACATAGCAGGCATGACGGTCGCGCTGCAGCACTTGTGTGGAGATACGGGCCGATTCGATGCCCAGCTGCCCGCAGACATAATCCTGGATAAAGGGCGGGATGTTGGCGAAGTTGCCCACGGCGCCGCTCATTTTGCCGGCTTCCACGCCGGCGGCGGCATAGCGGAAACGCTCGATGTTGCGCTTCATTTCCTCGTACCAGAGCGCCCATTTGAGGCCGAAGCTGGTGATGTCAGCGTGGATGCCGTGCGTACGGCCGATACAGGGTGTGGATTTGAATTCCAGCGCGCGGCGGCGGAGCACTTCCATGAACTCTTCCAGGTCTTTCAGGAGGATGGCGTTGGCCTGTTTGAGCAGATAGCCGTTGGCTGTGTCCACGACATCCGTGGAGGTAAGTCCATAATGTACCCACTTGCGCTCGTCGCCCAGGCTCTCGCTCACGGCACGGGTAAAAGCTACCACATCGTGGCGGGTCTGCTCTTCGATCTCCCGGATGCGGGAAACCTCAAAACGGGCATTTGCCCGAATCTTTTCCACATCCGAGGCCGGGATGACGCCCAGTTTGCTCCAGGCTTCACAAGAGAGGATTTCGACCTGCAGGTAGGCGCCGAACTTGTTTTCCTCGGTCCAGACGTCCCGCATCACTTTCCGGGAATAACGTTCAATCATGCTTTATCGGTTTTGAAGGAACTTCAGGATATTGGCTTCCATGCGGGCGGGGATATCCTCGCATCCGGCGGCGCGCACGAAAGGCGTGTCGCTGAGCTTCTCGTACAACTCGATGTAGCGGTCGGTGATGCCGCCGACCACTTCCGGGGTCATCTCAGGCACCTTTTCCCCTTCGCGGCCCTGGAAGCCTCCGGCCATGAGCCATTCCCGCACGAATTCCTTGGAAAGTTGCTTCTGATGCTCTCCTTTTTCCAGCCTTTCTTCGTACCCCTCGGCATAGAAATACCGGGACGAATCCGGGGTGTGGATTTCGTCCATCAGGATGATCCGGCCGTCCTTTTTGCCGAACTCATACTTGGTGTCCACCAGGATGAGGCCCTTCCGGGCGGCGATTTCCGTTCCGCGTTGGAACAGGGCCAGGGTATAGCGCTCCAGCTGTTCGTATTCATCGGCCGGGACAATCCCCTGGGCGATGATATCTTCCTTGCTGATGTCTTCGTCGTGCCCTTCGGCCGCTTTGGTGGTGGGGGTGATGATCGGATGGGGCAGTTTTTCGTTCTCGCGGAGGCCGTCGGGAAGGGTGACGCCGCAGAGCGTGCGTCTGCCGCTCTTGTACTCTCTCCACGCGTGGCCGGCGAGATAGCCGCGTACCACCATTTCCACTTTGTAGGGTTCACACCGCCAGCCGATGGTGACCATCGGGTCCGGCACAGCCACTTTCCAGTTGGGGATGATATCGGCCGTGAGGTCCAGGAACTGGGCGGCCAGCTGGTTCAGTACCTGCCCTTTGCAGGGAATCCCTTCCGGGAGCACCACGTCAAAGGCGGAAATACGGTCGGTGGCCACCATGACCAGGTAGCCACTGCTGAGTGAATAAACGTCGCGGACTTTTCCCGTGTAGAGCGATACCTGACCGGGAAGTTGAAATCGGGTTTTGACAACGGCTTTCATAGGAGAACAAATATCGTACAAAGTTAAGACCCTATTCCTGTTTCTGCAAGTTTTTTCCGGAATCTTTATCAACATTCCATTTTTGAAAAAAAACCTTTGCGGGCTGTTGTAAGTGTCGCGTCTTCATTGTAAATTTGCACTTCATTTTTTAGTGGATTCTGACCCTTATGAAAGTAGCAGTTATCATGGGCAGCGCCAGCGACTGGGATGTCATGTCCCCGTGCTGCACTACGCTGGAAGAATTCGGCGTTCCGTACGAAAAGCGTGTTCTGAGTGCGCACCGCAATCCCGGCCCCTTGGCAGATTATGTAAAATCGCTGCCGGAGAAGGGCTGTGAGATTGTCATCGCCGGCGCCGGCGGGGCGGCTCATCTCCCCGGGGTCATCGCCGCCCTGACGACCCTGCCAGTCATCGGAATCCCGGTGAAGTCACGGGCGCTGTCGGGGATGGATTCACTGCTGTCCATCGTGCAGATGCCCTCCGGTATCCCCGTGGCCACCATGGCCATCGACGGTGCCAGGAATGCTGCCCTTTTCGCCGTGTCCATCCTGGCCCTGCATGATGCCGCTCTTGCACAGAAACTCCAGCAGTTCCGGAAAGACCAGAGTGACAAAGTCCTGAATACCATAATTTAAGCCATACTGCCCACCCCGCCCTGCGCCGGTGGGCAGCCTTTTTTATTGACAGAATGGAAAAAGCAAAGAGATTGTTTGTGGAAAAGAGGGAAGCTTTCCGCGTGGGTGCTTCCAGCCTCCTGAGGGACTTCAATGAGAACCTCTCCCTGTCCCTGCGCAGCCTCCGGCTGGTCGTGGTCTATGACCTGTTCGGTTTCTCCGACACTTTGTTGGAGAAGTGCCGTTACAGCGTTTTTGGTGAAATCGCCACCGACCGGGTCGGTGAAGCGTTTCCCGGCGGGAGCAAGTACCTGGCTGTAGAATTCCTGCCCGGACAGTTCGACCAGCGGGCCTCATCGGCCCTGGACTGCGTGCACCTGATCGATCCGGATGCGAAGGTGGAAATCAAAAGCGCCCGCCTGCTCATTTTCGACGACGACGTCCCGGAGCGGGACCTGGAGCGGATCGCCGCCTACTACATCAATCCCGTTGAGTGCCGCCGCAAGGACATGAACGTGCTCTCCCTGGCGGAGAAGGCCGATGTGAAGCCCCTGGAGGACCTGAGCGGCTTTACGGCCATGAAGGAAGAGGATTTCTCCGCCTTCTGCCGGGCCCATGGGCTGGCCATGAACGAAGACGACCTCCGGGAAGTGGTGAACTACTTCCGGAAGGAAGGCCGGGACCCGTCCGAGACCGAACTCCGCATCCTGGACACCTATTGGAGCGACCACTGCCGCCATACCACCTTTACTTCCACCCTGGAAGAGGTCCGCGTGGATGACTCTTTCATCCGGCCGGACGTGGAGGCATCGCTGTCGCTTCTGGCGCAGATGCGCTCGTCGCTGGGCCGCGAGTCCAAACCGCTCTGCCTGATGGAACTGGCGACCATCGGCGCCCGATATCTGAAATCTAAAGGTCTGCTGGAAGACCTGGAACAGAGCGAAGAGAACAATGCCTGCAGCATTTTCGTTACTGTCAACGTGGACGGGAAGGACGAAGAATGGCTTCTTCAGTTCAAGAACGAGACCCACAACCATCCGACGGAGATTGAACCTTTCGGCGGAGCGGCCACCTGCCTGGGCGGCGCCATCCGGGACCCCCTGTCGGGCCGGGCCTACGTGTACCAGGCCATGCGGGTGACCGGAGCCGGAGACATCACCGCCCGGGTGGCCGATACCATCCCCGGTAAACTGCCCCAGCGGATGATTTCCCACAAGGCGGCCGAGGGCTATTCCAGTTACGGAAACCAGATTGGCCTGGCCACCACGCATGTGCGCGAGATTTATTCAAAGGGTTATACGGCCAAACGCATGGAGATAGGAGCCGTGGTGGGAGCCGTGAAGGCTTCGGCCGTGCGGCGCGAATCTCCTGCGAAGGGTGACGTGATTCTCCTGCTGGGCGGCCGCACGGGCCGGGACGGCATCGGGGGAGCCACGGGGTCGTCCAAGCAGCATACCGAGGCTTCCCTGGAGACCTGCGGAAGCGAGGTCCAGAAGGGGAATGCGCCCCAGGAACGTCAGCTTCAGCGCTTGTTCCGCCGGAGGGAAGTGACCCGCCTCATCAAGAAGTCCAATGACTTCGGCGCCGGCGGGGTGAGCGTGGCCATCGGCGAACTGGCACCCGGACTGGACATTTACCTGGACCGGGTTCCGGTGAAATATGCCGGCCTCAATGCCACCGAACTGGCCATCAGCGAATCCCAGGAGCGGATGGCTGTCGTCGTGGAAGCGGCTTCCATGGACCGTTTCCGGGAGCTTTGCGCCCTGGACAATATCGAATTGACGCACGTGGCCGATGTAACGGACACAGGCCGCATGCGCATGTTCTTCCACGGGGAGAAGGTGTGCGACCTCTCCCGCGAATTCATCGACAGCGCCGGCGCCGCCCATTATGCCCGGGCCGCCGTGGCTGCCGTGGAGGAAAAGAATCCTTTCGTTCAGTCGCCGGAAGGCGCTACCCTGGAAGAGAGAATGGCCTCGGTGATGGCCTCGCCCAACGTGGCCTCCCAGAAGGGCCTCATCGAAATGTTCGACTCCACCATCGGCCGATCCACTGTGCTGATGCCCTATGGCGGAAAACGCCAGGCCACCGAGACGCAGGTATCCGTGCAGAAACTGCCGGTGGACGGTTATACCGACACCGCCAGCGTGATGGCTTTCGGCTACAACCCCGACCTGGCCCTCTGGAGCCCGTATCACAGTGCGGCCTATGCCGTGGTTGAGGCTTGTACCAAAGTGGCCTGCACCGGAGCCGACTGGTCCCGGATGCGCTTTTCCTATCAGGAGTATTTCGAGCGCATGACCTCCGATCCCTACACCTGGGGTAAACCGCTGGCCGCGCTGCTGGGCGCCCTCAAGATGCAGGACGCACTGGGACTGCCTTCCATCGGTGGAAAAGACTCCATGAGCGGCACCTTCGAGCACATCCATGTGCCACCCACTCTGGTGGCTTTCGGCATTACGACGGTGGATGCGCGGAAGGTGATTTCGCCGGAGTTCAAGAAGGCGGGAAACGGCATTTATCTTCTGGAACATACCCCGCTGGCCGATTATATGCCCGATACGCAGCAGCTCAAGGCCAACTGGGACGGGCTGCGCAGGGAAATTGAAGCCGGGAACGTGGTATCGGCCTGGTCTTTGAGTTATGGAGGCGTGGCCGAGGCCCTGGTGAAGATGGCCATGGGCAACGGTCTGGGCGTGGACGTGAACCTGCCGGAAGAGGAACTGTTCCGGCTGGGATACGGCTCCGTCGTGTTCGAGGCGGCCGTTCCGGTGGAGGGCGCCCGTTTGCTGGGTCATGTGACGGAGGAAGGTATCCGAATCAACGGTACGCCGATGTCCCTGCCTGCGTTGGAGCAGGCCTATGAGAAACGCTATTTCAGCATCTACCCTCCGCGGGTGAAACCATCTTTCAACCAGCCCGCCCCCGAGGTGGCCTCTCTTCCTTTCGACACATCCAATCTGGTGTATCCGGGAGCCCCGGTACAGACTCCCGTGGTGTGCCTGCCTGTTTTCCCGGGAACCAACTGCGACTATGATACGGCCAAAGCATTCCGAAAGGCCGGCGCCGAGGTGCGTCCGTTCATTTTCCGGAACCTGGACGGGGCCGATGTGCTCCGGTCCATTGACGAACTTGCCGTCCGTATCGACGAATGCCAGATTCTGGCCTTCTGCGGCGGCTTCTCTTCCGGCGACGAACCCGACGGCAGCGGCAAATTCATCGCCAGCGTCATCTGCAATGCCAGAGTGAGCGAGGCGATCGGCCGTCTGCAGGATAGGGGCGGACTCATCCTGGGCATCTGCAATGGCTTCCAGGCCCTTGTCAAGAGCGGCCTGCTCCCGTATGGAAAGGCCGGTCAGGTCACGGTCAATTCCCCGACGCTGGCCCGGAATGACATCGACCGCCATATCTCGCTCATCGCCCGCACCCAGGTCGCTTCCGTCCGTTCTCCCTGGCTTTCCGGAATGAAGGAAGGGGAGATACACCACATCGCTTTCAGTCATGGTGAAGGCAAGTTCGTGGTGAATGAGGCCCTTGCGGCCGAACTGTTTGCCCATGGCCAGGTGGCTTTCCGCTATCTGGATAATCCCAACGGTTCCTACTACGATATCGAAGGAATCCTGAGTCCCGACGGCCATATCCTGGGCAAGATGGGACACACCGAGCGTTACGAAGAAAATCTTTACAAAAACATCGGGGGCAACTGCCGTCAGCCCCTGTTTGAGAATGCTGTCCATTATTTCAGAAAAGACCGATGAAGAACGAACTTATCTTTGAAGGAAACGAAAAACGCATCTATGCGACGGACAATCCCCATCAGGTGGTTTTCCATTATAATGACGTGATTGTGGCTTTCAACAGCGTCAAGCGGGCGCGTCTGCGCGGCAAAGGAATCCTGACCAACAAAATATCGGCCATCCTGCTGGGCTATCTGAACGGCTGCGGCATCCCGACTCACTTTATCGAGCGGCTGGACGACCGTGAACAGCTCTGCCGGAAAATCCATATTATCCCCCTGGAAGTCGTCGTACACAACCGGATGGCCGGAACGCTGGCCGCCAAGTTGGGCGTGGAAGACGGTTTCAAGCCCGGCAATACCATTACCGATCTGTGCTACAACAACGACGAACTGGGCGATCCGCTGGTGAACAGCGACCAGTCCGTGGCGCTGGGGCTGGTGACATATGAGGAATTGGAACTGATGTTTTCCATGGCCAAGAAGGCGGGCCCTCTCCTGACCGCTCTTTTCCACAGGGCGGGGATTGAACTGGTGGACGTGAAATTCGAGTTCGGCCGTGCTTCCGACACCGGCGAAATCATCATCTCCGATGAAATCAGCCCAGATACCTGCCGCCTGTGGGACGAAAAAACGGGCGAGCGCATGGACAGGGACCGTTTTCGCCTGGATCTGGGGGACGTGATTCCCGCCTATGCCGATGTTCTTGACAGACTTGAAAAATTGGAGTTATAAATGGGAGTTCTAGCAGTATATGGCGTTCAGGACGCCGCCTCACGGGTCTATTATGGCCTGCACAATCTTCAGCACCGTGGACAGGAAGGAGGCGGCATCGCCACCTTTGACGAGGAAGGAAACTATCACCGTTACCGCGGCCTTGGCCTTCTGAGTGAAATCTTCACCAATGGTGAGATGGCCGATTTGCCGGGCTGCATCTGTATGGGCAGCGTGAAGTATGCCAATGCCTCCAAAGGGGGGCTGGACAATGTGGAGCCGCTGTTCTTCCATCATCGCAGCGGCGATTTCGCGATGGCGGCCGACGGCAATGTGGTCAATGCCCCCCAGGTAGCCGACTATCTGGAAAAGCGCGGAACCATTTTTCAGACCGGCACTCATAGCGAACTGCTGGCCCATCTGATCAAGAAAACGGCCAGTGAGGACCGCATCGTGAATATCGTAAAGGCCCTTAACATGATGGAAGGCGGTTTCGCCTTCGTGATCATGACGCCCAAGCGAATCTATGCCTGCCGGGACAAGCATGGGATTAAACCCCTGTGTATCGGCACGCTGGATGGAGGGTATGTGGTGAGCAGCGAGTCCTGCGCCTTCGAGATCATGGGGGCCAAATTCCTCCGGGACGTGAAGCCCGGCGAGATTGTGACTATGGACCACCACGGGCTCCGGAGTACGTTGTATTCGCGCTTCTCCCGGCACCAGATGTGCGCCATGGAGTTCATTTACTTCGCCCGCCCGGACAGCGATATCGATGGCTGCAACGTACATGCCTACCGGAAGGAATCCGGCCGCCGGCTCGCCCGGGAGTGTCCTGCTGAGGCCGATATCGTAGTGGGTGTTCCGGAATCCAGCCTCAGTGCCGCCCAGGGCTACGCCGAAGAGAGCGGCATCCCTTATGAGATGGGCCTGGTGAAGCACAAATACGTGGGGCGCACCTTCATCCAGCCTGTCCAGTCCATGCGCGAATTGGGCGTGAAGATGAAACTTTCTCCCGTCCGCAGCATCGTGACCGGCAAACGGATTGTCCTGGTGGATGACTCCATCGTCCGCGGAACCACTTCCCTCAAAATCGTGAGGATGCTGCGCGATGCGGGCGCCAGGGAGGTGCATGTCCGTATCGCCAGCCCCATGATGCGTTTTACCTGCCACTATGGCGTGGACACCTCTACGCCCGATCAGCTCCTGTGTTCCCACCGGACGCTGGAACAGGCGCGTGAGGCGATTGGCGCCGACTCCTTGGGTTACCTGAGTCCGGAGTCTACGCGGGATTCCTGCTTCGGCTGTGCCAATCCCTGCCAGGCCTGCTTCACGGGTGAATATCCCACGATGTTGTATGAAGATATTACTACCGAAGACTGATATGGCAAAATCTTACGAACAGTCCGGCGTGAACCTGGAAGCCGGATACGAGGTGGTTCGCCGCATCAAGCAGCATGTGGCCTCTACCGCCCGCACGGGATCGATGGGCAACATCGGTTCTTTTGGCGGCATGTTTGACCTTTCCGTGCTGGGTATCCGGGAACCTGTCCTGGTATCCGGAACCGACGGGGTGGGCACCAAGCTGAAAATCGCTTTCGCCATGGACCGGCATGACACCATCGGCATCGATGCCGTGGCCATGTGCGTGAATGATGTGCTCGCACAAGGGGCCGAGCCTCTCTTTTTCCTGGACTATGTAGCCCTGGGACACAATGTCCCCGCCAAAGTGGAAGCTATCGTGGCCGGTGTGGCCGAAGGCTGCCGCCAGGCCGGATGCGCCCTCGTGGGAGGGGAGACGGCCGAGATGCCCGGCATGTATGCGGACGGAGAGTATGACATCGCCGGTTATACGACCGGCGTGGTGGAGAAATCCAAGTTGATTGACGGCTCCAAGGTGAAGGTGGGTGATGTCCTGGTGGGCGTGGCTTCCACCGGTGTGCATTCCAACGGGTTCTCGCTGGTGCGGAAGATCGTGGCCGATGCTGGCCTGAGTTATATGGACGAGATTCCCGAATTCGGAGGCCGGAAGCTGGGCGATGTGCTGCTGACGCCTACCCGGATTTATGTGAAACAGATGCTGGACGTAATCCGTCAGTGCGATGTACACGGTATTTGCCACATCACCGGCGGTGGCTTTGACGAGAACATCCCGCGCGTGCTGCACGACGGGCAGGGCCTGGAGATCCAGGAAGGTACCTGGGAAATCCTGCCGGTGTTCCGGATGCTGGAGAGATGGGGCGGAGTCCCGCACCGGGAGATGTTCAATATCTTCAATATGGGTATCGGCATGATTGCCGTCATGGATGCCGCAGAAGCGCCCAAAGCCATTTCCATCCTGGAGAACCACGGTGAGAAGGCCGGCATTATCGGCCTGGTCACGGATGTTCCGGGAGTTAACATCGTCATGCAATGAAAAAACGGATAGCGGTATTTGCCAGTGGGACCGGCACCAATTTCGTGGCCATCGCCAAAGCCTGCGCCGATGGGCGGATTCCTGCTGAGGTGGCCCTGATGGTGTGTGACAAGCCCGGTGCGGCGGTCATCGACCGGGCCCGTGAGTTCGGGGTGGCGTGTTTTGTGTTTGCCCCGAAGAGTTATGCTTCCAAGGCCGATTATGAAGCGGAGATTGTCAAGTTGCTCGATGACAGAAAGATAGACCTGGTGTGCCTGGCGGGCTATATGCGCATTGTCGGGGAAACCCTTCTCAAGGCCTATGAGGGCAAGATTATCAACATCCACCCGTCGCTCCTCCCTTCCTTCAAGGGAGCCCATGCCGTGGAAGACGCGGTGGCCTATGGCGTCAAGGTCTATGGTATAACCATCCACTGGGTAAATGCCGATTTGGACGGCGGCCGGATTATAGCCCAGCGCGCCTTCCCTTACGAAGGGTCAGACCCGGCCGAAGTGCACCGCATCGGCCAGAGAATTGAACATGAATTATATGTAGAAACGATCAATAAACTATTATGCGAGCTTTAGTTAGTGTCAGTGACAAAAGCGGACTCGTAGAGTTCGTCCAGGGGCTTGTGGACCTGGGTTGGGAGATTATCGCTACGGGCGGTACCCAGAAACTGTTGGAATCCAAAGGCGTGAAAACCATCGGTATCAGCGAGGTGACCGGTTTCCCGGAGATTTGCGACGGCCGTGTGAAGACCCTGCATCCCAAAGTACACGGGGGCATCCTGGCCCGTCGGGACGTGCCCGCCCATATGGAGACCCTGAAGGAGAACGGCATCCAGACCATCGAACTGGTTTGTGTGAACCTGTATCCATTCCGCCAGACCATTGCCAAAGAGGGAGTTACCCTCGAGGATGCCATTGAGAATATCGATATCGGCGGTCCTTCTATGGTGCGCAGCGCCGCCAAGAACTGGAAGGATGTTACCATCGTCTGTGATCCGGCCGATTACGGCAAGGTGCTGGATGAACTGAAGGCAAACGGAAAGACCTCGGACGAAACCCGTCTCAAGCTTTCCGCCAAGGCTTACACCCATACGGCTGAGTACGATGCCTGCATCGCTACCTACATGCGAGCACAGGCTGGCCTGAACGAAAAACTATTCCTGGAATATGACCTCAAGCAGGGTCTTCGCTACGGCGAGAACCCGCACCAGAGCGCCAAGTTCTATGCCGCACCGGAACCGGCTTCCTTCTCCCTGGCCTTCGCTACCCAGATTCAGGGCAAGGAACTCTCCTACAACAATATCCAGGATGCCAATGCGGCCCTGAACGTACTGCGCGACTTCGAAGAGCCTTTCTGCGTGGCGCTCAAGCACATGAACCCCTGTGGCGCCGCCGTGGGGAAGACCGTCGAGGAGGCCTGGCAGGCGGCTTATGAAGCGGATAAGGTGAGTATCTACGGAGGGATCGTGGGCGTCAACCGCACCCTTACCGCCGAGGTGGCTGCCGGCATGAAGCCCATCTTCCTGGAGATTGTGATTGCCCCCGACTATACCCCCGAAGCCCTGGAGATTCTTTCCACCAAAAAGAACCTTCGCGTGATGAAGGTGGACATGACCCGCAGCACCGCTCCCGTGCCCCAGTACATCAGTGTGAATGGCGGGATGCTCTCCCAGCAGCTGGATACGCAGGTGGAGAAGGTGACTCCTGAAATGTGCGTCACCAAGGTGAAGCCCACTGACGCCCAACTGGCCGATGCCAACTTCGGCTGGAAGATTGTGAAGCATGTGAAATCCAATGCCATCGCTGTGGTGCGGGATTGTCATACTATCGGCATCGGCGCCGGGCAGACCAACCGTGTGGGCTCGGCCGAAATTGCCCTGAACGAGGCGAAGAACGCGGGATTCACCGAAGGCCTTATCCTGGCTTCGGATGGTTTCCTGCCTTTTGACGATACCGTGGCCCTGGCGGCCCGGTATGGCGTGACCACCATCGTCCAGCCCGGCGGCAGTATCCGCGACGCCGAAGCCATCGCCAAGGCCGATGAACTGGGCATCTGCATGCTGTTCACCGGAGTTAGACATTTCAAACATTGAGCATATGGGTCTGGTCTATCCTCTTCCTTCTTTGAAGTCATCTGTCGCCCCCAGGGAAATCAATCTGGAGAAATGTCTGGGAAAGACAGTTCTCGTGGTCGGCGGCGGCGGACGGGAACATGCCATCGTGGATGCGCTGAGCCGCAGCCCGCAGGTGGGAAAAATCTACTGCGCCCCCGGAAATGCCGGCATTGCCGAACAGGCGTTCAACGTTCCGCTGAAGGACACCGACGTGGAAGGCCTCAAGGCTTTTGCCCTGGAGAACGAAGTGGACCTCACCGTGGTGGGGCCCGAGGCGGCACTGGCGGCCGGCATCGTGGATGCCTTCCGCGAGGCCGGACTTAAGATTTTCGGCCATACCAAAGCGGCTACGGCCATCGAAAGTTCCAAGGAGTTTGCCAAGGAACTGATGGAAGGTGCCGGAATCCCTACGGCAGCCTACCGCAGTTTCTCCGATTTCGACGAGGCGCTTTCCTATGTACTGTCGCGTCCCTTCCCGGCTGTCCTCAAGTACGACGGACTGGCTGCCGGAAAGGGCGTAGTCATTGCGAAGGACGAGGCCGAGGCCCGTGCCGCCCTGGCGGACATGCTTCTGGACCATACTTTCGGCGAGGGGCGTGTTGTCATCGAGGACTTCCTCACTGGACCGGAGTTCTCCTTCCTGTGCTTCGTGGACGGGGAGAGGGTCTATCCGATGCCGCTGTCGCAGGACCACAAACGGGCCTTCGATGGCGACGAAGGGCCCAATACCGGCGGCATGGGCGCATACACTGGCCTGCCGTTCATCACCGAAGAGGACCGCGCATTTGCCTGTCAGGAGATTATGTGCAAGGCCGCCTCGGCCATGTGTGCCAAGGGTCTGCCGCTCTCGGGCGTCCTGTACGGAGGCCTGATGAAGACCCCGCAGGGCATCAAGGTGATCGAGTTCAACGCCCGTTTCGGCGACCCTGAGACGGAAGTGGTTCTCCCGCTCCTGCAAAGCGACATTTATGATATTTTCGAGGGGGTTGCCACCGGTACCCCGGTGGCCGGGCCTGTTTGGTCCGATGAGGTGACCCTGGGGGTGGTGCTGGCCTCCAAGGGCTATCCCGGCCACTATGAGAAAGGCTATGACATTGCCGGCCTGGACCAGGTCGATGCCAAGGTGTACCATATGGGTACGGCCATCCGGGACGGGCAGGTTTTCACAAACGGTGGTCGCGTCCTGATGGTGGTATCCGGAGGAAGCAATCTCTCGGATGCCCGCAGGAAAGTAT
This sequence comes from uncultured Bacteroidales bacterium, assembly GCA_900320795.1. Lineage (GTDB taxonomy): Bacteria > Bacteroidota > Bacteroidia > Bacteroidales > UBA932 > Cryptobacteroides. The sequence goes on from ONTQ01000013.1 coordinate 33,438, forward strand.
ATGAGGAGATCGGTAAGATTGATTGCGAGAACTTATTCTATAGAAAAGACATTGCACATTTAGCATTTGAATAGTATGGGAAACATAATTGACGGCAAAGCGCTGAGCCAGGCCGTTAAAGACGAAGTGAAAGAGCTGGTGCCCCAGCTGGAAGCAAAATACGGCCGTAAACCCTGCCTGGTGGTAATCATCGTCGGGGAGAACCCGGCCAGCCAGGTCTATGTCCGGAACAAAGTGAAAGCGGCCGCCTACACGGGGATGGAATCCAAGCTCATCGAGCTCCCGGCAGACATCAGCGAGGAGGCTCTCCTGGGCCAGATTGCCGCGCTGAACGAAGACCGTCTGGTAGATGGAATCCTGGTCCAGCTGCCGCTTCCGAAGCATATCGACGAAGAGAAAGTCATTGACGCCATCGCCCGCGAAAAGGATGTGGACGGCTTCCATCCGGGCAATGTGGCCGGATTGTGGCTGGGGAAGGACTGCATCGTTCCCTGCACACCGGCCGGTATTATGCGCATGCTGGACAGCATCGGCTATGAATTAAAAGGAAAGAATGCCGTTGTGGTCGGCCGCAGCAACATCGTTGGCAAGCCGATGGCCAAACTGCTGCTGGATCATCACGCAACGGTAACTATCGCCCATTCCCGTACGGCCGATCTGGGGGCCGTGACGCGCACGGCTGATGTCCTGGTCCTGGCTGTGGGCAAGGCGGGGCTCGTAACCGGCGACATGGTCAAGCCCGGAGCCGTACTCATTGATGTGGGGATGAACCGGAATGCGGAAGGGAAACTCTGCGGCGATGCCGACTTTGCCTCCTGCGAGCCTGTCGCCGGCTGGATTACGCCCGTTCCCGGCGGTGTAGGTCCCATGACCATCGCCATGCTCATGCAGAATACCATTCACTGCTTCCTCTCACGGGAAGCCCGTTAAATCTTTTTGAGCCAGAGAATGCTGTCGGGCCCCTCGTTGAAGAGGAGGTCCAGGCAGCTCATGCCGGGGGTGAAGCCGCCCATCCGGTCGCGGAACACCTGGTAGTAGGGTTTCTCCAGACCCAGGCTTTCGAGGACCGTGCAGGTTCGTTTGGGGTGGATGAGCTCCCGGTAGTCGTCGGTTTCCGTTCCCGGGAGAGAGAATGTGGAGGTGGGGGAGATTTCGCTGGCGATTCCGAGACGTCCCAGGCACCAGCGAAGGGTGGAAAGGTTCAGTTCCCACAGGGTTCCGGGTTTAGCCTGGAGAAGGGCCGCAACCTCATCCCGGTAGTAGTCGTACCAGGCCGATGACTGGTAGGCGGCATCGAGGGCCCGGAGGGTACGGACTACCCAGGGGGTGGAGTAGTCCACAAGGACAGAGCGGATAGACATGTCGGCCCGGTGAACGACAGGGACCTGAAGCATCTGAACGCCGTCACCGGCCAGGATATAACAGCGATTCCGGTAACTCTGTTTCTGGTAGTTCTCACAGGCTTCCAAGAAGATACGGGAAGCTTGAACCCTGTCCGGGGACAGGGTCATATCACGTGCGGCCAGGGCGAACCAGGCTACGGGAGGAAAATATGCCGTGCTCAGAAGCACTAGCGGGCGGGACGCGGTTTGGGAATGATGCCGCGCTTGGATTCGCGGATGAAGCGGAGGATGGTGTCCCGGTGGACGGAAGCGGGGAAGTTGGCCTCGATATACGCGACGGCTTGGCTCACGTTCATTCCTTTGAAATAGAGGGTGTCGTAGATTTCCTTGATTTCGTTTACCTGCTCTTCGGTGAAGCCGCGGCGAAGAAGGCCCACGCGGTTGATGCCCTCAAACACAATGGGTTCACGACCGGCGAGAACATAGGGGGGAATGTCCTTGGTAATTTTGGCGAAGGCTGCCACGAAAGCGTGCGTGCCAACTTTTGAGAACTGATGGGATCCGGACTTGCCGCCCAGGACACCCCAGTCGTCCACATCGGTTTCCCCAGCCAGTCCGACATAACTGACGATGATGCAGTGATTGCCGATCTGGCAGTCATGGGCAATGTGGGCATAGGACATGATGAGCGTGTCGCTGCCCACCCGGGTGACGCCTTTTCCACTGGCTTTGGTTCCACGGTTGATGGTGGCACATTCCCGGATATTCACGCGGTCTCCAATCTCCACCCAGGATTCTTCACCCTCGAATTTGAGGTCCTGGGGGATGGCACCCACGACGGCGCCTGGGAAGACGGTGCAGTCCTTGCCCATCCTGACATGGTTATAAACAGTGGCTCCATTCAGGATATGGCAGCCGTCGCCAATCTCGACGTTGGCGTCAATGAAGGCGAAAGGTCCGATTTCGATATGGTCACCCAGCTTGGCGGCAGGGTCCACATAGGCCAGGGGATGGATCTTGTTCATGCTTTGCTTATTTAAGAAGGGCGCGAAGGGCTTTTGCAGCCTTGGTATTGATGGAATGGCCGGGTTTGTAGGCCGTGATGCGGGCGTTGAGGTAACCACCGGCGAGCCGGATGTCTCCCAGGAGGTCCAGCAACTTGTGCCGGCCGCATTCGTCGGTAAAGTGGAGAACGGGATTGTCCATATACCCGTCGTCCGTCACCACCAGCGCGTTGGTCAAGTCTCCGCCCTTGATGAGACCGGCTTTGAGCATCGGCTCGATTTCCCGGTAAAAACAGAAGGTTCGGCAGGGAGCAATCTCTCTGGCATAATCCGCCCCATATTCCCAACGGGCGTTCTGAATGCCCAGGACCGGAGAGTTGAAGTCCACGGTGATATCGGCCGAGGGAGCGGCAGCAGGCTCTATCTTGATCCAGGAGCCGGATTTTTCGTCCCGGATTTCCAGGGAGAGGGGAATGTCGATACACAGCCGAGGGACGCCCTGGTCCTCGAGGCCGTCCTCCAGGAAGGCTTCACAATAAAGACGTGCGCTACCGTCCAGGATGGGCACTTCGATGTTGTCCAACTCGATGAGGACGTTGTCCACCCCGAGGCCCATGAGGGCGCTCATGATGTGCTCGATGGTGACCACATCGGCCTCATTTTGAGAGAGGGTGGTGCTGCGGGCCGTGTTGGTGACATGCTCTGCCAGCGCCTCGATGACGGGCTTGCCGGGAAGGTCGATGCGACAGAAGCGGATGCCGGAACCGGCCGGAGCGGGCAGGATGGCCATGTGGGCGTATGTCCCCGTGTGCAGGCCTTTTCCTTGGAAATGGTAATCCTTTTTTACAGTATGCTGGTTATTCTGCATGCTCCCGTTATATGCAAGAATTATTCCTCCGCGGCCCGTTTGAAGATGGCGTAGGCTTTCATGTACTGGCGGGCCGGGATGACGGGCGATCCCAGTAGGACTTCACCCTCTTTCCGGATATTGCCGATGACGCCGCCCTGCGCCATGATGGTGGTGTGGTCTGCGATCTTGACGTGACCGGCGATACCCACCTGTCCGCCGAAGATGCAGTATTTCCCCACTTCGGTCGATCCGGCGATGCCAGTCTGTGCAGCCATGGCGGTATGGTCGCCGATGATGACATTGTGGGCAATCATGCACAGGTTGTCGATGCGGACACCGTTGCCGATGATGGTGGATTCCATCTGGGCTCGGTCCACGGTGGTATTGGCCCCGATTTCCACATCGTTGCCGATAATAACGTTCCCCAAATGCTCGATTTTCTCCCAACTGCCGTCCGGGCGCGGTGCGTTGCCGAAACCGTCGGCCCCGATGACAACGCCGCTGTGCAGGATGACGTTGTTGCCGATGACCATGCCGGGATAAATGCGGACGCCGGGGTAGAGGATGCAGTTCTGGCCGATGGTACAGTTATCACCGATGTACACCTGCTCGTGGATGATGGTGTTGTCACCCACCTTCGTGTTGCGGCCGATGTAGGAGAAGTCTCCCACATAGACCTTTTTTCCGAAGCGGGTGGACCAGAACCAACGGGCGCAGAAACTGCGGTAGAAGCGGGCTTTCTTTTTTTTGTCCGATGCGTATTTCAGCAGGTCTGCGATAGCCGAATAGGCGTTCTCCACCCGTACCAGTGTGGGCTTGACAGGCTGTTTGGGCTCGAAGCTCCTGTCCACGATGAGGATGGAAGCCTCGCTGGTATAGACGAAGGGCTCGTACTTGGGATTGGCGAAGAAACTCAAGGTGCCCGGTTTGCCATGTTCAATTTTGGCAAACCGGGTAGCCTTGGCGTTCTCGTCGCCCTCTACGGTGCCTTTGAGCAGCTGGGCTAAAAACTTGGCAGTATATTCCATTGTCATTGTGAGCGAAGCGAAGAATCTAGATCAGGGGTTCGGCGGTCATGGCGGCAGGCTGCGGAATGCCCATGAGTTTCAGGATGGTGGGAGCTACGTTGCACAGTGCGCCGTCCTTGACGGTTTTCACCTTGGAACCGGCGTTGATGACCACGAACTGCACCGTATTGAGGGAGTGGGCGGTGTTGGGGGTTCCGTCGGCATTGACGGCGAAGTCGGCATTGCCGTGGTCGGCCGTGAGCAGGACTACGTAGTCCTTGGCGATGGCCTCTTCCACCACTTTCCCCACCAGGTTGTCGATGCAGGTGACGGCCTGGGTGATGGAGTTATAGACACCGGTATGGCCCACCATGTCACCGTTGGCGAAGTTCAGGATAATCATGTCCTGCTTTCCGCTGCGGATTTCGCCGATGAGTTTTTCGGCCACTTCGGGGGCGCTCATCTGGGGCAGGAGGTCATAAGTGGGGACCTTCGGGGAGTTCACCAGGATACGGTCTTCGTTCTCGAATACGGTCTCGCGGCCTCCGTTGAAGAAGAAGGTCACGTGGGCATATTTCTCCGTTTCGGCGATGCGCAGCTGATGTTTGCCGGCCTTGGAAACAGTCTCTCCGAGGGTGTCCTGTACCAATTCCTTGTCAAAAAGGATATGGACGCCCTTAAAGGAAGCATCATAGGGGGTAAGGCAGCAGTAGTAGAGGGGAATGGTGTGCATACCTTCTTCCGGCATGTCCTGCTGGGTAAGGACGGAGGTAAGCTCACGGGCGCGGTCGTTGCGGAAGTTGTAGAAGATAACGGCATCTCCCTCTTCGATGGTGGCGACGGGCTTCCCGTTCTCGGTAACCACGATAGGTTTGATGAATTCGTCCGTGACTTCGGCGTCGTAGCTGGCCTGGATACCGGCCTGGGCGCTCTCAAAGGCGGCACCCTTGCCTTCTACCAGGAGGTCGTAGGCTTCTTTCACGCGGTTCCAGCGCTTGTCGCGGTCCATGGCATAGAAGCGGCCGCAGACGGAGGCCACCTTTCCGGTGGTTTCCGCCATCTTCTCCTCCAGTTCCTTTACGAAGCCCAGGCCGCTGCGGGGATCCGTATCACGGCCGTCCATGAAGGCGTGTACATAGACCTTGTCCAGCCCAGCTTCCTTGGCCACCCGGAGGAATTCGTACACATGGTCCAGGGAACTGTGGACACCGCCATGGGAAGTGAGCCCCATCAGATGGAGTTTCTTTCCGCTGGTCTTCACATAGTCGAAGGCGGCCTTGATTTCCTTGTTTTCCAGAAGTTTGTGATTCCGGCAGGCAATGTTGATCTTTACCAGATCCTGGTACACCACGCGTCCGGCGCCCAGGTTCATGTGGCCGACTTCGGAGTTGCCCATCTGGCCGTCCGGAAGGCCGACATATTCGCCGCAAGCCTGCAGATGGCCGGAAGGGTATTTGGCGCGGAGTGCGTCGATATGGGGTGTGCCCTTGGTCCAGATGGCATTGGAGTAGTCGTGGCGGCCTTCTCCCCAGCCGTCCAGAATCATGAGAAGTACTTTTCTGTTCATATCTTGTCTATTGTTTATCAAAATCAAAGACTGCCATTAGGCAGTCTGCAAAGTTAATCATTTTTCACGGATATACGAATAATCCGTCGGGTGGAATTGTCCACGCGCACACAATGGTCGATGCAAAAGGGAATGACGGCCAGGATGTGCTGCGGATTCCGGGGAGAACGAAGCAGGGGGACGAAAGGCTTCTCGTCGGCCGGAATGTGGTGGTCGGTGAACCAGTCCTGCATTTTTTTCTTGCCCGGTGCTCCGAGCGGGCGGATCCAGTCCCCGCTTTCCCAGTGGCCGATGTCAGGTTCCGTCCCTTCCGGAATGCCCGCCTTGTCCGCATCCAGGATCAGGACTCCTTCCGGCTGCTTTACCGGCAGGCTGCCGTCCCAGGCTTCCTCCGACATGGTGAATTCGCCTTCCCGTGCACCAAAAGGGCCGTTTTCGTGCACGAGGGCCTTTTTTTCGCCTTCCCGTGCACCAAAAGGGCCGTTTTCGTGCACGAGTTCCATTTCGGTGCGGAAACGGGCCATGTCCCGGTTGAGGGTCTGGACGAAGGAGGGGTTGATATCGGCAAAGACCGGGAAGACCAGGTTCCTGATTATGTTTCGTTTGCAGTCGTTGAGGGCGTTGGTGCCGTCTTCCCGCCAGGAGAGCCCGTTTTCCTTTGCGAACGTCTCGATTTCGGCCCGGGTCATCCGGAGGAGGGGCCTCAGGAGGGGGATGTCGGCATAATCCGGGTCCGGAAGGAAGCCGTTTTCTTTCATCCCGGTGATGCCACGAAGGCCCGTTCCGCGCAGGAGGTTCAGAATCAGGGTTTCCGCGTTGTCGTTGGCATTGTGCGCCACCGCCACGCCTTCGTAGCCGAATTCTCGGCACAGTTCCCCGAACCAGTGATAGCGGAGCCGGCGGGCAGCCATCTCCACGGAAATGCCCTCCGCCTCGGCAAAGATCCTGGTTTCGAAGCGTTTGATATGGCAGGTGATGCCATGCCTTGCTGTCCAGGCCCGTACCAGGGCCTCGTCAGCGTCGCTCTCTTCCCCGCGGAGGGAAAAGTTACAGTGTGCAACAGCGAAAGGCCCGCCGCTGAGGCGGACCTTTTCGGCCAGGCACATGGAGTCGATTCCTCCGCTGACGGCGACCAGCAGCATCAGTGGTTGTGGGTAATGGTGTAAGTGAAGCCGAACTCCAGATATTCCTTGAACTGGACGCCCTTGGTGTCGGCGACACCGTCTTTGTTGGTGTCACGCACGATGACACGGGGGTCGTAGATGAGGTTGGTGCTCAGGGTGAGAGCGAAGAACTTGCGCAGTTTCCAGAACACTTTGTTGTCCCAGGTGATACGGGGTTCCACCTTGGGCGTTAGATAGTTGTAGAACAGGGTTGCCTGCGTGGTGTAGGAGAAGGCGTCATTGATGACCCAGGCCATGTCGGCCTTGATCTGGGCGCCGAATTCCATGCGTACCGGACGGTAGTTGTCTCCCACGGCCGCATCCAGACCGGCCGAACGCAGGTCCATACCATAGGTTTTCCGGAGTTCGGGAATACCCACGATTACGGCGCCTCCGGACAGGGGAGCCACATTGAGAGAGAACCAGGGTGCGGGCGTCCACAAGGCACCGATACCGAGGTTGATGTAGGCCGGAGCGAAGAGACCGGACTTGAGCGTACGGGCATTGAGCCAGTCCTGGACAGTCGGCTCTTCGACGCCGCTGCTCTTCGGTGTACCGTAGGCGTAGTTGTTGTCGAACTGGGTCTTAAAGTCGAAGCTGGCCGAATAGGCCAGATTCTTCACGGGTGTCTCATAACCCCACTTGGCCTCGAAATAGATGCGGTCCTTGTTCTTCTGGAGGATGGGTTTGTCGGCGCTGTACAGGAAGCCGTAGTCCAGTTGCAATCGGTTCACGCCCAGCAGTTTGCCTTTCTCAAATTTACTGGTCAGATCCACATTGCCGGCCAGGGAAACATTGTTGTAGCCACCGGCGACCCACTGGGAAAGATAGGTCTGGCCGAAGTTGATGTTCGTCAGCAGGGTGGTGTTCCAGTACCTGGGTTTTCGAGTCACGGCGGGAACATCATCTGCTGCGCTGAGGGCGGCTGCCGCTTCAGCAACCGCTTCCTGCGTATTTTGGGCCTGTACCGCCACGGCGGCGGCCATCAGGCCGAAGATAAGGAATAACTTCTTCTTCATGTTTTCACTACTATTTTAATGGGGCTAGTAAGAGCGGGCGAAAAGAACTCTCTGGTGGGAAGGTTTGCCGGTATAGATGCACTTGCCTTCCTCCATGCAGATTGCGCTGTCAACGGGGATGCAACGGATGGTGGCCTTCGTTTCTTCCTGGATCTTGGCTTCGGTTTCGGCCGTTCCGTCCCAATGGCACAGGAGGAAGCCACCTTTTTCAATCTCGACCTTGAACTCTTCCCAACTGTCCACTTTGCGGATGGAGGCGTCGCGGAAGGCCAGGGCCTTGTTGTAAATGTTCTTCTGGATGTCATCCAGCAGGCCGATGATCCGGTCTTCAAGGCCTTCGAGGGGTTCGGATATCTTTTCCAGCGTATCACGACGGGCTACCTCCACGGTGCCGTTCTGGAGGTCGCGGGGGCCCATGGCCAGACGCACCGGTACGCCCTTGAGTTCCCATTCGGCAAACTTGAAGCCGGGACGGAGGGTGTCGCGGTCGTCAATCTCCACCGTGTGGCCTTTGGCGTCCAGGGCATTCTTGAGCTGGTACATCTTGTCCAGGACGGCGCTACGTTCCTCTTCGCTCTTGTAGATGGGGACCATTACCACCTGGATGGGGGCCAGGGCCGGCGGAAGGACCAGGCCATTATCGTCTCCGTGGGACATGATGAGGGCGCCCATCAGACGGGTGCTCACGCCCCAGGAGGTGGCCCAGACGTAGTCCAGCTTTCCTTCCTTGTTGGTGAAGGTGACGTCGAAACTCTTGGCGAAGTTCTGGCCCAGGAAGTGGGAGGTGCCGGCCTGGAGGGCCTTGCCGTCCTGCATGAGGGCTTCGATGGTCATCGTGTCCAGGGCACCGGCAAAACGCTCGCCGGGACTCTTGTGACCGACGACGACGGGAAGGGCCATCACCTCACGGGCGAACTTGGCATACACGTTTACCATCTGCTCCTTGCGGGCCTCGGCCTCCTGGGCGGTGGCGTGGGCGGTATGGCCTTCCTGCCAGAGGAATTCAGCCGTGCGGAGGAACAGGCGGGTGCGCATCTCCCAGCGCACGACATTGCACCACTGGTTGCAGAGGATGGGGAGGTCTCTCCAGCTGTGGACCCAGTTCTTGTAGGTATTCCAGATGATAGTCTCAGAGGTGGGACGGACGATGAGCTCCTCTTCCAACTTGGCTTCCGGATCCACTACGATGCCGTTGCCGTCCGGGGCGTTCATCAGGCGGTGGTGCGTGACCACGGCACATTCCTTGGCGAAGCCGGCTACATGTTCGGCCTCACGGCTAAAGAAAGACTTGGGAATAAAAAGAGGAAAATAGGCGTTTTTGACACCGGTTTCCTTGAACATCCCGTCCAGGATATGCTGCATCTTTTCCCAGATGGCATAGCCATAGGGCTTGATGACCATACATCCGCGGACGGCAGACTGCTCTGCCAGGTCTGCTTTCACTACCAGGTCATTATACCACTGTGAGTAGTTCTCTTCGCGTTTCGTTACCTCTTTTGCCATAATAAATATTTGTTTTTTTTCGTTTTTGTGCTTAATATTGCCTTTTGAAGGGGCTTATAGGTATTATAATTGCAGTATAGCCCTTTAATCCCGGAGGACCCGGGCACAAAGATACTTATTTTTATTGGATTAAAGGAGGTACTGACGATGAAAAAGAGTTTTTTGGCCTATGCCGTTGCGGCTTTTGCCGCCCTGGGCTGCTCTTCTGCGAGCCAGCTTCAGACACAGGTCTACGATGACGGTGTCTATTCCCGTCCTTCTGCCCTCCCCGCAGCCCAGGTGGCTGTGGTGGATTCCGATTTGGATAATCTCCTTGCAGAAAGCAAGCAATCCCAGGCCTATATTATCAACAGCCAGGGTGATACCCTGGTGGTACCGGCAGGTAAGAAGGTACAGTTTACAACCACGACAGATCTTACAGTAACCGATACGCCGTCCTGGGTGTACGATTATTCGTGGGCCTACAGCCCCTGGTATTTCCGGGACTTTTACCTTTGGCACACCCCGTGGTTCTACAATTCCTGGTATTTCGACCGCTGGGCCTGGAATCCGTGGTATTATGACTATTGGTATTATCATCCTTTCTACCCCTTCCGGGCTTACAGCTGGTCTTTCTGGTATGATCCATTCTATAGCCCGTGGTACCATTATGCCTGGTACGGTCCGTACGGCCATCCCTATTACTACGGGGGATATTACGGTCCCGTCTGGGGCGGAGGCGGACTTGTCCACAACGTTCCGTATTCCGGACAGTCCTTTGCCCGCGGCGGCGCCTCCCGCTCGGCCGGTCGCAGCCTGACAGACCGTCATGCCTCGTATCGAAGCCGGACCGGGTCGGTCACCAAGGCCACCGCAGCCGGACGTTCCGGTATCACCACGCGTTCGGCCTCGGGCCGTTCCGGCGTGAGCACCCGTTCCGGTGTCACCAGCCGCAGCGCGTCCTCCGTGGCCCGCAGTGCGGCACCGGTTACCCGTTCCGCTGCTTCTTCTGTTCCGTCCCGCTCCTCCTCCGTGGGCGGCGGTACCACCAGCCGTTCTTCCGGCAGTGCTACCCGTTCTTCCGGCAACGCTACTCGTTCTTCCGGCAGTGCTACCCGTTCTTCCGGCAGCGGTTCTTACCGCTCTTCCGGCAGCGGTGCTTACCGCTCCTCTTCGTCTGGTAACAGCGGTTCCTACCGTTCATCCGGCTCGTCATCCCGTTCCTCCTCTTCTGGCGGCGGCTATTCCGGTGGCAGCAGCGTCCGTTCGTCGGGCGGCAGTTACTCCGGTGGCGGTTATTCCGGTGGCGGTGGTAGCAGTTCCCGTTCCTCCTCTTCCGGCGGCGGTTATTCCGGTGGCGGTGGTGGCGGTTCCCGTTCTTCCGGCGGACGCCGTTAACCTTTAAAAAATGACTTCGAACATGAAAAGGATATTAACCTTCATTATAGGAACGGCCGTCACAGTGGCGGCCGCTGCCCAGAACTGGCAGGATGCCCGTTTCTTCTCGGAAAACAATTATATCGGAACGGCCCGTACCCTGGGCATGGGGAATGCCGTTACCGCCATCGGAGGCGATCCTGGCTCCATCTCCATCAACCCGGCCGGCTCTTCCGTGGCCTCTTATTCCCAGTTTGTAATCAGCCCCGGCTTCGCCCTTTCCACTACGGGCGCCAAGGGGGTGGTGGCACAGGGAGAGGGCAGTGCCGTGGGCCTGGGGGATGCCCTCCAGACCAATTATGGCCGGTTCGCCCTTCCCAATGTGGGAGCCATCTTTACGGTGAATACCGGTCGCCGTTCGGGCTGGAAGCGTACCTCTTTCGGCTTTGTGCTCAATGCTACCAATAACTATACCGGTCGCTTCAATGCATCGGGTGTCAATGCCGACAACTCCTATGCAGCTTCCCTGGCCTCATCGGCTGAAGGTTATTCCGAGACCGTACTCGGTTCCGAGAGCTGGTGGTATGACGGAGGAGACATTGCCCGTATGCCCAAGTGGGTGGATATGATGGGATACCGTGCCGGAATGTTCAACGGCATCCCCGGAGACCCCGGTCGCTATCAGGCTGTCACGGAAGTGCGGGACGCCGCCGGCAATTTCTGGCTGGCCGCCCCGTTGTACCAAAAGTATGGACAGCAGTCTTATGGCAATAAATATGATGTCGTGTTCAATTTCTCCGCCGACTATGAAGACACGTTTTATATCGGCGTGAACCTGGGACTGACTTCGCTTACCTACAGGATGTCTGAGTATTTCTACGAAGCCCCTGACAATCCGGACGACTTCCCCGTCATCGAATACACCGACGGCACGCGCGCTGTCTTCAACAGTCTGCAGATGAAGCATAATTTTACGCTTCGGGGAAATGGCGTGTATGCCAAAGCGGGTTTTCTGTGGCGTCCTGTGGCCGGCCTTCGCCTTGGTGCTGCCGTCCAGACGCCCACCGTCGTGAGTTATTCGGCCCGTCAGGCTTTCTCCGGTGAGGTTCTCATGACCGGAAAGAGCCTGGTGCCTTCCACTACGCCGGAAGATTCCTGGGCTTTCCGTATGCAGGAGCCGTGGCGCTTCAATGTGGGTGCCGCCTACAGTTTCGGCAGTGTAGCCGTTCTCAGTGCCGATTATGAACTGGCCAATTACCGGAGCATCCGCTATCGTGGCGGCGACAGCTCCATGCCCCAGTACCTGTCCGACGCCAATGCTGACATCCAGGATGCCCTGGGCGTGGCTCATCAAGTCCGTGTCGGCCTGGAGATTAAACCGACGGCTGCCTTTTCGCTTCGTGCCGGTTACAATCTGGTCACCTACGGTCAGAAGAACTGGCTGGAAGAAGACTGGTCCGTCACCCCGCTTACTTCTGAAGAAAAGATGTCCCTTTGGAAACACAACGTTTCCGTGGGCGCCGGCTATTCTTTCGGCTCTTTCTTCCTGGATGCGGCCTTCCGTTTCCGCATCGCCCCCAAGGAGTATATGATTCCTTACCATTATTACGGATACGACACGAGTTTTACCAACAAGTACATCGACTGGAGCGTCCTCACCCCGGAGGTGGAGATCAAACCCAACATGATGGACATCGTCCTCACGGCGGGATGGCGTTTCTGATGCCCGAAAATCTGCCATTTTGTCAGCAATGAACCGCTGGCACGAAGTTCGATAAAAATGAAGGCGTCGCCCATTGAGGGTGGCGCCTTTACTTTAGGATAATATTTAAAAGAAATAGCAATTATGGGTAAAATTATCGGCATCGACCTGGGAACCACTAATTCCTGCGTCGCAGTGATGGAAGGCAATCAGCCTACCGTCATCATCAATAACGAGGGGCAGCGCACGACCCCTTCCGTGGTGGCTTTCACCGACGGCGGTGAGCGTAAGATCGGCTCTCCGGCCAAACGTCAGGCCATCACCAACCCCAACAACACGGTGTTCTCCATCAAACGTTTCATGGGTGAAACGTTTGATCAGGTAAACACCGAGGTGGCCCGTGTCCCCTACAAGGTGGTCCGCGGTGAGAACAACACGCCTCGTGTGGACATCAACGGCAAGCTCTATACGCCGCAGGAAATCTCGGCCATGATTCTTCAGAAGATGAAGAAGACCGCCGAGGACTATCTCGGCCAGGAGGTGACAGATGCCGTTATCACTGTGCCTGCCTATTTCTCCGACTCTCAGCGTCAGGCCACTAAGGAGGCTGGCCAGATTGCAGGTCTCAATGTGAAGCGTATCGTGAATGAGCCCACAGCCGCTGCTCTGGCATACGGTGTCGACAAGGCCAACAAGGATATGAAGATTGCCGTGTTCGACCTTGGTGGTGGTACATTCGATATCTCCATCCTGGAGTTCGGCGGTGGTGTGTTCGAGGTGCTCTCTACCAATGGTGATACCCATCTGGGTGGTGATGACTTCGACCAGGCAATCATCGACTGGCTCGTACAGGAGTTCAAGAACGACGAGGGTGCCGACCTGAAGGCAGACCCGATGGCCATGCAGCGCCTGAAGGAGGCTGCCGAGAAGGCCAAGATCGAGTTGTCTTCTTCTACTTCGACAGAGATTAACCTGCCGTATATCATGCCGGTAGCCGGAGTGCCCAAGCATCTGGTGAAGACCCTTACCCGTGCTAAGTTCGAGCAGTTGGCTCACGATTTGATTCAGGCTTGTCTGGCTCCGTGTCAGAAGGCTATCGCTGATGCCAAGTTGACAACTGCCGATATCGATGAGGTGATTCTCGTAGGTGGCTCCAGCCGTATCCCCGCTGTGCAGACCCTCGTGAAGAACTACTTCGGCAAGGAACCTTCAAAGGGCGTGAACCCCGACGAGGTGGTAGCCGTTGGTGCCGCTATCCAGGGTGCTATCCTGAACAAGGAAGGTGGCGTAGGCGACATCGTGCTGCTCGACGTGACTCCGCTGACACTGGGTATCGAGAC
>ONTQ01000120.1 GCA_900320795.1 uncultured Bacteroidales bacterium
GCTCTCTTCAATCATGTCGTTGCCGTCCATGGCCTTGAAGATGACGCCCACGAAGATGCGGGACATGGCACCGCACAGCCAGGAGGCGCCGTAGCGGCGGATGACGTAGGAGGAATGCCCCGGGAAAACGTCATCGGTTTCCAGGATGAGCACCCGGCCGTTCTTGGGGGCCGGTTTCCCCTTCAGGATATCCTCGTACGTGTTGCTGGCAAGGATAAGGGCGCGGTCCCCGCTCCCCTCCTTTGCCAGCCACGCATCCAGCCGTTTCCCGGCATCGGCAATGCTCTCCGGCTGCTGGAGGCTCAGACTCACATCCGGATGGTCCTTGCAGAAGCCCAGGATGCCTTCCAGCATGGTGTCGTTATAACTGCCGTCGCCGTAGCCGTCGGTACCGATAAGAACCGTCAGTTCCCGGGACGAAAGGTAATGCTCCTCATCTGGCCTAGTCTTGCCGCAAGAGGCAGAAACGGCCAGGATGAGGAGCCATATAACGCTATTTCGACTCAACATTACTTCGATAGTTGGCTGCTTATTGCATCGGAATAGGCCTTGACAATGTCCTGGTGGGCAGGAGCGGTACGATAGTTCATATAGGAAGGCAGACCCCCGTTTGCCTTGGCAACGATCTTGTCGGCGATGCCTTTCACATCCTTTGCGGCAATCAGCTGGACCTTGGGGACATAACGGAGCGTATAGGTCTTCCAAGTCTCCTCTTCCTCCAGCGGTCCCTTGCTGAGGAAGGTGATGTTGACAGAAACCACCATATCCGGGATGTCCGGATCCGCAATCACACGCCTCTCTTCGTTGAAGGGCAGGAAAATCTGCGGATCGGCAACATACTGGACATTGTCCACCGTAGAATAATTCGCGTTCTTGTTGCAGAAGAACAGCGAATTGCCATAGTAACGGCGTTCGATATCCCCACCCATAGTCTGCGAACTGAGCCTGGTTGCAATGTCGTCAGGATAGGAGTTGCCAATTCCCACTTTGAACATATCTTTGTTGTAGGGCTGCTTGAACACCTTGAAAGGAGCCGCGCTGGCTCCGGGAACGTTACCGGTGGAAACCTTGTCGGATTTGCGGGAATCCGAGATGGTAAGCGGCGTATACTCCAAGGTTGTCGCCTGACGGAACCAGTCGGTATAACCGGGATCGGAGTTTGGATAAACACCGTAACTGACCGAGACTGCCATCTTGCTGGGATGACCGAAGAGGCTTTCGTTCAGGACCACATCGCCGATGGAAGTGGGATCCAAGAAAGAAATCAGCCGCATCCCGAGCAGTTGCGGAGACATCGAGACATCATATTCCGCCTTTTCCTGACCCGACCGGTACCAGGAAATCGGCGTTCTGGAGTAGTAAGTCGCCTGCGCCTTGTTGGCCCAGTAAGCATCCTTGACAATATAGACCACGGGGTCATTGCTGATGTTCCAGAAGCCTTTTCCGATTTCAAGGTCAGCGTATCCCGACTTGGTCTTCTGGCTGGCGATATTCCGGAAATAGTCGATGGGGATACGGACACTGGGAACTTTATGGGAACGCGGGGATTTTATCAAGCCTTCCGTGGTCATTGTCGCGTTCAGATCATAGGTAATCTTGGCATCCATCTGTCCCAGTGTTTTCTTGGCATCTTTATCCGCATCCTCGTCCCCATACGCCTTGACCAGATTTCCGATCAGGGAAACCAGGCAACCGGCTGCGACCATGGCCACTCCGACTCCGGCTGAGACGACCCGCTTCGATCCCCTGAGAGCAGGGGCAGCGGCACCGCCATCGCCAGGGGCAGGGGCACCGCCACCACCGCCTGCATCTCCGCCACCAAAGAAATAATCCAGCACGAACTTATTCGTCAAAAAAGAAGACAGCGATGATGTAATGGAAGGAACAATCTTCCCCGAGTGACTCGTGGACTTAGGAAGGAGGGCGGAGAGATCCAGATTGCCGGTCAGCGTGCCGTCCAGACCGCCCTTGATCAGCGAGTTCAGAATGATGTTCTGCTGGTCAAAAAGGTCCATCCCGATGGTTATCTGCTGGTAATTGTCAAAGAACGAATCCTTTCGCATGGCAGACAAGTCCAAATCGAAGGCCCACCATCCAATCTTGGGGACGATGACGTAATTGTTCGCAGGAGACATCTCGGAAGTCAGCGCAGAGGTGTAATAGGTGCCTGCCTTTTTCTCAAAAATAGTGTAGGCATCTGTTCCGCGCTTCAATTCGTGGTTGATCGGAACGGCGAACTGCGTGGAGTTGTGCTCCGCCTGGGAGCCCTTGAACCTGACATACCACAGGTGGTCGTTGGCTCCGGACTCGGGAATCAGTTCCTCCGGCCAGTAATAGAAGATGCGAAGTGTCGCCGTGTTGATATTGTACAGGCCGAAATAATTCAGATGGACACAGGAGGGAGTCTTGATGCCTGTGGTGTTGAAAGCCATTAACCAATTCTCCTTATGTTTCATCATTTGCTCCAGCTCTTCGTCGGGCAGATTCTGCTGGAGTCCGGGAGCGGACGGGTTCCACGGTAGAGGGGTCTCCTCCGTAATCGCCTGCGGACGATCGTTGATGGTCTGGACAGAGGTGACAAGCTGGATGAAATTTTCTTTCCACCAGCATTCTTCGAAATTCTTGTTTACCGACGGGGATTCACCGTCGTTGAATCCTACCGGAAGTCCGGCTCTCTGGGAGAGCGTAAGGACAGCGGTGGCGCCATTTGTCATCTCGATGGTCAGACGGGCCTCGCGGAAATCTTCCAGGGAAGGATCCGACTTCACCGAGACATCAAGGACCATACTTCCGTTCAGCAGCGCCTCCTCACGTTTGATCTCGCTTACCCACGCAGGCTGGTTAAGCACCTGGCTGATCTGCGTGTCGCCAATCTTCTCCAGTACGGTGGTCGCGGTATAATCATCATTAGTGAGTTCGAGACTGTATTCCCGGACACTGTCGTCCCTTGGTTCAACTTCTTTATGCGAGCAGGATGCGGCAAAAAGAAGAAGAAGGGAAGCGAATGCAAAAAAATGACGAAATCTCATCTTATTTTACATAAAAGTAATTTCCACGACATATTCACCATCGGAGCTTTGGACCACGTGGAAGGAATACATCCAAGCCTCGTAATAGTACCAACTGCCGAAGAAGCAAAGCTCCTGAAGGCCGGCGTCATCTTTGATGTGATAGCGGTAATCCTTGTCACCTGCGTTGTTTTTCTTGCACATAAAATGATGTTGCCAATCATTCATCTTTGCATCCTTGAGAACGCTATGGAGCGAAGGCCTGTCAACCAAAGCGTTATGAATCTTCCTGAGATCCCATTCGTAGGACGCACGCTTACGGTGGGTCTCGGAATCAGAACCGTTAGTTATATAATTATGATTGGTGGTCTCGAGCCTGACCAGGATACCGTTCCTTTGTCCGGGTTCATATGTCTGCAGAACGACAAAGTCTCCGGTTCCCCTGTTGAAAACGTTCCCCTCCATGATTGCGCCCTCAGGGAGCTTACCTTTCTCTAACTTGACGATAGAGCCGAGCTGAAAATAATCCAGGGCATCGCAGTTAGAGATGTCGAAATAATCGTCGTTCAGGGGCACCAGATCCTTAGGAATAAAAGCGACGGATTCCAGCGGACGGGCACAGACGGGAATCTCAATCTCGGCTACCCGGCCGTCTGGGGCGCCGCTCATCTTTTTGAGCGTGGCCGTTCCCTTGGTGACACCCAGGGTATCCCTCAGGTTCCAGATGTGATTGTCCCCATTTTTGAAATGATCGGCACCGCTCGGAATCAGGGAGTTGAAAAACTTCTCTGCTTCTTCAAAGCTTTCTGCGACCATGGCAATCTGTCCCGGGAAATCCTTATTCAGTTGAACCCCTTCCGTGCGGATGATGTTCCCCCCTTCGTCAAGGCTTACTATCTGATTTACAAAAAGTTCCACATCGTCATTGGGATAGTTTCCAACAGGGTGAGGGTCCTCTGCCGGTTCCGTGTTCTGCTTCTTGCAGGAAACGATTGCGGCGGCACCGATAAAGAGGAGGGCCGCAGCCATTAATTTAATTCTGTTCATAGCATTTATGTTTAATTGTTTGTTTATTCTTTTATGCAACGTACGGGGGCCGCCATCTCTCGGCTCTGGGACAAGATTACTTCAGGATTATATCCATCATCCAGCGCTGAGGCGGATTCTCCCCAAGGAGTTCGCGTCCAGTATGACCTGTAAGTAGGATACAGACCATTATGGGAGATGTAGCCCATCTCGGCAAAATTGTCAGACAGGTAGGAGAAACTAAAATCGACATCATCTTCCGACGGCACCCTATAGCCTTGCGGACAGGGATCCCAGACCGTTTTGGCTCCGTCGGCTCCCCAAAGACTGGAATCCTGACCACTTCCCCAAGCGCTGAACCAGTCCATTGCACCACCGACATATCCATTTATGAACTCCGTAGGATGGGCGATGGAATAGGCCAGGCCATCAGTACCCTGATTGTCAACGTGGCTTGCCGAAGAAAGCAGCGGATCCTTCCGGCCCCACTGGAAGTAAAGCTGACCGCCCAGGGGAGGTAGCATTTTCCCGCTGCCGGGAAGTGTGGTTTCGGCCGGGGCCTCTGCCGTGACCCAGATGAGATAGGACCAAAGGATGGTTTCGTTCTTTTTGATGGCTACCAGCGCACTGCCTGGCGTACTGGAGGCCGTGACGGTCAATTTGCCGTCCGTAACGGATGCGGAGGAAATGGAACTGCCGCCCCATAGCACCTGCGTGCCATTCGGGACATCGGCCGATGCCAGCAGGCCGCTGCGCTGCCAGGTGCCATAAATCTTCCGGGGATTCACATCAAAGCGGATGGTTTTTCCGGGTCGAAGACAGAAACTGTT
>ONTQ01000131.1 GCA_900320795.1 uncultured Bacteroidales bacterium
AAAGAACAATGACAGAGAACTGGGAAGTATATGCTGACTGGAATCCGTGGCATGGTTGCACCAAGATAAGCCCCGGTTGCAAATACTGCTATGTTTACAGGCAGGATGAGATGTATGGCAGCGAGATTTCCAGCCGCGAATGCAGAAAGACCGGCAACTTCTATCTCCCTGTCAAGAAAAGGCGTGACAAATCCTGGAAGATAGAAAGCGGGAAGATTGTGTTCACTTGCTTCACTTCGGATTTCCTGTTGAAAGACGCCGACCCGTGGCGGCCTGAATGCTGGAAAATGATGAAGCGGCGGGACGACCTATATTTCTATTTTTTCACAAAGCGGATAGACCGGTTCATGGAGTGCATCCCGGAAGACTGGGGCGAAGGCTATGACAATGTAATTGTTGGGTGTACAGTAGAAAACCAGGCCATGGCCGATTATCGGCTTCCCATTTTCCTATCCCTCCCCATCAAGCACAAGAGCATCATTGCATCACCGCTTATCTCTGCCATAGACTTGTCTCCCTATTTGGGCGAGCAGATAGAGGAAGTCTCTGTGGGAGGTGAATCTGGAGTTGACGCTCGTCCCTGTGACTACGACTGGGTTCTCGCCATTCGTGAGCAGTGTATTGCCAAAGGCATTCCCTTCCGTTTCCATCAGACGGGCGCTCATTTCATTAAGGACGGGAAAAAGTACTACGTGAGACGTTGCTATCAACTAAGTCAGGCTCACAAGGCAAATATCGACTACAAGATTGTCAAATACCTTGTGCCTGAGAAGGTGAGATTCGAGTGGAAAGACAGCGGGTCATCTCTTTTATGAAGCGGATTTCGTTTTCGCTGTAGGGGGTATGATCGGGATAGAACAGGTCGTGGAACCAGACGGCCGGTTCTTCTTCAAAGGGAACCGGTTTGCCATCGACGACGGGGTTCCAGGGATAGTGGCACTGCTGTTTCCCGTTAACCAGGCCATAACTGAAAGAGCCGATCTTATTTTTCTTAAAGAGGGGAAGGATGGAGAAATAGTCCGATCCTCTTGACCGGGCCATCCATTCAGAGCATAGAATCGGCCGGTTGAACTGCTGGCAGTAGTTGACGAATTCGGTGCAGCGCGGGAGGTCGTTATAACTATGGAACGAGATGATGTCGCTGGCGGAGCTGACGAATTCGGAAATCTCTTTCTGATAGGAACGCGAGTCCGGGGTGGCCCACATCGGCGAGGTGAGGGGCTGGGAGGGATTCACTTCGCGGGCCCAGCGGTAAACGGCCTTCAGGAAGGGGAGGGTTTCGAATCCTTTGGTGTTCTCCGGCTCATTGTACAGGCACCAGGCGAGGATGCGCGGATCTTTCCGGTACTTTTTCAAGATCTGTTTAACGTAGCGTTCCATCAGGGGCCACTTCTCCGGATTGTTGACGATGTCTTTTCCGGGAGATGCCATCCAGACGGAATTGTGCACGCCCGGAACGGGCTGAGGCTGCGGACCCGTGTAGGGATTCTTGATGGTACCTCCATTGGTAAAAATGGTCATCAGGATGCGCAGGCCGTGCTTGTCGGCCAGGCAGACGGTCTGTTCCAGCCGGTCCATAAATCCCTGGGGATCTTCCTGCCAGACAATGTCGCAGAGGAAGAGCCGGATGGCATTGAAACCTAGATCCTGGGCCAGGGCCAGTTCGGAATCGACCACATCCGGGCGGAAAAACTCCTTGCCCCAGATTTCGACGGGCGTTCCGCCATAAGAAGGCATGTACACACAACCCACCGGCCACGGCTGGGAATCGTACCACTGCCAGGCCTTTTCTTCACTCCATTTTTCTGCGGGGCGGATGCTGCAGCCGATGGCGGCCAGCATACCGGTGAAAGCGATAAGGATTCTTTTCATATTCCAAAATTAAAGAGTTTGCCGCATAATTCCAACCCCCGTTAGGCATTATCAAGCAAAAGTGGTAAATTAGCGGTATGCTTTGCGTTACATGGGCCAAGTGTTATGATAAAGAAAGAGATAACGATCGCTGGAAAACGGTGCTTTGTTTTTGCGGACGAGGAACCGGAAGTGCTGCTTGTGGAGCCGATGGATCTGCGTGACCTGGACTTCCTGGACAAGGAGATCGAAACGCTGAAGGCCGGGACCGCCCGCCCGTTTGCCCTGGCCACGCTGATCATCGAAGATTGGAACAAAGAACTGGCTCCCTGGGCATCGGACCCCGTCTTCGGGAAAGAGCCTTTCGGCGCCGGCGCACCCGAAACCCTACGGCTTATAGAAGGGGATTTGGTCCCGGAAATGGAAGCCCTGTTTCCTACGCTGAAGGGCGCTGAAAAGATACTTGGCGGGTATTCGCTTGCCGCTCTTTTCGCACTTTGGTGCGCGTATGAGAGTCCTTCCTTTACCGGGATCGCTGCGGCATCTCCTTCGGTCTGGTATCCCGGCTGGATGGATTTCGTCCGGACGCACACGCCCCGTGCCGGGAAGATCTACCTGAGCCTGGGAGACAAGGAGTACAAGTCTAAAAACAAGACGATGGCAACGGTCGAAGATTGTATCCGGGCATATGCCGATATCCTTTCTGCATCGGACTCCGTAGAGACCACGTTGGAATGGAATCCGGGCAACCATTTTGTGGAAGCCGACAAACGTACTGCCAAAGCGTTTCTATGGGTAATGATGCAACCTTGACAACCTGTCCCTTTGTTTATTTATGAATAAATTCTAACTTTGTGATGATGGAGGTCTCTATGAGGAAGTCGATACAACAATTCGGGAGAAGTCTTAGCGCGATGGTGATGCCGAATATCGGCGCGTTCATCGCGTGGGGACTCATTACCGCTATGTTCATCCCTGGCGGCTGGTTCCCTAATGAGCATCTGGCGATCATGGTTTCGCCCATGCTCAAGTATCTGCTTCCCACATTGATTGCCTTCACGGCGGGAAAGAATATCAGTGGATATCGAGGCGGGGTCGCCGGAGCGGTGGCTGCTATGGGCGTGATTATCGGGACGGATACTCCGATGTTCCTCGGAGCCATGATTATGGGCCCCCTGGCAGGTTGGTGCATCAAGAAATTCGACAGTATGGTCAAAGGGAAGGTCGGGGCCGGATTTGAGATGCTCGTCGATAATTTCTCCCTGGGCATCATTGCGCTGCTGCTGGCCATCGCTGGATATCTTCTCATTGGTGGAATCGTAGAAGGACTGTCAGATGCCCTTGGCGCGGGGGTGAACTGGATGCTGAAACATAAGTTGAATCCGCTCCTCTCCCTGATTGTCGATCCCGCGAAAGTGGTCTTCCTGAACAACGCCGTGAATCATGGCATCATGACCCCCTTGGGCATCCAACAAGCCGCCGAGATGGGGCACTCCATGCTTTTCCTGGTAGATCCCAACCCGGGTCCCGGCCTGGGAATCCTGTTGGCCTGCTGGGTGTTCGGCAAGGGCATGACCAAGCAATCGGCCCCGGGCGCGGCTGTCATCCAGCTTTTCGGAGGGATTCACGAGATTTATTTCCCCTATGTCCTGGCTCGTCCGATGTTGCTTCTGCCGATTATTATCGGCAACGTCTGCGCGCTCTCTTTCTTCACGTTGACAGACTTCGGGCTTGTCGCCCCGGCCTCTCCGGGAAGCCTGATTTCCATCATCCTGATGTCCCCGAGGGGAAGGACCTTGATCGGAATATTGGGCGTGTTCATCGCGACTGCGATCTCGTTCCTGCTATCCATCCCGATCATCAAGTCGCGTCCGGATTTCCAGGGAGAAAGTGAGCAGACACCTTCGACCGGGGAGAGCGTCCCGGTTAATCCGCTTCCCGGGTCCATCCGCAAGATTGTCTTTGCCTGTGACGCCGGGATGGGGTCCAGCGCCTTGGGTGCCACCCGCTTCAAGGCCCGCTTGATGAAGAACGGACTGGACACTATAACATGCGTGAATAGTGCGGTTGACACAATCCCGGGTGACGCCGACCTTGTCGTGTGCCAGAGTACGCTGGCCGACCGGGTCCAGGGGCACGAGATTGTGCGGATCACGAATTTCATCTCCGATCCGGCTCTCGATGCGCTTTTGGATCGGTTGAAGAAAGGGCCGGAAGTCCTGCAAATCAAGAACATCCTTACCGGGCTCTCCTCTGAATCGAAGGAGGAGGCTATCCTCCGGGCCGGACATCTGCTGGAGACGGCTGGGTATGTCGATCCCGGATACGCCGAGTCGATGCTGGAAAGGGAGAAGATCGTAACCACATATATAGGAATGGGACTCGCCATTCCTCATGGCACCGCTGAGACCAAAGCATTGGTCCGGAACTCCGGAATT
>ONTQ01000061.1 GCA_900320795.1 uncultured Bacteroidales bacterium
GAGCCGGAGACCATTCTGGAAACCAAGAGCATCGCCGTGCAAGCCTTCCCGCTCAACCACGGCATCGAGACCTTCGGCTTCCGTTTTGCGGAAAAAGAGCCACCCTTCAATGTGCATAAGGATGCAATTGTGCGATACGGACTCAGCCTCACGGAAATCGGCACGCTCAAACGGGGGGAAGATGTGCTTCGGGAGGACGGCTCCGTCATCCCGGCGGCGGAGGCTGCGTACAAACCTTTCGTACCGCGCAGCTATGCCTATTGCTCTGACACGGCCCCTTTCCCGGAGGAAGCCGCCTGGCTTCGAGGCACCACGGTCCTCTATCATGAG
The DNA here is from genome assembly GCA_900320795.1 of uncultured Bacteroidales bacterium. Taxonomy (GTDB): domain Bacteria; phylum Bacteroidota; class Bacteroidia; order Bacteroidales; family UBA932; genus Cryptobacteroides. The sequence goes on from ONTQ01000061.1 coordinate 331, forward strand.
GCTACCTATCAGGAGGAGTTTGCCGACCAGGGGGCCCTCCGCCATCATTCCACTACGCTGCAGGCTGCCCGCCTGGCTGCCGATGCCGGTGTGCAGAAGCTGCTCATCGGCCATTATTCTTCGCGCAACAATGAGGTACGCGCGTACGAGGCTGAGTGCCGCAGCGTTTTCCCGGAAACTTTCGCCACATCTGACGGCGACCGTTACGATATTTGATTTTTTCTTCTTAACTTAGCATCTTGTAGATTCCCGGACAATCCGGAAAGGACAGACAAGATGAAGAAGTTAGCCATTTTATTTGCCTTTTTGCTTTTCCCGGCCGCCGCGTGGGCGCAGTCGGTGCAGGAACAGTATATCCAGACTTATTCACAGATTGCCGTGGAGGAGATGCTCCGCAGCGGCGTCCCGGCCAGCATTACCCTTGCGCAGGGCCTTCTGGAGTCGGGATCGGGCCAGTCCCGCCTCGCTACGGAAGGGAACAACCACTTTGGCATCAAGTGTCATAAAGGCTGGACAGGCCGCAGCATGAAGCATGACGACGATGCCCGCAACGAATGCTTCCGGGTGTATGATTCCCCGGAGCAGAGTTTCCGGGACCATTCGGATTTCCTCCGCTACCGGGACCGCTACAAGTTCCTTTTCGACCTGGAACGCACGGACTACCAGGGCTGGGCATACGGCCTCAAGCAGGCCGGCTATGCCACGGATCCCAAGTATGCCGGAAAACTGATCAAATACATCGAGGACTACAATCTGGCCCGATTCGACCTTGTTTCCGTCGAGGAGGAAGCTGCCTTGCCGGAGGCTCCGCACAAGATCGAAGAGCCGGTGCCCGTCTCATCCGCCCGTTCCGCCGCTCCGGGAGAGGACCCGGTCCTGCCCAACGAGGATTTCCACTTCCCGCTTACCCGGGCGCTGTTCTCGCTCAACGGCGTTCCTTTCGTGTATGCCATGGAAGGAGAAAGCTACAGTTCCCTGGCCAAATACTATCATCTTTTCAAGTGGGAGATTCTCCGCTATAACGACGAATCCAAGGACAGGGTGCTGGATGCCGGTACCATCGTATATCTGCAGTCCAAGAAAAACCAGGCGCCGGAAGGCCTGGACATGTACATTGTCTCCGAGGACGGGGAGGATTTCCATGCCATTTGCCAGCGCTTCGGCGTGAAGGAGAAGGCGATCCTCAAACTCAATGGATTCGAGGCTCCAGTCCAGCTCCAGGAAGGAGATGAAATCAAACTTCGATAGCCTATGAAAAAGACGCTCATCGGCCTTGTGGTCGCCCTGGTCGTGGCCGCCCTTGCGGTGGCCGGGGTAACCCTTTGGCATGCCTGGTTCGACCGCAAGGTGCCCAACTTCACGGACGAGATGGACCTCTATGTCTATCCCTGGATGGATGCGCAGGAGGTGAGGGATTCCATCCTCGCTGCCGGTATCGTCCGCAGCGAAGGCAGCCTCAAGCGCGTTTTCAAGGATGTGGAGAGCATCGAAGCCGGACATTACCTGATTGATTCCACCTGCTCCAGCATCTATGTGTCGCGCATGTTGCACAAAGGCTGGCAGACGCCGGTGAACCTCACCCTTTCGGGCTCCATCCGCCGACCCTCGGACCTGGCCCGGAAAATCGGCTCGCAGATGATGGCCGATTCGGCCTCGGTGGCCTCTTTCATCGCCTCCGAGGATTCCCTCCGGAAATACGGTGTGGATCGCCAGCAGCTTTTCACGATGATTATCCCGGATACGTACCAGTTGTTATGGACGGCTTCTGTGCGGGAGATTTTCGACCGTTTCGCCCGGGAAAAAGAAGCTTGGTGGACGCCGGAGCGTCTTTCGGCTGCCAAAGCGCAGCGCCTGACTCCCCGCGAGGTAAGTGTGCTTGCTTCCATCGTGGACGGGGAAACCAAGTACGTCCCCGAGCAGCCATCCATCGCGGCGGTCTATCTGAACCGCCTGAACAGCGGCATGCGCCTCCAGGCCGATCCGACCGTCGCCTACTGTTTCGATTACCGGCTCAACCGCATCCTCAAGTCCCATCTCCTGGTGGATTCCCCGTACAATACCTACCAGCATGCCGGCCTTCCTCCGGGCCCCATTTCCTGCCCGCCCAAGACTTGTCTGGAGGCCGTCCTTCATCCGGATTCGCACAATTACATTTTCTTCTGTGCCGATCCTGCCTTCAACGGTACCCACCGTTTCGCCGCCACCTACAGCGAGCATCTTGCCAATGCGCGTGCTTTCCAAACAGCCCTGACCCAACGCCAACGTGGAAAAAAGTGAACTCATATCCCGGGCCCGTGAGACGGCCGCCGGAATCCTGAAAGACCATACCCGCTATGACGGAACGCCCTTCATCGGCCATCCCGATGCCGTGGCCGGCATCGTGGCCGACGAAATCGGCCTTCCGGAAGAGTGTGTCGTGGCCGTTTACCTGCACGAGGCCAGCCGCATGGGAGGCTATGTGGTGAAGGCCGATGAGTGGGGAGAGACGGTATATACCCTCGTAGACGGACTCAATAAGATTTCCACCATCAAACCCAAGGACACGCGGCTGGAGGCGGAGAATTACAAGAAACTCATCATCCAGTACTCCCGTGACCCGCGCGTGACGGTGCTCAAACTCGCCGATCGCCTGGAGGTGATGCGGAGCCTGAAGATGTTTCCGAAATCCAACCGGGACCAGAAGATACTGGAGACGCTCATGCTGTACATCCCCCTGGCGCATCAACTGGGCCTGTACAATATGAAACGGGAGATGGAGGACATCTACCTGAATTATGCCGAGCCGGAGCAGTATCGGCTCATAACCAACAAACTGAAAGCAGGGGAGAAGGACCGCGAAAAACTGATGGCTGAATTCATCGAGCCCCTCAAGTTGAAGCTCTCCGGGGCCGGTATCCGCTACAAGTTGAAAATCCGCACCAAGGCCGCCTACTCCATCTGGCAGAAGATGCAGAAGCAGAGAGTGCCTTTCGAGGGCGTGTACGATGTCTTTGCCATCCGCTTCATCATCGACTGCGACGGAGAGGACCACAAGCAGGAGAAGGACCTGTGCTGGCAGGTCTATTCTTTCGTGACCGAGGAATACGAACCGGACACCCGGCGTCTCCGCGACTGGGTCACCAACCCCAAGCCCAATGGCTACGAGAGCCTGCACATCACAGTAAAGAACCGCGACGGAGCCTATGTGGAGGTGCAGATCCGCACCAAACGCATGGATGACGTGGCGGAAAACGGCTTCGCCTCCCACTGGTCCTACAAGGGAATCAAACGCGAAGAAACGCTGGATACATGGCTGACGAGCGTACGATATGCCCTGGAGCATCCCGGCTTCGAAGGGATGGAAGACCTCCCGCAGCCGCCTTCCCGCGAGATTTTCGTTTTCACGCCCACGGGGGAACTCCGCATCCTGGCAGCCGGCGCCACGGTGCTGGACTTTGCTTTTGGCATCCATACCAATATCGGTGCGCACTGTGTGGGCGCACGCGTAAACGGAAAGGCCGTTTCCATCCGCGAGAAACTGTCCACAGGAGACGTGGTGGAAATCCAGACTTCCAAGAACCAGCGTCCCAGCCAGGATTGGCTGGGCTGGGTGGTTACCTCCAAAGCCCGTTCCAAGGTGAAGCAGGCTTTGGCGGCGCAGGAACTTTCCCGTGCGGCCGACGGCAAGGAACTGCTGGAGCGACGTCTCAAGAACTGGAAGCTGGAACTTCCGGACGAGATGCTCACCGAATTGCGCAAGAAACTCAATTATCCCACGCTCACGGGCTTCTATGCCGCCATCGGCGAAGAGACGCTGGATGTCAATACCATCAAGGAGTATATTCTGGGTGAAGCGGAGCGGCACATCGCTTCCATAGAGGCTGCGGAAGCGGTCCAGGCTCAGGCCAAGCCGTCCCGCCGTTCGGAGGCGAAAGACGATATCCTGGTCTTGAACGCCAAGAATGTCAAGGGTTTGGATTACAAGATGTCCAAGTGCTGCAACCCGGTCTTCGGAGACGATGTCTTCGGTTTTGTCACCCGCACCGACGGCATCAAGATCCACCGCATCACTTGTCCCAATGCCGCCCGCCTGCTGGAGATGTTTCCTTACCGCATCCAGAAAGTCCGCTGGGCGGATACGCCATCCAGCGGTTCCTTCCAGGTGGGGCTGAGGATTGTGGCCGACGAAGAAAGCGCCAGCGGCCGCATCCTGGAGGTCATCGGCCAGTTCAAGGCCTCCATCCGCAGCTTCACCGTCACGGAAAACCCGCGCAACGGCACTTGGGAAATGAACATCAAACTATCCGTTCCCTCCAATCTGGAACTGGATAAAGTGCTCTCACAGATTCGGAATGCAAAACATGTGGTGAAAGTGGTTCGGAACTAGTCTTTCCAAACCTTCAGGTATTCCTGGAGGGCCCACATTTCGTCGCGAAAGCGGGCGGCGGCCGTGAAATCCAGATCGGCCGCTGCCTTTTGCATCTTGCGCCGGGCTTCTTCGGCGGCCTTCTCCACCTGTTCTCGGGACATGGAGCGGATGACCGGGTCCTGGAGGACGGCGGCGAGGTCGGCCACGATATATCCATCCACATAGGCCGATGAACCTTCGCGCACCGCATCGTGGCCGAGGCCGACGCTGACGTCTCCCTTGCCCAGTTCGGAGGCACTGGGGACATAGGTGGGGTCTGAAACGGAGTCTTTGGCGCTCACATGGCCGGTGACGCTGTTTCTCAAGTTCGGGTTCAGGAAGCCGCTCAGGTGGGTGGTGTCCTCTCCGGACTTGACCAGCTCGCTCATGAGCACGTTGGCGCGTACCTGCACCTGTTTGGGGGTGATGCCGTGCAACTTGTTGTATTCCTGCTGCTTGGCGCGGCGGCGGGCCGTCTCGCGGATGGTTTCGTCCATGCTCTGGGTGATGGTATCGGCATACATGATCACCAGTCCGTTGATGTTGCGGGCGGCACGGCCGGCGGTCTGGGTGAGTGCCCGGCCACTGCGGAGGAACCCTTCTTTGTCGGCATCCAGGATGGCCACCAGCGAGACGGTGGGGATGTCCAGGCCTTCCCGGAGAAGGTTAACGCCGATGAGGACATCAAATAGGCCGTTTTTGAAATCTTCGATGATTTCCACACGTTCGGCCGTGTCTATGTCGGAGTGGATGTAACGGCAGCGGACGCCGGCCTTGGTGAAGTAGGAGTCCAGTTCTTCGGCCATGCGCTTTGTGAGGGTGGTCACGAGGACGCGTTCATCCTTTTCGGCCCGCTGGCGGATTTCCTCCATCAGGTCGTCCACCTGGTTCTTGGTCGGCCGAACCTCGATGGGCGGGTCCAGAAGGCCGGTGGGCCGTACAATCTGCTCCACCACCAGTCCTTCGGATTTCTCCAGTTCATAGTCGGCCGGGGTGGCGCTTACATAGACGGTCTGTCCGGTGACGCCTTCAAACTCGTCGAAGGTAAGGGGACGGTTGTCGCTGGCGGCGGGAAGGCGGAAGCCGTATTCCACCAGTGTCTCTTTGCGGGAGTGATCTCCGCCGTACATAGCCCGGATCTGGGGGAGCGTAACATGGCTCTCGTCGATGAAGACCAGGAAATCATCCGGAAAATAGTCAATCAGGGTAAAGGGGCGCTGTCCGGGCTTTCGGCCGTCGAAATAACGGGAATAGTTTTCCACGCCGGGGCAGTAGCCCATCTCCTTAATCATCTCGATATCGTATTCCACCCGCTGTTTCAAGCGCTTGGCTTCCAGGAACTTGCCGATGGACTCGAAGTATTCCACCTGTTTCGCAAGGTCATCCTGGATCTGGCTTACGGCTTTGGCGCCCTTCTCCTTGGAGGTGACGAAGTTCTTGGCGGGGTAGAGGTCGATTTTCTCCATCTCCTCGAAGATGGCCCCGCTGACCGGGTCGATAAGGGCGATGCGGTCCACCTCGTCGCCGAAGAACTCGATGCGGGCGGCGTAATCGGCCCCGCCGAGGAAAATGTCCACCGTGTCTCCCCGTACGCGGAACGATCCGCGCTTGAAATCCGTCTCCGTTCGGTAATACAGGGCATCCACAATCTTGTACAGCAGCCGGGTCATGGACATCTGTTCTCCCCGGTGCACGGTGACCGTCTGGTCGTGGAAATCATCCGGGTTGCCGATTCCGTAAAGGCAGCTCACAGAGGAGATGACAATCACATCCCGCCGTCCGCTCATGAGGGCCGATGCGGCACTGACCCGCAGTTCATCGATTTTGTCGTTGATGCTGAGGTCCTTTTCTATGTAGGTATCTGTGGTGGGAATGTAGGCTTCGGGCTGATAATAGTCGTAGTAGGAGACGAAATACTCTACGGCGTTTTCAGGAAAAAAGGCTTTGAACTCCCCGTACAACTGCGCGGCCAGGGTCTTGTTGTGGCTCAGGATAAGAGCCGGACGCTGGAGGCGCTGAATCACATTGGCCATGGTGAAAGTCTTGCCGGAGCCTGTAACGCCGAGAAGGGTGACATCCTGTACGCCCTGCTGCAAGGCGTGGCACAACTGATTGATGGCTTCCGGCTGGTCGCCGGAGGGTTTATAGTCGGAATGAAGCCTAAAATTCATGTTGTTATATTGGTTTACAAAGATACGGAGTTTTAAAAGGAATTAAAAATTATGCTGGAAATTTTGAGATGATGAAAAAATTATTTAAATTTGCCCCGACAATCGCTAGTAGGCGATGAGTTAAAAGAGAATTTTTAATCTTTATTATTGTAATATGAAAGGTATCAAAATTTTCGGAGCTCTTGCACTTGCAAGCCTCCTGTTCTCTGGCAATGCTTTTGCTCAGGAGAACAACAATCGCGATGAGAACGGCAAAGTCGTTCGTGGCGCTTATGAGACCAACAAGGCCTTTGATAACACTTTCATCGGCATCGCTGCCGGTGTGAATAGCGTTGTCCCTTCCAGGAATGCTAATAAGTGGGGTAAGATCGGCCTCGCTGCCGACCTCAACTTCGGCAAATGGTGGACTCCCGCTATTGGTATGCGTCTGGGCTACCATGGCCTCTGGGATGTCGCCAAAGTCAACTTCAATGGCACCAAGCCTGGTGACAAGTTCGGTTTCCACTATGTTCATGGTGATTTACTCTGGAACATCTCCAACTCCATCGGCGGTTACAAAGAGACCCGTTTCTGGGATTTCGTTCCTTATGCTACCATGGGTGTTCTCGATGTTTGCAAGGGTGTCAACCCCCTCACCAAGGGCGCTTCCAACAACTATGAGTATGCTGCCGGTGCCGGTCTCCTCAACGTTCTGCGTCTGAGCAACCGTGTGAACCTCACCATCGATCTCATGGCCCTCGTTGGCAAAGGTGCCGCTTATAGCACCGGTTCTCGTTTCGTGATCCTTCCTTCCGCTACCGCCGGTCTGCAGTTCAACCTTGGTAAGACCAACTTCGACCGTCACAGCACCATCACTCCTGTCGTGATCCCTGTTCCTTTCACTACCGAGCAGTACAACGCTCTGAAGGACAAGGTCGCTGCCCTGGAGAAAGAGAATGCTGCCCTCAAGGACAAGATCGCTCTCCTCGAGAAGGAAGTTGCTCCTCTGCGCAAACTCGTCAACGGTCAGACCTATCTCTACGAGAACGGTACCTTCACCGCTGTTGATGTGAAGGCTGGCGCCCCCATCTCCGTCTACTTCGACCTGGGTTCCGCTAAGATCTCCGCTCGTGAAAAGGCTCACCTCGAGTACTTCACCAACAACATCGCTACCGCTGACACCAAGGTTGAGGTTAACGGTTATGCTGACAAGGCCACCGGTTCCGTCAAGACCAACCAGGCTCTCTCCGAGAAGCGCGCCAAGGCTGTTGTCGACCTCCTCAAGAAGGCTGGCATGCCCGAGAGCAACATCGAGTGCAAGGCCAACGGTGGTGTTGACATCTTCAACACACCTGCTTACAAGAACCGCGTAGTTACCATCGAGGTCAAGTAAGTTTACCTTACCTAATGGATAAAGAGAGGCATTCCTTCGGGGATGTCTCTTTTTTTATTACCTTTGTGGCGTTAAAATAGAATTGACATGAGACGGAAACCCATCGTAGGACTCATTTACGACTTCGACGGCACGCTTTCGCCGGGAAACATGCAGGAGTTCGGATTTATCCAGGCTATCGGCCAGACACCGGAAGAATTCTGGGCCAAGAGTGACGGCATTGCCAAGGGACAGGATGCTTCCAACATCCTGGCCTATATGAAGTTGATGTTCGATGAAGCCCGAAGGAACAACATCAAGCTCACGCGGGCTGATTTCCGCCGGTATGGCGCCGATATAAAGTTGTATGACGGTGTCCGTGAGTGGTTCCGGAATGTGGACGAATATGGAAAGGCGCACGGGGTAATCGTCGAGCATTATATCAACTCCTCCGGTCTCACGGAAATCATTGAGGGATCGCCCATTGCCAAGGAATTCAAGCATATATTCGCCGGTAGTTTCATCTATGACGAGAAAGGGGAGGCCGAATGGCCCGGCATCGCCGTAGACTTTACCGCCAAGACCCAGTATCTTTTCAAGATCCAGAAGGGAATCTTTTCTTCCCGCGATGCCCAGAAGGTAAACGAATCCCTGGCCGACGAAGCCAAGAGGCTGCCCTTTACCAATATGATTTATTTCGGAGACGGCGATACTGACGTTCCTTCCATGAAACTGGTGAATATGTTCGGAGGCAATGCCATCGCCGTGTTCGACCCTTCTCGTCCGGCCAAGAAGGCGACGGCGCAGAAACTGCTTCGTCAGGGCCGCGTGAATTTTATCACGCCAGCCAATTACACCAAAGACTCCCGGACCTTTCGCCTGGTTTGCGCGATTATTGACAAAATCAAGGCCGACAACGAATTAAGACAATTTACCCGCTACAAATAGTCATGAGAACACTCCGTATCGGGATGGTGCAGCAGCACTGCACCGCAGACATTCCCGGAAATATCAGCCGTCTGGAGGCTTATATCCGCGAGTCGGCCGCTCAGGGCGCCCAGCTCGTAGTGCTTCAGGAACTGCACAACAGCCTCTATTTCTGTCAGGAGGAAAATGCCCGGCTTTGCGATTTGGCAGAACCAATTCCCGGCCCTTCTACTGATAGTTTCGGGGCGCTGGCAAAAGAACTGGGCATTGTGATTGTCCTGTCCCTTTTCGAGCGCAGGACGCCCGGCATCTATCACAATACCGCCGTGGTCCTGGAAAAGGAC
>ONTQ01000055.1 GCA_900320795.1 uncultured Bacteroidales bacterium
CGCTGTTGTCGGCAACCGTTAAACGTGATTCCTGCTGTATCATAATTACTTCACTTTTTCTACGATTTCAACTAATCTCCAGTTCTTGGTCTTGCTCAGGGGACGGGTTTCCATGATGCGGACGGTATCGCCCTCGGAGCACTCGTTCTTTTCGTCCTGCGCAACGAACTTGGTGGTCTTCTTTACGAACTTGCCGTAAATAGGGTGCTTTTCGTGTGTTTCAACGGCCACGACGATGGTTTTGTCCATCTTGTTGCTGACCACGATACCTACTCTTTCCTTACGAAGATTTCTTTCCATAGGTCGATGCTACTTTAGTTCTGCTGTTTCTCTTTCTCGGCCAGGATCGTGATCATGCGGGCGATGTCCTGACGGGTCTTGCGAATCTTGGAGGTGTCCTCCAGGGGAGAGATCGCATGATTGAGTTTCATGGTGTCGAGGTTGTTCTTCTCGACTTCGATGCGGTCGCGAAGGTCTGCGACGGACATCTCACGTACTTCGGATACTTTCATTTTCTTCTCCTCCGATTATTATTCTTCTACATAATCCCTGCGAACCACGAACTTGGTGGCGACGGGAAGCTTGTTGGCGGCAAGACGCATTGCCTCTTTGGCGGTGGCGAGGGAAACACCCTCAGCCTCGAAGAGGATACGGCCCGGAGTGATGGGAGCGACAAAGCCCTGGGGATCACCCTTACCTTTACCCATACGGGTATCCAGCGGCTTGGCGGTGAACGGCTTCACAGGGAAGACACGGATCCAGATCTGACCTTCACGGTTCATAACCGAATGCGAGCTGATTTCCACGACCGGAATTGCCCTTCATGCGGTTTTTCTGTTCCCTTCTGAATTTGGTTCTTTTAGGCTGTAACATTTCTTAAATGCTTTAAAATTTCCTTATAAATTCCCTAACTCATTGAAACTCAGCTGGTTGGGTGCATTTTGCTCCAATTTCGGGATTGCAAAGTTACGAAAAAAAATCAAACCTGCAAATGTTTTTACAAGTTTTTTAAACATTTTCGACCGCCGATTTTACAAGTTAACTTATTGATTTTCGTGCAAGTTACGTACTTTGTTGAAAAAATTTACCGGTCGTTTTCGACCGACGCAAACCAGCCCTGAAAATCAGACCACAAAAAAGCCGGTTCCAAGTTGGGAATCGGCTACAGATAGGTTTCCGGAATCTCCACCTTCGGGGGGTCTTCCCAGAAAACGGACCAGTACAGGTTGGGGAATTCTCCCCGCTGCCAGATTTGCACCAGCTCTTCCAGCTCGCGGTCGGCCCCGGTGGGATCGTACTGGGATTTGAGGTCATTGTCGAAGAGTTTCGCGACACCCTGCCAGAATCCGGCGGCGACTCCGCTCTTGTAATTCTTGATTAGGTCGTAGGAGGTGATGCCCGTTTCGCGGTCGATCAGTTTCAGGAGCACGGCGCCCTGCTGGATGCTCATTTCGCGGAAAGAGCCCTCGAAGTCCTTGAAAAGCTGTTTCTGGATAGCCGATATGTACCGCTCCTTGCGAATGAAGCCGTAATGCTCGGCATCCAGGGTGCTGTCCACCTGATGCACCAGTTTCCCGGACGCCTGCGCGTAGGGATACACGCGCGCAAAACGCCAGACCAGCCGGTAGTAGTCCCGCCAGCTCTTCTCGCTGTTATGGCGGCCCCGGCCGAAGAAATAGACGGCGGGCAGCCGGTCCAGGAAAGTGGTGTCTCCGTTTTCCACCAGCATGCGCATGTTTCCGGAACCGCCCCCCCGGCCCCTTTCGCTGTCAATCTGCATGCGGGCCATGGCTTCCTGCCGGTCCCGCGCCCGTTCCATAGCCCTGCGCACATGGTTCTGGGCCGACAAGGCCATCGGCACAGACAGCAGCAGGACGGCTGCCAGGATATGAAAGCGGAATTTCATCGATGCAAAGGTAATTCTTTGCAAAAATTTTACCAAACAGATTCTTCGCTGCGCTCAGAATGACTAAGGAATCAGAATGAAAGGGTATCGGCCACGCTGTCGTACACAATCCAGTTGGGCGCGGTAATCCAGTCTCCGAGAAGAAGGAGGCGGGCCGATGACCCTCCGGAGCGGGATACCGGCATGTCCACGCGGGCATGATAATGGCCGAAGACAAAGAAGTCCACCTGCTCCGGGAACGAGGCGCAGAAGCGGTACAGGGGTTCATCGGCCCCCGTGAACTGATAGGTGATGTTTTTCCCCAGGCGCGAACGGCGGCTCCAGCCGTTCCCCAGCCGGAAGGCCAGCCAGGGATGCAGCGTGCTGAAACACTTCTGGAAGAAGCGATTGTGGAAGACCCAGCGCATGAACTTGTATCCGTAATCTCCGGGGCCCAGACCGTCTCCGTGCCCCAGACAGAACCGCCGGGAGCCGATTGTGACCATCTGCGGCTGCACCAGCCGCTTCATGCCCAGCTCCTCAAAATACCGGTAAGTCCAGATATCGTGGTTGCCCTGAAAGAAAAACACCTGCACGCCAGCGTCCATCAGCGCCACAAGCGCCGCGAAAACGCGCACATAGCCCTTGGGAACCACGTCCCGGTACTCGTACCAGAAATCCCAGACATCACCCAGCAGATACAGCGCTTCCGTCTGTGCCGGGTCAATCTGCCGCAGGAAGTCCACGAACGCCTTTTCCCGCGCGGCGGGGTCTCCCACCTTCAGCCCCAGATGGACGTCGGAGACGAAATATGTAAGTGTCTTGGGCATAGACTTGCCGTCCCCGGATTATGCGAGGATGAAAATCAGGGCAGCTACAATGAGGCAGTAGATGGCGAACCACATCAGCTTGGCCTTCTTCACGATGGAAATCATCCACTTGCAGGCGAAAAGCCCGCTCACAAAGGCCGATACGAAGCCCAGGCACAGGGCCAGGGAGCCCACGCCGCCGCTGAAGGATTCGCTGCCCACGGCCACCTTCAGCAAATCCAGGCTCTGCTCGCCGATAATGGGGATGAGCACCATCAGGAAAGAGAACTGGGCCATAGCCTCGCGCTTGACGCCGATGAGAAGGCCGGTGGAAATGGTGCTGCCGCTGCGGGACACACCCGGGATGACGGCGAACGCCTGGGCCAGGCCCACCACGAAGGCCTGCCAGTAGGAAAGCCCGTTCCGGGTATCCTTGGCCACCGGCACTTTGAAGCGCCGCCCGGCGTTATCCGACACCCACAGGAGGGCCGCCGTGATGCATAGTCCCACGGCCACCTGCTTCAGCGTGCCGCTGAACAGGGCATCTACCTGATCCTTGAGGAAGAAACCCACCAGGGCCACCGGAATCAGGGACACCAGGATTTTGCAGATGTAATCGGTCTCGTCGTTATACTTGAACTTGAAAAAGCCCTTGAGAAGGTTCCAGATGACGCTCCAGAACACCACGATGGTGGCCAGCACGGTGGCAAAGTGCACCGTGACGGTGAAGTCCAGGAAGCCTTCGGCATCGGCCCCCACAATTTCCTTGAAAATCATCAGGTGTCCCGAACTGGACACCGGTAGAAACTCTGTAAGTCCCTGGACAATGCCCAGGATGACAGCCTGCCACCAATCCATAGTTTATTCCTTTTCTTTATAATGACCCATGATGGCGATGACCTCCACCACGATGCCGGCGACAATGACAATGGGGGCGGCCACCAGGCGCCGCCAGTCGAACATGGCATAATTGAAGACCTGGGGGTCATCAGACCCGCCGCCGGACAGCAGCAGGAACCCGGCCGCCATCACCAGCAGTCCGGCAATCATCAGTTTGATGTTTTTGGCCGTAACGGCCATCTTATCTTGATTCGTCATACTAATATGCGTAGAGTTTGTCACGGTTGTATCCCACCATGCGACCCACGACGAAGAACGTGCTGACGGTGCAGATGCCCACACCGGCCACCACCATCACCCCCATCGTGAGCAGCAGCGAATCCAGCTGGAAAATCTGGAACAACTGGGCGAATTCATCCTTGAGCACGAACAGGCCGCCCACCAGCAGCAAGATGGCCAGCAGGGCGGCAAAAAGGCCCTGCAGCGCGGCGCGTCCCACGAACGGAGCCCGGATGTACCCTTTGGTGGCTCCCACCAGGTGCATGGTATGGATGCTGAACCGGCGGGAGAAGAGTTCCAGCCGGATGGTATTGGCGATGAGCACGAAGGAAATGAACAGCAGCAGCGCCACCAGGATTCCGAGGCCCAGGGAGATCTTCTGCAAGTTGGCGTTGAGGGCGTCCACGAGGGAGGTCTGGTACACCACTTCCTCCACCAGCGGTGACTCCGCCAGCGCGGCTTTCATCACCTCCAGGCTGTCGGTGGACACATAGGCCGCCTCCAGGTTCACGTCGATGGAAATGGGCACCGGAGCGGTCTCGAAGACGTCCAGGAAATCCTGGCCCAGCAGGCGTGCCATTTCTTCCACGCCCTGTTCCCGGGAAACGAAGTGCGTAGAACGCACGCCGGGGAGGGCGGCAACGCGGGTTTCGTACCGGAGCGCTTCCTCCTCCTGTACCTGTTCCTTCAGAAGCACGGAAACCTGCATGTTCTCCTTGAAATAATCCCCTACGGCCTTGGCATTGACCATCAGGAGGGTTCCCACGCCCACCAGCAGCAACACCAGCGCCAGACTGATTACCGTAGAAATCCAGGCGCTCACAAGGCGCCTTCGCATGGCCGAATTACGTTTGGGAGATGTCATAACACACCTAATTTCGCCTCAAAGTTACGGAAACCCCCGAAAAACTCAAAAAATTTTCGTAAATTTGTAGGCTAAATAATTTAATTATGGGAGATTCCGCCAAGAAGATTCTTTTCGTCAATTCAGAGATGTTTCCGTACCTTCCGGAAAGCCGGATTGCCAACGTGTGCCGTGAACTGCCGCAGGGCATCCAGGAGCGCCGCAAGGAAATCCGTGCCTTCATGCCGCGCTACGGCTGCATCAACGAAAGGAAGAATCAGCTCCACGAGGTTATCCGCCTCTCGGGAATGAACATCATCATCGGTGATGTAGACCGCCCGCTCGTCATCAAGGTGGCCTCCATCTCATCGGCCCGTATCCAGGTTTATTTCATTGACAACGAGGACTATTTCCGCCGCAAGCAGATTTACCGCGACGAAGAGGGGACATTCTTTGCCGACAATGGCGAACGCGCCATCTTTTTCGCCCGCGGCGTCCTGGAAACCGTGAAAAAACTGCGCTGGGCGCCGGACATCATCCACTGCTCCGGCTGGATTTCCCACGTACTTCCGCTGTATCTCAAAAAAGCCTATAAGGACGACCCCATCTTCTCCAACGCCAAAATCGTGCTCTCCCTTTTCGACGACACGCCCGCGGAATCCTTCGCTCCCGGCTTCGCCGACACCCTCGCCTTCGGCCCCATCAAAGAGGCCGATATCCCACTGGGCGGGCAACCGGACGGCATAGAACTTGCAAAACTTGCCGTGCTGTATTCCGACGGCGTCATCCTGGGCGGCCCCGACGTGGCTCCCCCCCTGGCTGAACACTGCCGCAAGAGCGGCCTCCCCCTGCTGGAATTTGACGAGGCCTCCTTCGCCGACGGAAGTTACATGGACCGGTACAACGCTTTTTACGACGACCTTTTGAAATGAAAAAATACCTAGCACTGTGTCTGGCAGCAGCCCTCCTGACCCCGGGCTGCGTAAAAGTGGACAACAGCCTCGGGAAAGGACTGGTGGACAAGAGCCTCCTGTTCGATACCTATACCGTACAGTTCCCCCTGGAAGAGATTACCATGGAACTCTCGGGAGACCTGTCCGCCTTCTCGGACTCCCACCTCACCATCGGGGCCATCCAGGACCCCGAATTCGGCCTCAGCACCCGGGAAGCCGCCTTCACGCTCATTCCGCAGAAGGACACCATCGACCTGGGAAGCAATCCCCAGGCCGTCAGTTTCAGCCTCTACTTCGCGGCCGATACGGTCTCTCTCGCAGACGAGTCCCAGCGCCACATCATCCAGAACCTCTATGTGACGGAACTGAAAGAGGTGATTCCTTCTTCCATCACCAGCACCAGCCATCCCCTCGAGCACGGCACCGAACTTATCACCGACGGCAATCCCGTCTATAACGGAGAAACCTACCTTGAATTCAACTTTACGAAGGAGTTCGCCCAGAAGTATATCGATGTCATCAAATCCATCGGCCCGGTGCTGATCAACCGGACGGATGGCGGAGAAGACCTTTACGACCTGTATGTCGGGATGCTCCCCGGCATTCACATCCGTACGGACAACCCCACGGGAGACGGCGGCCGGTTCAACCTGTTCGAGTTCTCCTGCCTGGACGTGGTCAACAGCCGCTACACCGTCAACCAAAACCTGGCTTTCCTGAAGGTGAACAGCACCTGGGACGGCGTACAGAAGGATTCCACCTTCGCCTTCATCCCCGGAGAAACCTCGTTCGAGGACGAAGATTCCTACCTGGACACCAACACCAAGTTCTACCAGTACTGCTACAACTATACCTCCCATAGCACCCATCCGGAAAAAGCCCTGGATGTCATCATGGTAGAGGGTGGCGGCGGCCTCAAGCCGGTAATCCATGCAAAGGAACTGCAGGAGAAAACCATCCAAGCCATCCGCGAGAAGGGTGGAGATCCCAAGAGCGTCTCCATCATCCGCGCTTCCATCATCCTTCCTTTCCAGATGCCGGACGACTATAAGTACATGAATCTGTTCCCCTCCATCCTCAGCCCCACCATCCGTCTCAACAATACGACAGAAGACGGAGAAACCTATGTATCCTTCGCCGGCCTTACCGACGCCAGCATAAGCAGTGAGGACCAGGGAAACATCGACCGTTCCAACCTGTGTTACTCTCCCGACATTACATACCACCTTCAGGAAATCCTTACCCGGGAAGACCTGGACGAAGCCACCGATGCCGATATCTGGCTTCTGACCATCCACACGGAGAAGGTAGCCAATGCCAACGCCAACGCGGCAGATAATGAATACTACCAGAACCTCCTGTATGCCAGTTACTACAACAGCCTCTATGGTGGCGGATACGGCGGCTATGGCGGTTATGGCGGTTATGGTGGATACGGCGGCTACGGCGGTTACAACAACTATTACAGTTACATGATGCTGGCCCAGATGATGGCCGCCCAGAACCAGCAGACCTACAGCTACACCACCGAGCTGGACAAGGACCGGTTCTACAAGGCTGTCCTCAATGGCCCGACACCGCTGGAAGGCGACAAACCCGCCTTTTCGGTCACTTTCGCCATCGCGCAGGAATAAAGAACAAAAAAATCCCGGGCCAGACGGTCCGGGATTTTTATGATTATTCTCAACAATTATTCACCGATCTTCTCAGCAACTTTGTTGATGGCGTCGCCTACGGTGGCGATACCGCTGGTTTCCTCATCCGGAATCTTGATGTCGAACACACGCTCGAATTCCATCAAGAGTTCCACGGTGTCCAGGGAATCGGCTCCGAGATCGTTGGTGAAGGAGGCAGACTCGGTCACAGCGCTTTCCTCGACGCCAAGCTTGTCAACGATGATATCCTTGACCTGCTTTACGATTTCTTCCTTTGTCATAACTGTAGGTTTTAAGTTTATATTATACGTTTTTTCAATTTCTTCTTGGCGAAAGAACGTGCAAATATAGTAAAAATATTTTAAATCGGAAACTTAGGGGGTTATTTCTGTTCCGGCCGGCTCAGGCGGAGCCAAATCCTCAGACCGTTCAAGGAGTTGATAAAATAGAAACTGTATTTCACCACATAAATGACGGCATAGGCCGATGAAGCGTCCTCCCTCAGGGTAAGTACCCACATGGCAACCGATGCGACATTCACGCCGATCCAGAAAAACCACTGGTCCATATAGGCGGTGGAGAGGAGATACTGGCCCACCAGGTTGCACATCATGGAAAAAGCGTCCATCAGCACCAGCCACTTCACCACGCCGGCGGCTTCCGTCTTGTCCATGGCCGCCAATACGAAATAGGCGATGACAAGCCCCGCCAGGAACAGGCTGCCGAAAAGCATCCACTGTTTCCCGCTCAGGCGACGGGCCTTCACTTCGCTCCCTCCGTCGGTACCGCGCTTTTTCCACTGGAAGAAGCCCACCACCTGCATCGGCAGGAAGTACAGCAGATGCAGGGCGGCATTGCCATAACGGGCTCCGGCCAGGCACATGGCCCCGTAAATGCTCACGTCGATGAAGCCGAACAGGAACGTCAGGATGCGGCCGTTGGCGCTGAGCACCGTGCTCAGAACGCCCATCAGCGAGCCCAGGGCCGATATCACCAGCAGCCACTGCCCGTTCTCCGCGCTGCGGAACTTGATGGCCGTCACCAGCACGGTAACCACCGCCATCCCCACCAGCACGAACGTGTTGAAAGCCTTGTTAAACTGTTTCTCTGTCATTCTGAGCGTTTCTCTGTCATTCTGAGCGAAGCGAAGAATCTATTCGTTCAAATAATCATGGATGCGCATTGCAAGTTCCGCGCCAACGAGAGCGCTCAATTCCTCCAGCGGCGCATCGGCAATGCGGGCCACGGAACCGTAATGCATCAGCAGGCGCTGTTCGGTCTTCTCTCCCACGCCCTTGATCTCGCGCAGGACGCTCTGGATGGCCGCTTTGGAGCGGAGGTTGCGGTGGAAGGTGATTCCAAAACGGTGCGCCTCGTCCCGGATACGCTGGAGCACCTTGAGGGCCTGAGAATTGCGGTCGATGAAAAGCGGATAGGGGTCTCCCACCCGGATTACCTCCTCCAGTCGTTTCGCAAGGCCCACCACAGTCACGCGCTCCAGGATGCCCAGTTCGGCCAGGGCCTGGTAGGCGAACTCCAGCTGGCCCTTGCCACCGTCAATCACAATGAGTTGAGGAAGGTCGTCGGGGGCCTCGGCCAGCATGCGCGAATAGCGGCGGTTCACCACTTCCTTCATGGAGGCGAAGTCGTTGGCGCCGATGACGGTCTTTATCTTGAAGCGGCGGTAATCCTTCTTGGACGGCTCCGCATCGCGGAACACCACGCAGGAAGCCACCGGATTGGTGCCCTGGATGTTGGAGTTGTCGAAGCACTCCATGTGGCGCGGCAGCACGCTCATCCCAAGGGCCTTCTGCAATTCCTGCATCACGCTCATGCGGAAGGCGTCGGGGTCGGTGTGCTCGCGCTGCTTGATGCTGTTGAAGTGAAATTCCTTGGCATTTTTGGCGCTCAGTTCCAGCAGGGACAGTTTGTCCCCGCGCTGGGGAATCCGGAATTCCACGCCCGGAATCTCCACATCCGGGAGGAAGGGCACAATCACTTCCTTGGAGAGTTCCCCGAACTTATCTTCGATTTCGCCGATGAACGTAGAGAGCATGGTGGCCGGCTCTTCTTCAATCTGGCTCTTGAACCCCAGGTTCAGGCTCTGGACAATGGCCCCTCCGCGGATACGGAGGAAATTGCCGAAGGCCTCGGCCCCGTCCAGCACCAGCGAGAAGACATCGGCCTCAGTGTCCGCGGCCTGGGTGATGATGCTCCTGGCGTAATGGCGCTCCAGGGTGCGGAGCTTGTCCTTGTACTCCTGGGCTTTCTCAAATTCCAGTTTTTGGGCCGATTCGGCCATGAGCGCCTTGTAGTGGCGGATTACCTCCCCGCCCCGGCCGCTGAGGATGCGCACGATTTCGTCGATGTAGCCGCCGTATTCTTCCTTGGAGACATTGCCCACGCAGGGGGCCTTGCATCGGCCCAGGTGGAATTCCAGGCAGGGACGGAATTTGTGCCGGAGGATGGCTTCGGAGTTAATCCGGAGGTTGCAGGTGCGAAGCGGATACACTTCCCGGAAGAAATCCACCAGGTTCCGCGCATGCATTACGCTGCTGTAAGGGCCGAAGTAGCGATTCCCTTTCTCCACCCGCCGGGTAATGAACACCTTGGGGAATTCGTCGGAAGTGACGCAAATCCAGGGGTAGGTCTTGGAATCCTTCAGGAGGATGTTGTACTTGGGCTTGTACTGCTTGATGAGGTTATTCTCCAGAAGGAGGGCATCGGCCTCGCTGTCCACTACGGAGAACTGGGCGTCGGCAATCTTGGAAACCAGGATGCGTGTCTTGGTGTTCAGGCGCTCCGGCGGCACAAAATACTGCGCCACCCGTTTGTGAAGGTCCTTGGCCTTGCCCACATAAATCACCTTTCCCTCGGCGTCATAGTACCTATACACGCCGGGGGAATGGGGAAATAAGGCTATTTTTTCTCGGATTGTCATCCTGAGGCCAGCGGCCGAAGGAGAACTATTTGCCCAGGGCTTCTGCCACGGCTTTGCCAATCTCTTCACCGCGCAGGTTGCGCTTCAGGATGGTGCCGTCAGGGCCGAAGAGGATGATGTGAGGAATGCCCTCGATGCCGTAGATGTCGGTAGGAATCTTCTGGGCGTTTACAATCTGGTTCCAGACAATTCCCAGTTCGGAAGCCACACGCTGGGTATCTTCCAGCTTGTCCCACACGGCCACGGAAAGCATGTCGAAATTATCACCGTGGTAGGTGTTGTAAACATTGACAAGGTTGGGCATCTCGGCCTTGCAGGGACCGCACCAGGAAGCCCAGAAATCTACCAGCATGTACTTGCCCTTGCCTACGAAATCGGAGAATTTGACACCGTCCACCTCGAAGTCTGTAAACATCTGGCCTTCAGCCGTTTTCTTCTGGGCGGCAAGACTTTCCCTGAGCCCGCACACGAAAGCGGAGTCCTGACCGTGCAGGGGGGCGGTGAGTTTGTCCACGTATTCGGCAAGTTCACCGTCATCCACAAGGCCGTAAAGGTTCTTCAGGGCGGCAACGCCAACCTCATTGTCCAGGTTTTCTTTGAGGGCAGTCAAGTTGTAGTCCTTTACAACGTCAATGACGGAGTCCGTATAGGCCTCAATGGCTTCTTCGTTTCCCTCCAGCGCTGCTATGCGGGAACGGTACTGCACCATCAAGGTGTCGTTCCATTCGGTAAGTTCGGCGAGTTTTTCTTCTACGCTCTTCTTGGGGGAATTGTCGCATGCGGCGACCAAGGCGACGGCAACTGCGGCCATCAAAACAAAACGTACTTTCATATTTTTGAGATTCAATTAGTTTCCAACCTGCAAAAATACAAAAATTACGACAATATTCCTAAAAGCGGTAAGCGTAGCGGAACGTAAGAGTGGCGGGGAATTCCTTCTTGCTTTTCACGTCCGTCATGACCAAACACCCTTCTTGCTTGGTTGTCCGGTAAGTAACCCGGCACTGTTGAAACAAAACACCTACCCCGATAACGCTGTGCTTCCCCAGGAAGCAGCCGGCATGCGGCTCCACGAAAAAGCCGGTGTAGCAGGGATAGGAAACACCGCCTTTACTAAAAGGGAAAGATCTGGACAGCAAGCCGGGGGCATACCCCCCATCGGCCCTCACAAACCAGTTGTTCCCCTGCAAGCCCAGGCGCACGAATAGCGGCGCACTAAACTCCAGCATATATTCTTTGGTGGGCATTCCGCCATTCTCCACAATATAATCCGTTACAGCATCCGCCACCCGCAGGCCGATGCCGGCCCCCACGGAAAACAGGCTGCCCAAACTACGCGTCGCCACAAACTCCGTCGTAGAAACCACCCGGGGCTCCATTCCTCCAAAGCCTATGCCCAGCGATTCTTCCACGGATAACGTCCAACGTTTCTGGCCAAATGCCCCCGAGGCCATCAAAAGGCCCAAAACAATCATCAGCAATCTTTTCATGGCTCAAAGATAAATCATTTTTCTATTAAATCCGCCACGCCATGTTTTCTTGCATCCTTCTGCTCATAATAATTGCCGCCTCGACAGCGGCACATGCCCTACAGGGCCGTAGAAGGCCGATTCCGTGACCGAGGCGGCAAGCAAAATGGCCATTTTGCCCAAAAACCTTGCCGCCTCGACAGTCAGAGTGCCGCAAAAGGCCGATTCCATGTCGAGGCGGCCGGCACCTCTGCGAGAGCAGCCAGGCCAGGCGCCCCGTAGATGCACGGTGCCCACGTTTTTGGTCGCTTTTACGGCCGCCGTACAACCATGG
>ONTQ01000190.1 GCA_900320795.1 uncultured Bacteroidales bacterium
CGAGCACTGAGCATATTTCGTCGGCGGTTTCCCCACGGGTGCCGTCCAGAATCATCCCCAGCAGGAACTGCATGCTCAATGGAGAAATGATATAGTTCTCCTCCGTGCTGCCATTGATCCGGCCGATGTAGTCGAAGGTAAAAGGAAGGCCCTGTCGGACGAAATCAGCCGATTTCGTCGTGATCTCTATTTCCTGATAGGGGTTGTCCGGTTCATCCTCTTTGTCCTCCATCTTCTCGCAGGAGAGAGCAACCATAAGCAGACTGGCCGCTATAGCCAATCCGCTTATCCATTTCATTGGCGTTCTTGTTCTCATATTATCCAAATGCAAATTTATCAAATAGTTACAACATACCAGCAGCTTGTCGAAAACCAGTTCCTCAGATAAGGAATTCTGTCCATACCCAGCCGTAGCCTGATAGGACGCACTCCGAACTTGGCTTTGTAGTGAGGGTTGATGAGCCAGAGCGTCCGGTCTAACACCTCACACCCTTTCACCCGACAGAGTTTCTCAAATTGCTCCACGGTCATCCTTGAACGACGGATGTCCATCAGTTCTTCAATATGCCCTTCGGTGTCTTTGAACAGGCGAAGGATTCCCCGGTACAGAGGCTTCGGCAACAGGTGAATCCACGGCAGGACCCGGAGCACCTTCCGGGAACAGGTCTGCTGATGACCGCCAAAGGGCATCTGCCATGCCGGGAAAGCCAGAAAAGCCACACCATCAGGAGCCAGAAATGCGCGAATCCGATCCAGAAAACGTCCCTTGTCTCCCGGCGCGATATGCTCCATTACGTCGTGAACCAGAACCACGTCAAAGGGCTCGTCCTGTACGGGAAAATCGAAGAAATCAGCACAGAAGAAGGCACCTTCTGCGCCATTCACCTGGAAATAGTTCCGTGCATTTTCAATCTTCCTCGCGGAAAAATCCACGCCCGTCACTTCGCAGCCAATCAGCGCAAAGGGCAGGAGATTCCCGCCTTCGCCACATCCCACTTCCAGTACACGGGTACCCTCGGCAACGGGGATGAACCGACGGAGATAATCGACGTAGAAGGCCGTCGATGTCTCCACCAACTCATCAAAGTACTGATGCCTATCCTGGTATCTGTTTCCCATCCGTTCCGTTTTTCTATATGACTGAACGGACGGGCAAATACTGCGCGCCTTAGAACGTCAGCCTCACGCCGAACGGA
The DNA here is from genome assembly GCA_900320795.1 of uncultured Bacteroidales bacterium. GTDB lineage: Bacteria > Bacteroidota > Bacteroidia > Bacteroidales > UBA932 > Cryptobacteroides. Next base: position 1,197 of record ONTQ01000190.1, read on the forward strand.
ACGGCAAACTCAACAGGCTGCACCTGGCGGATAGTTTGGATGCCGCCGGTATCGAAGTAGTACCGTACCTGCGGCTCTACATACAGCCCCATCCAAGGTGTCAGGTTGTACTGGAGGCCGATGCCAGCTCCGGCGGACCACTGAATCGGAGCCTTGAACTTCAGCGTATTCTGATACGTATATGCCACGCCATTTTGATGTTCGCTGTTTAGGATACCTGCAATCGGAATCTCCATCTTGCCGAAGGCCGATGCATTCAGATGCATATTCCCCTTGGACCAGACCGTATAGGAGAGACCGAGCGGAACACCCACGTAATGGACAGTCTGCCGGTTCTTGAGATAGAGCGTATCGCGGCCGATGGTATGCGAACTGCGCAGCCGCGTGTACTCCAGGCCGGTCAGTACGCTCCAGCGGTCATTCAGGCCGATGCTGGCGCTGAGTCCCAACGTGAACGGTTTTTCATATTCGGCTTTTTCCTCCACCGGCATCGGATTCGGTTCCATTACGTCTGGTACTGCCAGCCTTTCCGCAATATCGAGCAGCGAATTGTAGTACGCCAGCGAATCACCGGTGCTATAGTGGCCCTCCATCGACTGCACGGCAGCAAGGAAGTCATCCCAGGTTGTAACCTTCGTATCCGGAGCCAGCACGAAGGATGATGCCTGTGCCAGGATGCCGGTGCCCATCACAATCGGGCTGCTGCCCACAATCGTACTCGGCAGTGCCGATATGGACGGCAGAAGCCCAACAAGGTTCTTCTTTTTCGTGAGCTTGGCATCGGCCAGCAGCGGCTGGTTGAAGGTGGTCGTCTGCCGCTCAGGTTTCTTGATGGACACTCCCTGTCCGGATGCCTGGAGCGTAACGGACGGGATAGTCATTGGCCTGATATCAATAGGTGTCAATCTCCGCCTCATCGCTGTAGTATCGACCTGTTCCGGGATTGTATCAGGTGTGATGGTCTCTGCCATCCGGATACGTTCCAATCGTGACGGAGTTACAGGAATAGCCAACGAATCCACTGGAATCACTACTTCAATGCTGTCGGCACCATTATTCACCACCAAAGGTCCATTCTGACCCGGTGTCGGCTCCGTTTCTTTATGCAGCAGGAACGGCGTGACAATCAATGCAATCAGGGCCAGAAGCGCCAGCCAATACTGCTTCAGTTCCTTCTGCAGCACCTGGCGAGCCCTAAATAGGTTAGACGATGACGACCGCTCCCCGATATGCAGCAGCGCCCCGATCTCCTTATGAGAAAGACCTTCCAGCACGGACAGGCGGAACACCTTCCCATACTGCTCCGGCAGACGGTCAATCAGTGCCATCAAGTCCTCATACGGAGGCACGGGATACAGCGGTTCATCCGGAACATCCTCCATATCCAGGTCCTCCTGCGGATGCGTGAAATGCTGGCTTTCCTTGAGATAGTCGATGGCCATATTCTTCACGATGACACCCATCCAGGCATCCAGTTTGTCGGGATTCTTCAGCTTGCCGATGGATGACAGAATGACGATGAAGGCAT
>ONTQ01000044.1 GCA_900320795.1 uncultured Bacteroidales bacterium
GCATCAAGAATGCCTACACCTTCGAAGAAGGCAAGCAGACTCCCCAAGGCTGGACCTTTGTTGTCCGCGTTTCTCCCGCCAACACCGGTCTTTGGACTGTTTATGCAGAGCTTGCAAACTATGACAAGGAACAGTTTGATGCTCTTACCTGGGTAGATGTAGATGGAGACGAAGTTTTCAATGCAAGCTTTTATGGCATTGGCCCTGACCGCTTTGTTTCCTATGCTATCAAAGCGCAGGAAGCTGTATCTACGTACGATCTCGCTTTCGAGTATTATGATTTTGCTCCCCTCAATGTTCTTGATTTCTATGTCGGTGCTGACATGACAAATGCTCAGTGGATTGGCAATTTGAACAACCGTTATCAGGGCAACTACCGCCCCGGTACCAACCCGTCCCTGAAACAGCCCGGTATCACTGCATATGAAGAACTCACCTGGGCCGCTCCTACCGCTAAGATTCCCACCCCGGCTGTAGAGCCTGTGCTCACCGGTGCCAGCAAGAATGTTGTTGTTGCTGATGGCACAAGCCCTGCCGGCAGCGACGACCGTAGCCGAGTGGAATGCTTGGACCAGTTATGTGGACGGCATCGAAGGCCTGAACGAGGTTCAGCTTGGCCAGATTGCTACCATCACCATCAACAAGAAGAGCGCTGACGGCGACATCATCGGTTTCCGTGTCTATGCCGTGAATCAGGACGGTACCCTCGTGGATCCGGATGGCCGCGCCTTCTATGTGCAGGTTGGCCAGGCCGGTGACGAGCTCAACGCCATCAACACTGTGATGAGCACCATCGAGCAGTTCCAGGCTACTCCCAACCCGAAGACGGGTGTGGCTACCGCTTCTATCAAGAAGATTACTGCCGCTTCCTACACCTTCCAGATGATCGATGATGAACTGGTTGACGGTTCTGCCTTCGTGGGCACCTTCCACCTCCAGGACAAGAACAACGCAGATTCACTCTCAGCGCTCCCGTTGACCTGAGCACCATCACGAAGGCTCAGTTCGAGGCTACCGCTCCTCTGTTCCTCTATGAAGATGACAAGACCTACCATGGTCTCTACACCTTCTTCAACGCTGACGGTTTCGTAGTTGCCACTCTGCCTGTTACCTTCACCAAGACCCTGCCGGCCTCTATCGCCCAGGTTCCTGTGAAGACCAGCCAGCTGGGTGCTGACGGCAAGTATCGCTGCTTCCTCATCCCTACCACTTGGACTGCTTATGCTGATGTGGCTACCGCCGAGGCCCGCGGTCAGATGGGTAACATGGACATGCTCTCCATCTTCAACTTCCCGAAGGACGATCCTAACGGCTACGAAGTCACCTTCGCCGCTTCCAAGAAAGCCGTTGTCTCCGGTAAGAATGTTCTGCAGGACGTCACTGTTGTCCCTGACACCAAGCTTTCCGCTGATGATCTGAATGATCCTACCGTTGCTCCCAACAACTGGATCACCATCTCTGATCTGGATCTGATCGACAACAAGACCGAGCACAAGACCACTGTTATCTACAACATGGGTCCTGTATCTTCCGCCAAGATTAAGTGGAACACCACAACCACTCCTGCCACTATTACCAGCGTTGGCGATTATGTCCTCAATGCCGGTGAGTTCCAGACCATCTTCTTCTGCATCTACAACGAGGATGCCAACTATGGCTGGCCTTGGACTTGGGATAGCGCTGCCGCATGGTCCAACACCGACGCCATCGCCGGTTCCGCCAAGATCGCCAAGGGTAAGAACATGCTCTCCGTAGTTTACGAAGACTATGATGGAGGTGCTCTTCCTGCCAGCAAGGTTATTGGTGGTAGCAAGTGGGATTCCATCTACAAGGGTGCGATGCCTACCGGTTACAACAACACCATCAATGTCACTGGCGTGAAGCTTGTCACCAAGGGTGGTGCCAACAATGGCAAGGTTGAGTACTACGATGTGACTGTTTCCGGTGCCAACTTCACGTTCACCAAGAAGTCCGGTGCTACCAACCCGACCAGTGCTGTTGCTTCCGAGCTCGTGATCAACTACACCGATATGTACGGTCACAAGAATGTGTGCAAGGTTCCCGCAGAGGTTCTCAAGCGCTAAATTCAGCTCTTAATTAATCATTAGCCCGGAGCCCCGTTTGGGACCCCGGGCTTTTTTCTCCTGTCAAGGCGTTGACGTTAGCGTCGCGACGGCAGCATTTCAGGCCGATAGTGCCGCCACCGCGTGACTATGGTTGCATGACGGCTGCAAATAACGCCAAAAACGCCGCTGCCGTGCCTCCATAGGACACCGAGCCATGCCACCTTGCAAAGTCCTCTGCCGCCTCGACGCGGAATCGTCCTTCAATTGCCTTCTGTTTGTCAAGGTGGCAAAGTTTTTGGGCCGATGGACGGTTTTGGTTGCCGCCTCGGTCTCCCAATCGACCTTCCACGGCCCTGCAAGGCACATTCGCTTGTCGAAGCGGCATCGGCCGGTGCCTTCATCGGCCCACGCGCCCACAAGCAACATCATCCGGCCGTTGCATCGAACACAGCACCGCGTCGCACACGAACGGTAGCAGCCACGGGCACGGCGACAAAACAAATCGGCCGCAGCGACGTTTGGGACTCCGGGCTTTTTTTTGTACCTTCGCAAGGTTAAATGTATTGCAGTCATGGCAGAAAAAAAAGACCGATGGATTGTGAAGAATCTGGTGGCGGCCACCGTTTATGTGGCGGCACTGTTGATTATAGCCGCCGTAGGGCTTAATCTGATTACCCGTCACGGAAAAACGGTGATGGCTCCGGATTTCACCAACCTGACGGTCCGCGAGGCGCAAAGACTGGCTTCCGAAAGCCAGGTGCAGGTGAAAGTCGTGGATTCCGTGTTCGTGAGAAGGCTTGCGGGCGGCGTAGTTTACCGGCAGCAGCCCAAGGCCGGCGCCGAGGTTAAGAAAGGCCGCAGCATTTTCCTCACCATCAACTCCGTGGTTCCCCGTAAAGTGGTGATGCCCAATCTGTACGGCTATTCCGTATCGGAAGCCCGGGCCGAACTCCAGAACCGCGGCCTCGATCTTGGAAAGCTTTCCTACGTGAAAGATATCGCCACCAATACCGTCCTGGCCCAATCCTGTGAAGGCAGGGAGGTAAAAGCCGGCGCCCTGGTGGTGAGCGGCTCCAATATCGACCTCAAGGTGGGCGTGAGCAGCGACGAGAACAGCACGACAGTTCCCCGCCTTATCGGCATGAAATATGTGCGCGCCGTGGATGCCCTGCATGACCGCTATCTCAATGCCGGACGCGTCCGCTTCGACGAAGATGTGCGCACCTATGCCGATTCCATGAACGCCGTGGTGTACAAGCAGGACGCACAGGGAGAAAGGAAACCCCTGGGCAGCTCCGTGAACCTTTATCTCACCCTGGATCCGGCTAAATTGCCGGCGGAATAGATTCTTCGCTTCGCTCAGAATGACAAGACGCTCAGAATGACAGAATGGGAGAATCGGCCCGACCTGGTCGGGAATGAGGAAACGGCTGGGAATGACGAAATGTTCGAGCATTTCCGTATCCTCGTGGACAAGGGTCAGGAACCGCTTCGGGTCGATAAATTCATCGCTTCGCATCAGGAAGACACTTCGCGGCACCGGGTGCAGCAGGCCATCAGGCTGGGCTATGTCCTGGTGAACGACAAACCAGTGAAGGCCAATTACATTGTGCGGCCGCTGGACGTGGTAAAGTTCGTAATGCCCTACGAGCGCCGCGGAACGGAGATTCTTCCGGAAAACATTCCCCTGGACATCGTATATGAAGATGATGACGTACTGGTGGTGAACAAGCCCGCCGGAATGGTGGTGCATCCCGGCCACGGCAACTACAACGGCACGCTGGTGAACGCCCTCGCCTGGTACCTGCACCTCTCCCCCGACGTGGAAGACGAGCGGATGGGCGTGCTGGTGCACCGCATCGACAAGGACACCAGCGGCCTGCTGGTGGTGGCCAAGAATCCTGCCGCCCAACTCAACCTGGCCGATCAGTTTTTCGTCCATTCCATCGACCGAATCTATACGGCCGTGGTATGGGGCAACATCCCGGAAGACGAGGGAACCATTTCAGGAACCATCGGCCGGGACCCGAACGACCGGCTGCGCTTTCGCGTGTACGATGACCCCGAAAAGGGAAAATGGGCGATAACGCATTGGAAAGTACTTGAAAGATATGGCTTTATCACGGTGGTAGAATGTCGCCTGGAAACGGGACGCACCCACCAGATCCGCGTACACATGTCTTCCATCGGCCACCCCCTCTTCAATGACGAGCGATATGGCGGGGCCGAAATCCGCCAAGGCACCATCTATGCCAAATACCGGCAGTTCATCCAAAACTGTTTCGCCCTGTGCCCCCGTCAGGCCCTACATGCCCGCACCCTGGGGTTCACACACCCCACCACCGGGCAGCGTCTCCATTTTGAGGCTCCCCTCCCCGCCGACATGGCCGCCCTTATCGAAAAATGGAGGAACTATGTGGGTTAGAACGGACGGCGACCGCCGCCGGGACCGCCGGGACCACCGCCCATGCGGGCACGCATCTGCTGCCCGGCTTTGCCGAAGTTGCCGAAGCGCCAGGTGAGGGAAAGCATCACGTATCGGCCCAGCGTGTTGTACAGCACCTCCTGGTGATAGTTGTTGGTGTCGCTCACGTCCAGGTTTTTGGCCCGGTTCAGGATATCATACGCCTTGAGGCTCAAGGTTGCCTGACGCTTGAACAGCGGCATGGAGAAGGACGCATTCCAGATGAACTGGGACGGAGGAGCGGATGTGTAACCGTTGTACCAGTCGTAGTTGGCATCGGTACTCAGTTCGATGCCGGTTTCCCCGATGGTCCATTTGAAGGAACCGCTCACCTGGTTGCTCCAAGTGGCCGCCACGGCCTCCTGCACGGTGTACCAGGGCTTGTTGAAGCGGGTACGGCCACTCACAATCACTTCAATATTATCGTTGCGGTATGTGGCACGCAAGCGCTCCGTGAATCTGAGGGAACGGGTGTCATTGGCCAGGAAGTCCTGGGACCATCTGTCCGAATTGTCCTCGAAATAATACTCGTGGAACTTGGCGTAGTTGAAGGTTTTTCCCTCCCAGTAGCCCGACATGTCCAGATTGGCTGCGCCGATGAAACTGCCGCTCTTGGAGAAACTCACATTGCTCATGTTGGAAATGGAGAATCCGCTCTTGGCGATGGGCGCATTGATCATGATACGCGCACTGGCTTCGTAGGTATTGGCGCCGTTCACCGGGAATGAGTACTGGCGACCGTTTTCATCATACCACAGGGCGTTGGTAATGGGATTCTGAACCATACCGCCTTCCAGGTGCAGGCGTGCCGTGAAGAATGTCTGCTTGTTGGAGTACTCTACGTCGGAGCGAAGGCTGTGACTGAAATACGGGGTCAGATAAGGGTTACCCAGCGACATGGCCAGCGGGTTGGAATTGTCCAGAACCGGATTCAACTGGCTGGTGGAAGGCTGTGCGCTCCGGCCCCAATAGAACAGGCGGATGTTGGAATTCTCGGTAAAATCGTAGAACAGCATGGCCCGCGGGGAGAAATTCCAGCGCTTGTCGGTATATTCTTTCCCGTTTGTATAATTATAGGTATTGGTGGGAATGGCCGATGCGCCCAGTTGTCCGCGCAGTTTGTCATTCTGATACATGAATGCAGCGCCGATGTTCTGGTTCAGGTTGCGGTTGGTAATCTTGTTGCTATACGTTTCGTCGTAGGTTTCGGCCGTATTCTTGGCGATTTCCAGAATTTCCTGCGAGGGTGTCCAGCCCGTGAACCGGGTCACATCCGTAAGCAGGTCATACACGTCCTTTACGGTCTCGTTCTGCGCCCAGCGGATGTTGTAACTGCCCTCCAGGTAGAAATTGTTGCCCAGGGGCTCCGTATAGACCAGCCGGCCACCCACGCTGCGGCTTTTGGTATCCTGGTCAACCCGCTGGTTCACGATGGCAGGATTGGCCGAAGGGGCACCGGTGTCATCGAACTTGGTATTGGTAAGGGACTGGTTATAGCCGTCCATGCTGTTGTTGGAGATATTCCAGTCGATATTGGCCGATATGGTACGGCCCGGCATGCCCAGGCGCTGGCGGAAAAGGAGGAAGCCCCGGGTGGTAAAGTTCTTGTTGTCACCCGTATTGTTGGTGAAGCCGCTGTTGGTGCGGTTGTCCCGGGTATTTTTCCACGTATCGAAGACACTCTGCTGCAGGTACGAGCCCCGGCCGAAGTTCACCTGCGGCTGGAAAAGGATGGAGGTGTTCTCGCTGAACTTGTGCTCCAGGCGCATGCCGAAGCGGTGACCGTCCGTGAAGCGGTGGCTGAGGCCGTCGGAATCGGAATAGAGCGTACTTCCGTCGGTCATATACGTTTCCTTATAACTGTCCTGCGTCACGTCCACTATGGAGCCGTTGTACAGATAGTTGGCGCCCAGGTCCATTTTGTCGTCCAGGAGGTCGAAATTGCCGTTCACGCCGCCCATCCAGGAGGTGGTGATGCCGTTGGATCGGCCCCAGCCGCCACCGCCGCCCATGCCCATCATGCCGCCTCCCATGCCGCCTCCCATGCCCATGGAGTTCATCATGTTTCCGCTGAGGTCGTTGAAACCGCGGTTATTGGTGTTGTTGGCATTCAGGATAACGCTGACCTGGCTCTTTTCGGCAAAGCGCCCGCCCATGGCGGCAGCCTGCCAGCGCGGGGTGTAGGCCTTCCCGGCCGAAGGGATATCCACTCCGCCGCCGGCCATCACATTGCCGAAGAGGCCGTTCATCATGCCCTTCTGCACGGTGAGGTCGATGACCGTTTCCTCTTCCCCGTCGTCGATGCCGGTGAATTCGGCCTGTTCGCTCTTCTTTTTCACCACTTTCACCTTCTCAATCAGTTTGGCGGGGATGTTCTGCGAAGCCAACTGAGGGTCGTCCAGGAAGAAGGTCTTCCCGCCGATGGTAATCTTGGAGATGGTTTCGCCGTTGGAAGTGATGGTACCGTCCTCGGAGACCTCGATGCCGGGGAGTTTCTTCAGGAGGTCCACCAGCATGTTGTCGTCGGAAATCTTAAAGGAAGAGGCATTGTACTCCACCGTGTCCTTCTTGATGACCACGGGGTTACCCACGGCGCTCACGGACGCAGCGTCCAGCACCTCCCGGTCCTGCTCCATCTTGATGACGCCCAGGTCCAGCGACGTATTGATAACCCGGAGGGTATGTTCATAGGTCTTATAACCCATCAACTCGGCTTTCAGGGTATAAATGCCCTGCCGTACCTTATCCAGTGTGGCATGGCCGTCATGGTCTGTCAGCGTATATTTGGGCTGGCCCTTTTCCGGAGTTATAGAAACGGTGGCAAAACCTACCGCCTCTCCGGTTGTCGCATCCTGAAGTTGCAGGGAAACCTTGTAATTCTGAGCATTGACGGCAACCGCAGCCAAAAAGGCCACAACGGCCGTAATTATTTTTCTAACCATTCTTTTTTCGTACTAACCAACCTTTGACACCACCGCGGGGTAAAAGTTTAAAATCATTTGGAAATCCTTTCCGGATGTTCTTTCAGGAATTTTTCCCATCCCCCTTTTCCGGAGGCCGATGCCAGCGGGCGGGATGTTTCGTAATGATGGCACAGGGCGATGGCGAGGGCGTCCGTGGCATCCAGATGCCGGCTTTCCAACTTGACCCCGAGGGTTTTCTCCAGCATCAGCTGCACCTGCTCCTTGGAGGCGGCGCCATTGCCGACGATGGCCTCCTTGGCTTTTCTGGGGGCATACTCGGTGACGCTTTCCACCCCGTATTCCTTGGCGGCCAGGATGGCAGCCCCCTGCGCACGGCCCAGTTTCAGGACCACCTGCGCATTCTTCCCGTAGAACGGGCTCTCGATGGCCAGTTCCGTGGGATGATAACTCTTGCACACCTCACTGATGCACTCGTAGATGGCCTGGAGCTTGGCATAAGCATCGGCCTCCTTGCGGAGGTCCAGCACGCCCATATCCACATACTCCGGCTTCTTGCCCGTGACGCGGATGATCCCGAAACCCAACAACTGGGTTCCGGGGTCAATGCCCAGTATAATGCGATCCATTTCCATTGCCGGGCACAAAGTTACAAAACTTTGAATCATTTGACGCAAAAAATGTTAAGCGGAAACAATTGTTGCAGCAAAGGTAACATCCCTTGCAGGATGGGCAGGCACATAATACCTATATTTGCGGCAGGCGAAAACCACCGCCTTCCGGATACGGAACTAACAACCATTATTATATGTTCAAACTAAAATCTATTTTTGTATCGGTCCTTCTGCTGATTGGCTTCACCGCCTTTGCCCAGCAGATTACGGTTACCGGTGTGGTAACCTCGTCGGCCGACGGCTACGGTGTCATTGGTGCCGCAGTCCAGGAAAAAGGTACGGACAACGGTACCATCACAGACTTCGACGGCAACTTCACCATCACGGTGAAGGAAGGTGCCGTCCTGGTCTTCTCCTCCATCGGTTATTCCACCCTTGAACTTCCCGCTCAGGCGCAGATGTCCGTGGTCATGGACGAAGACGCCCAGCTACTGAATGAGGTAGTGGTAACCGGTTATACAGTCCAGCGCAAGGCCGATCTGACAGGTGCCATCTCCACGGTGAACACCGACGATCTGGCCAAGCAGAACGAGAACAACCCCGTCAAGGCCCTGCAAGGACGTGTTCCGGGCATGAACATCAGCGCTGACGGCAGTCCTTCCGGCGCAGCCACCGTGCGTATCCGTGGTGTGGGAACCCTCAACGACAACGACCCGCTGTACATTATCGACGGTGTTCCCACCAAAGCCGGCATGCACGAACTCAACGGTAACGACATCGAGTCTATCCAGGTTCTGAAAGACGCCGCCTCCGCTTCCATCTACGGCAGCCGCGCCGCCAACGGTGTTATCATCATCACGACCAAGGGCGGCAAGGAAGGCAAGATAAAAGTGGACTTCGACGCCAGCGTGGCCGCCCAGTCCTATGTTAACCGCATGCAGGTGCTCAATGCCGAGGAATTCGGCCGGGTTATGTGGCAGGGCTATGTGAACGATGGCCTGAATCCCAACATGAACGCTCTAGGCTATGTCTACGACTGGGGCTATGATGCCCAAGGCAATCCCATGCTGAACAAAGTGATGATGAACAAATACCTGGACGCTGCAGGCACCACCCCCGCCAGCGACACGGACTGGTTCAAGGAAACCACCCGAACCGGTATCATCCAGCAGTACAACCTCTCGCTGAGCAACGGCTCCGAGAGGGGCAACTCCTTCTTCTCCGTTGGTTATTATAAGAACGACGGTATCATCAAATATTCCGACTTCTCCCGTCTGAGCGCCCGTATCAACACGGATTATAAACTGCTGAAGATTGGCGACAAACACATCGTGACCATCGGCGAACACTTCACCGTAAACCGCACCTCCGAGGTACAGGCTCCCGGCGGATTCCTGGAGAATGTGCTCCAATTCAACCCCTCCATCCCCGTGTACACCACCGATGGAGAGTTTGCCGGTCCCGTAGGAGGCTATGCCGACCGTGAGAACCCTCTCGCCCGCCTTACCCGCAACGCCGACAACCGTTATTCCTACTGGAGAATGTTCGGTGACGCCTATCTGAACATAAACCCGCTGAAAGGCCTGAATTTCAAGACCACCGTCGGTATCGACTATGCCCAGAAGGAGCAGCGTATCTTCACCTATCCCGTCACGGAAGGCACCGTGGCCAATCCCACCAATGCCGTGGAAGGCAAGCAGGAGCATTGGCTCAAATGGATGTGGAACGCCATCGCTACCTATAACCTGGAGATTGGCAGGCATCGCGCCGACTTCCTCGCAGGTACGGAGATCAACCGTGAAAAGGACACTTGGTTCAGCGGAAAAGCTTATGACTTCGCCGTCCTGAATCCCGATTACATGTGGCCCAGCTCCGCAGTGGGAGAGGCCGAGGCCTATGGCGGCGGCGGCGGATTCACCCTGGTATCCTTCTTCGGAAAGGCCAACTATAATTTCGCAGACCGCTACCTGGCCAGCGTCACGGTGCGTTACGACGGTTCCAGCCGATTCGGCCGCAACAACCGCTTCGGTCTGTTCCCGTCCGTCTCCCTGGGATGGCGCATTGACAAGGAACCCTTTATGGAGGATGCCACCTGGCTGGAGAACCTGAAAATCCGCGCCAGCTGGGGTCAGACCGGTAACCAGGAAATCGCCAACGTAGCCCGCTATACGCTGTATGAGAGCAACTACGGCGAGGCCGGCTTCGGCGGCCAGAGCTATGGTACCAGTTATGACATCGAAGGCACCAACGGAGGCAAGACGCTGCCCAGCGGTTTCAAGCGCAACCAGCTTGGCAATGACAACCTGAAGTGGGAGACCACTACCCAGACCAACGTCGGTTTGGACTTCGCCATGTTCAAGAGCGCCCTCTACGGTTCCTTCGAAGCCTACTACAAGAAGACCACCGACATTCTGGTGTACATGCCCGGTATCGGTGTGATGGGTGAAGGCTCTTCCCAGTGGATCAACGCCGGCGCCATGGACAACAAGGGTCTGGAATTCAATATAGGCTATCGCGGAGAGGTAGGCGACTTCCAGTACGACCTGGCCGGCAATATCGGCACCTATAACAACAAGGTGACCAAACTTCCTGATACCATCGCCGCAGCAGGCACCTTCGGCGGAAACGGCGTAGAAAGCGTCGTGGGCCATCCGATGGGCGCCCAGGTTGGCTATGTCTATGACGGCATTTTCAAGAGCCAGGAAGAAATTGACAACCATGCCACCCAGAACGGTGCCGGCCTGGGCCGCATCCGCTGGAAGGACCTCAACAATGACGGCATCATCAACGAGAAAGACCAGAAATGGATTTACTCTCCCGTTCCGGATTTCACCTGGGGTCTGAATATCTACCTGCAGTACAAGAATGTGGACCTCACCATGTTCTTCCAGGGAGTCCAGGGTGTGGACGTCATCAGCGACTTCAAGAAACAAACCGACATCTGGAGCGGCCTCAACATCTCCAACCTGAACAAGGGCCGTCGCATCCTGGATGCCTGGAGCCCCAACAACATGGCCTCCAACATCCCGGCCGTGAGCACCATGGACAACAATAACGAAAAACGCGTCTCCTCCTATTTCGTGGAAGACGGTTCTTTTGCCAAACTGCGCACTATCCAACTGGGTTACAACTTCTCCAAGCGTGTCTGTGAAACGCTTCACATGAGCCGCCTGAGAGCTTATGTATCGGCCCAGAACCTGTTCACCATCCGCAGCAGCAAATTCACCGGCGTGGATCCGGAGAACCCCAACTTCGGTTATCCTATCCCCATGAATGTAACGATGGGTATCAATGTTTCCTTCTAATGCACAACAGATTATGAGAAAGTTAATTTCCATCCTATATATGGGCCTGGCCTGCTGCATCGTCCTTTCCTGCAACAAGCTCCTGTCCGAACAGGTCCCCCAGGCCACGCTGAGCGACGAGCAGGTGAAAGATCCTGCCAATGCAGAGGGCATGGTGGTGGCCGCCTACGCCATCTTCACTTCGGCCGAGGATATCAACTCCTCCTTCTCCATGTGGAATTTCGACGTGCGATCCGATGACGCTTACAAGGGCGGCAACGGCACCAGCGACGGTGACGTATTCCACCAGCTCGAAATCCAGCAGGGTGTCCTTACCACCAACTGGAACATCAATGACATGTGGGTCCGCCTATACAACAGCCTGTCCCGTGTAAACAGCGCCATCGCCCTGCTGAACGAGTGCGACGACAGCTTCGCCATGAAGGAACAGCGCCTGGCAGAGATGAAATTCCTGCGCGGCTATGGTCACTTCCTCCTCAAGCGCCTGTACAAGAACATTCCCTTCGTCGTCAACCCCAACCTCACCTATGAGGAATACAACGAACTGTCCAACACGGCCTATTCCAACGATGAAGGCTGGCAGCTCATCATAGACGATGTGAAGGAGGCCTTTGACGTACTGCCTGCAGTGCAGGCCGATAAAGGCCGTCCCACCAAGGCCGCAGCCGCCGCTTTCCTGGCCAAGCTTTATCTGTACAAGGCCTACCGCCAGGACGATCCCAAGTCCAACAAGGTGACCGCCATCAATTCCGAAGACCTCCAGAAGGTCATCGAGTACAGCGACCCCAAGTACTACGCCAACTACGACCTGGAAGAAGACATCCACAACAACTTCCGCCCGGAAGAGATGTACGAGAACGGCAAGGAGAGCATCTGGGCCATCCAGTACTCCCGCAACGACGGTTCCACCTACGGCAACCTGAACTGGAGCTACGGCCTTATCGGCCCCAGCATCGACAACGTTACCGACGGAGCCTGCGACTTCTACAAGCCCAGCCAGAATCTGGTGAACGCCTTCCGCACCGGTGCCGACGGTCTTCCTTTCCTGGACGGCTTCAATGAGAAGGACTACAGCTTCGGTGACAATGCAGACCCCCGTCTGTTCCTCACCGTGGGCATGCCCGGCCTTCCTTACATGTTCAACAAGAACTTCATCCAGGACGAGACCAAACAGTGGAGCCGCGGCAACGGCCTGTACGGCTACTACATCAGCCTCAAGCAGAACGTGGATCCCGCCCTCGTGGGTGAATACCTCATCAAGGGTTCCTACTGGGCCTCTTCCATGAACCGCATCGTCTTCCGCTATGCCGATGTGCTCCTGGAGCGCGCCGAAGCGTATGCCCAGCTGGGCGAAAGCGGAAAGGCCATCGATCTGGTGAACCAGATTCGCAGGCGCGCCGCTTCCTCTACCCAGATGTTCTCCGATTATCCTTCCCGCTACGGCGTCAAGATTTACGCTACGCAGTATAACGGAAGCTATGACAACGCCACCACCATCAAGATTGTGAAGATGGAACGCCGTCTGGAGATGGGTATGGAGTGCGAGCGTTTCTTCGACCTGGTGCGCTGGGGCGACGCCGCCACCGTGCTCAATAAGTATTATGCCGAAGAAGCAGACAACTGCACCATCTATAGGGATGCCAAGTTCACGGCCGAAAAGGACGAGTATCTGCCCATCCCCGCCTCTCAAATCGCCGCTTCCAACGGCCACTATACTCAGAATATCGGCAATTGGTGATAATCAATGACGCATACCATGAAACACAAATTATTCTATATCGCAGCCGCATTGCTTTGCCTGGCAGGCTGCACCAAGAAAACAGTAAGCGACCTCAAACTGGGTGGTGACTGTCTCATCCAGACCATCTCCCTGGACAATTTCGAGGGAACCATCGACCTGGCCGCCCGCAGCATCGTGGTCCGTCTTCCGGAAGTCTATGCCACTTCTTCGATGGAAATCACGGAACTGACCCTGTCCAACGGCGCCACCTGCAATGTTGTTAAGGGCCAGAAACTGAACATGGACGCCGCAAAAGGCATCCACGTGAGCAACGGAGACGCCTCCATCGACTGGACGCTGAGCGTCCTTCATGACGAGGCCCGCATCCTGCACTTTGTGCTGAACGACATCTACACCGGCACCATCGACCAGGAAACCAAGACCATATCGGCCTTCGTTCCCAAATCGGAAGGCATCAATGCCCTGGTACCCACCATCGTCATCAGCCAGAACGCCACCATTTCCCCGCTTTCCGGCGTACCTCAGGACTTCACCGAGCCCGTACAGTATACCGTAACCAACAATTCCGCCAAGAGCGTCTATACGGTGAACGTGACGGCCATCGACAAGCCCAAGGCCCTGTTCATCGGCGAGCCCGCCAACATGAACGACCTGGATCCTGAGGCCGGCGCAGCCTGCCAGTGGATGCTTTCCAACGTGCCCGGCGCCCTGTACACCAGTTTTGCAGACTTTGCAGCCGGTACCGTGGAACTGGATGAATGCCAGATTATCTGGTGGCACTTCCACATGGACGGCGGTGTGGACGGTCACGACAACTTTGTGGCCAAGGCCCCTTACGCCCTGGAAGCCGTGAACCAACTCCGTGCCTACTATGAGAACGGCGGAGCCTTCTTCCTCACCCGTTATGCCACCAACCTGCCTTCCTTCATCGGCGCCACCGGTGACGACGAGTGGACCACCCCGAACAACTGCTGGGGCCAGAACGAAGACGGCGCAGAGCGCTGCTGGGGTCCTTGGGACTTCAACATCTTCGGTGGTCAGAACGAGCATCCGCTGTATGGCGGCCTCATCGCCGGCGATGACCCCAACAAGGTTTACTGCACCGACAACGGTTACCACATCACCAACTCCACGGCCCAGTACCACATCGGTACCGACTGGGGCGGCTACGATGACCACGCTGCCTGGGAAGCCCGTACCGGCGCCAAGATCCTGGGCGTAGGAGGAGACGGAGCTGTCGTGGCCTGGGAATATCCTGCCAAGGACGGCAAGGGCGGCATCATCTGCATCGGCTCCGGCTGCTATGACTGGTATTCCTACATGTTCGAACCCGAATATGAGGAGCACTTCCACAAGAACATCGCCACGATGACGAAGAACGCTATTAACTATCTGACCAAGTAGAAGTTATGAAAACATTTTTCCAATACATCACTTTAGCCGGCGTGGCCCTGGCGGCCACCCTGGCCTGCACCAAGGAAAACTATGGTGATGCGCCCAAATCCTGGGACGAGACCGCCAATTACTTCGCATCGGCCGATGAAAAAGGCTTCAGCACCTACTATACCCCGGCGATCGGCCGAGTGGGTGACCCCATGCCTTTCTACGACGGCAAGGCCGGCGAATTCAAGGTACTGTACCTGCAGGAGTACGACAACAATGCCACCTATAACTTCCATCCCATCTGGGGCGTAAGCACCAAGGACGGCGCTTCCTATGCCTCCCTCGGAGAAGTCATCCCTGTGGGAGCCTCCATCCTGGAGCAGGACGCAGCCATCGGCACCGGCTGCTGCGTTTACAACGAGGCTGACGGTCTGTACTACATCTATTACACCGGCCACAACGGCAACTGCACCAACCGTGAGGTTATCCTGCGGGCCACATCCCCGGATTTCACCACCTGGACCAAAGACCTCCTTTGGGCCATGAAGGGCGATGATTTCGGCTATTCCAAGGAAGACTTCCGCGACCCCCAGGTGTTCAAGGCCGATGACGGCAAATGGCACATGGTGATTTCCAGCAACCTCAAGTTCGCCGACTTCGTGTCCGATGACCTCAAAACCTGGTCTCACGTGGGTTCCTTCAACATGGTCTGGGACCGTATGTGCGAATGCCCGGACGTGTTCAAGATGGGCGACTGGTGGTACTTCATCTACTCGGAAGGCTACCGCGCTCCCTGGAGCCGCAAGGTCAAATACATGATGGCCGATTCCTGGCAGGGGCTGAAAGACTGCTTCGGCGATCCGGGCGCCCACTGGCCGCAGGACATGCACGAGGGTGTGCTGGACAGCCGCGCCTTCTATGCCGGTAAAACCGCTTCCAACGGAACTGAGCGTTACATCTGGGGTTGGTGCCCCACCCGCACCGGCGCCACCATCTTTGACCGCAACGTCAACGTGGGTGCCGCCAGCGAGCCCAACTGGTCCGGAGCTCTGGTCTGTCACAAGATTCTCCAGAAGGCTGACGGTACCCTCACCCTGGGTGAAGTGCCGGCCATGGCTGCGAAATACAACCAGAGCAAGACCGTGAAGGTGATGGCTTCCAACGGAGCCACCCTGAACGGGGTCAACGGAAGCCTGAAAGGAGACGATGCCTACATCCTCTACAACCGCCTGGATGCCCACAACCACCTTTCCTTCAAAGTAACCACCTCCAACAATTGGGACAAATTCGGCATCTCCCTGGTGCGCGGAACGGATTCCAAGAAATACTACACGATGGTGGTGAATCCCGAATGGGAAGACGGCCGGAAAGTGAATTTCGAAGAGGAAGGCGAAGAAGGCAAGCACTTCATTGAAGGAATAGACGGCTATAATTTCGCCCGACCCGCCAACAACGAGTACAAGATTGATATTTACACGGACAACTCCGTGGTGGTGATGTACATCAACGACGTATGTGCTTACACGCAGCGTATCTATGGAATACAGAAAAACTGCTGGAGCATCAATAACTACGGTGGTAACATCACGGTATCCGATTTGGAAGTTACCCAGTATTAATTCCGGAGTTTTTTAGCTAACTTTGAAGCATGAAAAGACTCTTAACGCTTTTGGCTCTGT
>ONTQ01000088.1 GCA_900320795.1 uncultured Bacteroidales bacterium
CTTGCGAGTCTCCTTGTCTTTCGACGGATTTCCTCCCGTGAACTTGTTGTTCTTCGAGTCCCTGAGGTTGATCGATTTACTCATTACCTTTGTTACTCTTTTACTCTTTTCCCTTCTCGCTCTTTTCGATGATTCCGTTCATCTCATCCCAGAGCGCCGTGTAGTCCAGAGCACCGTTGCACTTCGGGTCGAAGGCGATGATGTCCTTGAACTCGTCGGCGCAATCCCCCAGCTTGGAACAGGGACGGATGACCGTCTCCATGACGGTGTCACCGTAGGTGTTCCTGGCCTTGGTCTCGTACCTCTTGGTGCTTTTCCGATTCACGTAGTACTCGGAGAAGAAGATTCCGTTGATGAAAGTGCGCTTGGCAGACTGGTAGCAGAGGTTTGCGATCTTCCCGACGCCCTCGAACGACTTGCTGTTCATCTTCATCGGCACGAACAGAAAGTCGCAGGCGGACAGCGCATTGATCGTGCACCACCCCATGTCGGGAGGACAGTCGACCAGGATGAGGTCGAAGTCGGCACGGACCTTCTCGATCGCCTCGTTCAGGATGAGCCGGTCTGCAGGCTCCTTCAGTGCGCTCTCCAGCCCCGCGATATCACCGTCCCCGGGAACGATGTACAGGTTCTCTTTCACCTTGACAATCGGGAGCCGGCGCTTCCGGTCCCCGAACATGTCGCAGATTGTCTGCTCTGATTCTACCTGCATAAAGTTCGCCGTCAGGTTGGCCTGCGAATCCATGTCGATAAGGAGCGTCTTCAATCCCCTGGAGGAGGTCACTCCAGCGATGGACGACACGGCCGTGGTCTTCCCCTCCCCTCCCTTGCGGTTTGCGATTGTGATGACTGTTGCTTTCATTCTTTCCTTTTTTGAGTTTGACCTTATATGCAAATTTACATTGTTGCTTTTACTTAATCAATTGATTATCAATAAGTTATTTGTAATATTAGCTAATTTTACAAACTATCTCATGCCCAGAAGGGGCATGCCCCATAGACCTTTGAAGTCAGGAGCAGCAGTGACGATGACACATACGATTCTTCGCCGGTTAGACTTGACTGCCTGTCCCTCCTGGCATTGGAATCCGGTCCCAGTCCCAGGTGACCTTGATGCCCAGCCTCCTTTCTATGTATTTCAGGGTCGAGATTTTGCTGTCCCCCTTCTTGAAGGCCCGCTCGATGATACGGTAATTCATGCCGACTTCCTGGCTGAAGCGGTTAATGGTCTGGTTCTTCTGCCTCACATATTCTACCAAGCCGGTCAAGTTGCCGGCATCGGGATAGACGGCTGCTGCCACCCTGTCCTGCAGGACCGCCCCGTTGTGTTTGATCTCCGGGAATGACAGCCGGAGCCGGTACCCGTAGGCCTCGGCGACCTTCTCGGCCCAGGACAGGTTCGCATCGTCCCGCTTGAAAACAACTGAGACGGTCGGCGGCTTGACCCCGAGACGCTCGCTGACCGCGCGCGCCATCCCCTTCTCCCCGGGATGTTGAGTCCGGAGGAAGGAGACGACCTCTTCAAGGTTACGCGCGGGCCAGTGGGTCATGACGGTGGCTAATTCTTGATTCCTCTGCCGAACTCTCCGCCGGTGAGCAGCTCGGCGCGGCGATGGTAGCCGCTCTTGACGAATGGAGAAATGTAGATCAGCTTCCGCTCGGAGCGCCCCGCCCCGTACGGCTGCATGCGGAAATGCCCCCGCACGGGGAAGCTCTCGTCGCGGCAAGTGGTCGTATAGTAGTTAGTGGTGAGGTGCCTGACGTTGAAGTGCGTGTCGTTGACGAAGGCATCCTTATCGTTGGACTGCTTCCGTGCCTCGCGGCTGCCAGGACGGGCGACGAACCGCACGTCGACATCGGCGAAGTGGCAGAACAGGATGAAGTTCTGGACGGCAGCGATAAGCGCCGCACCCACTTCGTCGATGCTGTCGCTGCCGGTACGCAGGACAGGCTCCGGGGCCATGCCTCCATCCTCGTCCGGAAGAACGTTGCGGGAGACGAACTCCGTGCCGGGGACGAGAAAGGCCATGAGTCAGACCATAGCTGACCGTCCCCTTCGTTTCGGAGACCAGGATCGTCCCGGTGAAGGTCTTACCGGCAAGGAAGGACCTGGTAGAATCGGGATCCTTTTCGAGCGCGGGAAACGACTCCGAAAGGGCTTCTACGAAAGCATGGCTTACGATCGCGACCTGCGACCGGAACCCGGTCACGAGCCGCGGCCAATGCCTGTCCAGGGCGAACATGATGGAAAACGTGTCGGGGTTCACTTCGTCACGGGAACCGATCCCGACCACGTACCCCATATACAGGGCACCCGGGTTAGGACTTGTACGGCAAGACCGGTTGAGATGCTTGAGGAACACAGGAGACCTCATAAACGAATTGTATCTCAGGTACTCCAGGAAAGGAAAGCTTTTAGCGATCGAGCTCATGGCTTGCAGACGTTACGTGAGGGGAACCCAGGTGGTTGCGGCGTAATTGTCCAGGCTATCGGACTTGGGCTTGAAACGCATGGTACCGGGATCCATCTTCAGCATGAGCTCTCCGGTCTGGCCGTTGCGGTTCTTCGCCACGGTAAGCTTGATTTCCCGGCTCGCCTCGGACTGATCGACCGGAGCCGTCGCCGGCGACAGGAAGATGACGACATCGGCGTCCTGTTCGATGGCACCGGACTCGCGAAGATCGCACAGCTGGGGGCCGCGGCCTTCCAATGCGCCGGACTGCGCCTGCCTCGAGAGCTGGGCCAGGGCGACGACAGGGATGCCGTACTTCTTGGCGACGGCCTTGATGGCGTGCGAAATCGCAGCCACCTCCTGCTCACGCACGTTATACCGGTTCTGACCGCCGGTCATGAGCTGGAGGTAATCCACGAAGATGACATCCACCCCCATACGGGCCATCTTCCTTGCCTTCGAGGTGAACTCGGCAATCGAGATGGCAGGGGTGTCGTCGATGAACAGGTCGTGAAGAGGGCTGGATCCTTCCACAAGCTCCCGAACGGCGTTCCAGTCGGCATCGGTCATCACATCGTCGCTCCGGAGCAGCGTTCCGGGAATCCCGGTCATGTTCGAGATGATCCGGTAACCGATCTGATTGCTTGCCATCTCGGCAGAAAAGAATCCGACCTTCTTGCCGCTCTTCACGGCGTTCAAGGCAACGTTCACGGCGAACGCCGTCTTTCCGACGGAGGGCCGTGCCGCGATGATGATCGAATCGCCCGGGCGCCATCCCTGACTGACGATATCATCAAGTTCAGGAATGCCGGAAGTGACGGCGACCGTCCCCCGGCTGAACTTGGCATCCTCCATCTCGGCGATGCATTCATTGACGACTTCCTTGCCATCCTTGCTAGACGTAAGGACCAGGAAGTCAGTGAGGGAGTTCAGCCCGGCCTGCATCCTGTCAAGGGCATCGTTCACGCCGGAAACAAGGTAATATGCCCTGTTCATAGTCTCCGTGCAGAGCTGGATCATCCCGCGACGAAGGGCGAGCTCGCGGAGCTTCAGGATGTCTTCCTCCAGCAGCGCCGAAGTCGTGTAATACTGCATGACCCCGGTGGCCGCCGTCAGGACATCCGTATCACAGCCCGTGCTCTTCAGCTGGTCGAAGACAAGGGCCTGGTCGATGGAATGGTGCCGCTCGTAGACTTCGGCGATCGCCTTATAGATGGCGCGGGTAGCGGTTCCATGGAACATACCCTCGGAGAGCTTGCCGAAGGATTCGTCCAGGCTTTCCGGGTCATTCATGAGGATTCCCAAGACTATACGCTCCATCTCTTCATTGGCCGGCATAGGTTTGTCGGCGATCATGTTATTGGTATTCTCAGTTTTGTTTTTCATGGAATTATTTGATTTAGAGTAAATTACGATTTATTGGCAAAAAGTGATTGGCATGGCCAGCATCAGGAAGGATGATAGCTGCGCCCTGATTCGTATGATGCCATTCGCCTCGAGACGGAGGCTTTCCGAAGCATATGCTTGCATATGTTTGCATATGCTCGCATCTGCATAAATAAGAATAAGATATATATATATTATTATTATTGTGTGCTAACGGATGCTCGCTTATGTCAGCATAAGTCGGCATAAGCAAGCATATGCTCTCATATGTCGGCATATGGAAGCATAAGCCAGCATATGTAAGCATATGCTCAACAGTGAGGGTCATCAGGAAGAGGCAGATGAAGGAGAGGAAGAGAACCATCATATCTAGCGATTGTTCATTTCGATGGTGAAAGTGATGGGGTTCATGCCGAGATCGGCATTCTCAAGGCCATGGCAGTCGGCGTACTTCTTAACCGCCTCAATGCAGCCCGGGATGCTCAGGATCACGTCCTGGATCGGCTTAGGGAGGGACAATACCACGCTTCTCTGGTCCTTGATCTCGACACGGACTCCGTCGGCGAGGATATACGCCCGTTTGTCGGCCGGAAGGAGGCTCAAGATGGAGCACATCAGAACATGGGCGGCGGGGTCCTGCTGGAAGCGCCTGTCGCCCGTCCGCTGCTCCCAGAGCAGGGCGGTCTTCATCCGGGCCTCGGTCCCATCAATGGCACCCTGATTCCAGTGCCAATGGGCATAGTAGCCGTAGAAGGCGCGTTGTTCGCCGACCTTGAATCCCCGCATCATGAAAAGGGCGATCACACCCAGGTACTCCTGAGGCTGGATGACGACATCGGCCCGGACGATCGGGGTCAAGCGGAGTTCGGCCGGAACGATGATCTCGGGGACCCTGATCTCGGGGCGGTCAGTCATCCCCTTCTTCTGACCGCTTTTGGCCGCATCACTCTTCGTCCTCGAGATCTTCTGACGATGCAGGGCAGCAGCCTCGGTCGCTTCCACGATTGCCCCGAACGTGGGCATCACCGCGTCGGCGGCATCGGCCTGAAGCGTGACTTCGGGGCACAGGAAGTAGTCACGGACCGCCTGCATGATCTGCCCCAGGCGATCGGCGCTCAGGTACTTGGTCGCTACCACAGCTGATAGAGGGAAGATGACATCCCGGATTTCGGGGCTGTCCTCGGAGCGGGAGATGACCTTATCTCCCTTCTCGTTCGTGATGATGTTCATTGCTTTGTCCTTTAACCTACATTTTGAGGGTTTGCGGGACCGAAAGCTTTGATTTCCAACAAATTATAGGTATATTTGTAGCGCAGCAAAGAAATCAAAGACTAACAGTCTGTCCGTCCTTCCGGGGGCGGACTTTCTATTTGTTGGCAAAAATCTCGTCGACCTTGGACTTCAGGAAGGAATACTTCTTCCCCACGCGGCGTATTGCGGGATCCAGCTTGCCGGAATTGACATATTTCTGGGCGGTCGGGTCCGACACTCCGAGATAATCCGCCAGGCCGCGGATACCAAATACATAGTCAGACGCGCTCGCCTGAGCCTCCTGATTGCCGCCACCGGGAGCAAGAGGTCCCATGCCGATGGACAGGCCGGTAGCGGATCCAACGGCCTTCATGATGGTGTTCATGGTGTCGCCGTCAAAATTGTCCTTGAGGGCGACCATGATGGCCCAGAAGATCATCATCAAAGTACGCAAAGTGTTCGTGTTTTCAGTCGTTTTCATATCCTGTTGTTTATCGTTAAACTATTATTGGAACTACGAGAATTCCAGTGGCAAAATTACCTTTTCTTAATCGGGGGGAAATCGGAATAAATGAGGATAATAACTGGCGGGTGACAACCCAGACGCATAACGATAAAGGCCAGAATATCAATGACTTGACATCCTGGCCGATTAATAAACCGTTTTCGCCGAATCGGAGTGAGTTCGGAATACGTTACCGCTTCTTTTCCTGATGACCCTTGACTTGCCTGTTAAAGCTATATAGGCTATTGAGGTAATCTGTGTATAAATGCATCCTCTTTTTTATCTCTTTATCCAAACTACCACCATCTTCTTCACCCTTTTTGCTGGTGTATTTGAATTCGTACTTATGTGTGTCGTAGTAGGTCTCAGTGATACCGAACCGGGGAAGGACCATTGACTCCCATTTTTCCACCATGTCAGGGTCCTCCTTCAGGACATCAGGACTGCGGAAAACATGGTAAGATGTGGCTATGGTGTGAATCAGTACAGACACGGCAGTTTTGCTTACTCTGCAAGTTCGAGGCGGTAAAAAACCGATCGGACTTAGGGTAAGAAGAAGCTGTTTCTCCGTTAACAGAGGATCGAAAAAATCACGGAACAAGTCGAAGGTGAAACCGATGATATCCGCGAAAAGCAAATGATCATCAAACAGCTTGATCAAAGGAGCGTACTTGCTCTCATCCAAATAATCGTTGACGAATTCGTATATCTGACATAGTTTATCCAGAATCCTCTGATATATTTGTTTCGTCCCTCTAAGATATTGCAAATCTTCTTGAAGATTATACCGTTTTCTGGCATCAACTATCAAATCATCCGTCCTCTTGATTTCTTCATTCAGCCTATCATATGTAGGAAGCATCTCGTCCAATGAAGTGTTGATGCTGTCTCTTTCATTTATCAACTCTTCTCTCTTTCCGGCTAATTCAAATAGCCGGGTTTCGTAATCAACATCGCCGGCATATTCCCATTCACCAAAGAACTCCCAAATCTTGATCATACGGTCTTGTAGTTCTTCATTGAAATCAAGTTGATGGCTCTGAAGGTAATCCTTCCTTTCCCGTACCTTATCCCTAAAAGCGACTACAGACCAAATATTTCTCTTCCCCTCCTTGTACATCTGCATCTTTATCCGATCGGGATCTATGAAGGAGTCCGCATAATCAAATCTGTTCATGAGGGAGTTACAATCATCCTTCGCTACCCCTGAAGACAGGTCCGGTACCCATATTGAATAATCCAGCGTCATAGTTACAGCAAGTTATTCATCTTGTTCATTTCACGAGCCCGGATAGAGTCGGCGACGTCAATGTACGGCTTCATGGCCTTGTAGTCGCTGTGTCCCGTCCATTTCATCACCACGTTCACCGGGATGCCGGCGGCTAGGGCGTTGCAGATGAAGGACTTCCGTCCCTGGTGCGTTCCGATGAGGGCATACTTCGGATACACCGTGTCGATGCGCTCCGCACCCTGATACGTGGTGATGTGGATCTCCTCGTCGAAGCCCGCCAGCTCGCAGAGCTCCTTGAGGTAGTCGTTCATCTTCTGGTTGCTGATGACAGGCAATGCCTTGTTTCCAGGGAAAGGGGTGTCCTTGTACTTGTCAAGTATGCCGCGGGCGACGTCGTTCAGGTCGATGGAGAGGGTGTCCGCCGTCTTCACGGTAGTGACCTCGATATGGTCTTCCTTGACATCGCTTCGCCGAAGGTTATACACGTCAGAATGGCGGAGCCCGGTGAAGCAGCAGAACACGAACACGTCCCGGGTCCGCTGCAGGTAGGCCTTGCTCTCCGGGATCTCGTACGCGAGAAGCTTCTTGATCTCCTCTATCGTGAGGAAGATGATCTTCTTCTTCGTATTGGCGAGCTTCGGGCGGAAATACTCGAAGTCGGCCATGTCATGGTAACGGAAGTTCCTTGCCCACCTGAGGAACCATTTCAAGTAAGCGAGCTGCTTGAGGGTCGTATCGTTCGACAGGCCCTCGTTCGTGAGTAAAAAGGTAATGAAGGAAGTAAGGCCCCGCTCTGTGAAGTCCTCGAACCGGACCGGCTCCTTCCACCGCTTGATGTGCTCCGCCAGGGCGTTGAACTTCTGGACGGTGCTGTACTGCCAGGAGTTCTTGGCGGATTCTTCGGCCTTGAAAGTATTGAATGCCTCCCAGAAGCGCGTCACCGCCTTGGAGGTCGGTTTCGGGGTCCTGCGAGCCATCCGACGGTTGAAGGCATCCTCTGCCTCATCCGGCTTGGGATAGCGGTCCAGGAGCTCGAATTCCTTGAATACCTCGTCCATCTCGTACGCGGCCTTGTTCAGGTCGGCGTTGATGGTGTTCGCCTTGGCCCCGTGCTTTCCGACGGCGTTCTTCTTCACCCGCTGCAGTGCCGGATCCCAATCGCACTCGTTGACGAAGTAGCCCATCATGATGTCGATGCGCTGACAGTTGTAGCTCACCCGCATCCGGATTGGCAGTTTTTCGGAAAGTTTGTTACCTTTGTATGTGCGTCGCTTCAGTGCGAACTGGATGTTGCGGCGTATGTTCATATATTTTGGCCTCTGTTTGTTGGACCCGATTTGGGCCCAAAAAAGCTTAAACAAAGTTACAAAAGTATCTTGAAAAAAACAAGGATAAAAACGTAAATTATTGATAATTAGATATATATTACCCAAGCATAGATTAGGGTTCGACTACCTTCCTCACCGCAACCAATTGCAGCCCAGCGCTTTAGCGCCGGGCTGTTTTGGTATGCGGCGGACGGGAGCTTGCTCCCGGACGGCCTATACCGAAACAGCACGAACGACCGTCAGGTCGTGGGCTGCAATCTGGTTGCAAGGGCCCCGCGGCGAGCGGTCAGGGATGCCGGCGAAGCCGGAATCCCAGATTCAATCAGACTTGTTATTTTTGATTTCCAGGCACAGCATCGTCAGGTCGTCGCTGGCATCGGCCCCGGCGACATGTACGGCGATGGCGGCCTGCATGCGCTTGACGGCGGTTTCTGCATCGGCATAGGGCTCGCTCAAGACGGCGAGGAGACGGTCGGAGCCAAAAATCTCATGCTCCGGATTCTCCGCTTCGTTCAGGCCGTCCGTGTACAGGAACAGCGGCGTGTCCTTGAAGCCGTCCAGATGCTCGCCTTCGAACTTCGCGTCCATGAGGATTCCGAGGGACATGTTGGCCTGGCAGGCCAGGAAGGCGGGCTTCCCGCCGTGCGGGAGGACAACCGGCGGATTGTGCCCGCAGTTGCAGAAGTCCAGCCGTCCGGTCTGCAGGTCGATGGCGCCGATGAACATCGTCACGAACATCAACTCCTCGTTCCCCTCGGAAAGGATATCATTGATCCGCTGCGCGATTTCGGCGGGTGACAGCCCCCGGCGGCCGGCGGCGTGGAACAGGTTCCGCGCCACGGTCATGAACAAGCTCGCCGGCACGCCCTTGCCGCTGACGTCGCCGATGCAGAAATAGAGCCGGCCGCCCTGGATGAAATAGTCAT
>ONTQ01000121.1 GCA_900320795.1 uncultured Bacteroidales bacterium
GAAAAATATTTCTCTATTCACATAAGAAGTAAAAAACATGGCAGCACCAATGGCACAAAACCAAAGGTGCTGCTTTCTTCAATTATTCAGATTCAGCGTCGTCTTTGGCGTCTTTGATGCATGCCAGATTCTTGTCGATGCAGTCCAGAAGCCTTTTCGCCTCAGAAATCTCACCTTTTAAACGCCCCTTTGCATCACGATAGAAGTTTTCGGCGTCGGAAAGTTCACCATTCGAAGCTAAAGCAGTGGCATATAACTCACAGGCTGTGCCTACGTCTTACTGACTCACTTTTTTCTGCCCCCTGACGCAGTATTTCGTAAATTTGCAGTCTATAATAAAAATAGGCACAAGGCTGCATGGACAAAAGACAACTCGTGGATGGCTGCAAACGTGGGGACTCTGCTTCGGTGGAGGCCCTCTATCGCAGCTATTCCGGGAAACTTATGGGGATATGCCGGCATTATGTTGACTCCCAGGAGGTGGCGGAAGATCTGCTGCATGATGCTTTCATCGTCATTTTGTCCTCTATCGGCCAGCTCAAGAATCCCGATAAGCTGGATTCCTGGATGGGGGTCATCGTGAAGAACATGGCTATCGACTATCTCAAGGAAAGCCAGCATTTTACGCATCCGAAGGAGGACTTGGACATGGAGGATGTACCGGATGAGCCGATGTATCCCGTGCCTCCTTATGAGGATTTAATGGCGCTGATTGACCGCCTTCCGGAACAGTATGGAAAGGTGTTCCGCCTGTCCGTACTGGAGGGACTGTCGCATAAGGAAATTGGGGCTCTGCTGCATATCGGAGAGAAATCGTCTTCATCCAATCTTTTCCGGGCACGCCAGGTGCTACAGAAGGAATTGAAGCAGTATTGGCTGGCGCTTTTAGCGCTGATTGTATTGATTGTCACACCGTTCCTGCTACATAAAGAAACGAAGCCGACACCTGGTCCGGATGGACCTGTGGTAGTGAATAGTGGTGCAGACAGCATTGAAGTCGTGATTCCGGTGGACTCGTTGTCCGTTCCTTCAACTCCGACACGAATGGAACGTATCCGGACAGCGGAAGCCGGTCCCCTTGATACAACTCCGGAGCCGGCCGATACGGTAACTCTCAGGCAAAGACTGATGCCAATCGATATTAGTCCTGTGTCTATCCCGACTGCCACCCTCCAGGTATCCGGGCAAGGAGCATCCATCAGGAAGCCGAATCGGCAGGAAACCACCCATGGCCAGCCGCTACTGGCCGATGCCAGGGGCTCCAAAAAGAAGAATCTCCTGGGGCTTCTGCCGTCCATCTCGGCACTCCCGAGCACTATTGCGGGTGTCAGCCCTATTATCATGGGCTCCGGTATTCTGGCCGATGCCTCTTCCTTTGTCATGGCACCGGATACAAAGGTGACAGACTGGAGCGATTTCCTTACTGCCGTGCAATCAATGGAAGGTCGTTATAGCACCGGCGATTCCCTTGCTTACTATAATTCACTGTTGGATATCGCAGAACGGTTAGCCGTCCCCGACGTAATGGACCCGCATCCGAAGCCGGTAGAAGAGAAGGCCGAATATGAAAGACCTTTCACGCTGGGACTCAGCGCAAGCATCGGCCTGAATGACCGCTGGAACATACTGACCGGCCTGGAATATACACGGCTGCGCAGTTCGCACACCATCGGCCTGGATACGCTCTATATCAAGAACCGGCAAACCATCCATTACGTGGGTGTTCCGCTCGGCCTTTCCTATACGGTCTGGTCCAAGGGAAATCTTCACCTGAATACATCGGCCTTTGGCAAGATGGAGATTCCGGTTGCCGGAATCCAAAACAGCGAGCACCACAATGGTGTGGCGAACACGTATCAGAATACACTGAAGATCAAGGCTCCTATTCAGTGGTCTGCCGGTGTCGGCATCGGCCTCCAGTACAACCTGACGCCCTGGATGGGCTTGTATGTGGAGCCGCAGGTACGCTACTACTTCGATACCGGAGGTGGTGTCCAAACAATCAGACAGGTTCAACCCGTTGAATTTGCTGTACCGTTCGGCGTGCGGCTGACATTCTAAGACACGCAGTATTTGCCCGTCCGTTCAGTCATATAGAAAAACGAAACGGATGGGAAACCGATACCAGGACAGACATCAATACTTTGATGAGTTGGTGGAGACTTCGACGGCCTTCTACGTCGAATATATCTGCCGATTCATGCCCATTGCCGAGGGCTCCCGCATCCTGGAAGTGGGATGTGGCGAAGGCGGGAATCTCTTGCCATTTGCGCTGATCGGCTGTGATGTGACGGGTGTGGACTTTTCCACGAAGAAGATTGAAAATGCCCGGAACTATTTCCGGATAAATGGCGCCGATGGGGCATTCTTCTGTGCTGATTTCTTCGATTTCCCCCTACGGGACAAGGCATTTGACGTGATTCTGGTCCACGACGTGATGGAGCATATCGCGCCGGAAGACAAGGGACGATTTCTGGATCGGATTCGCGCATTTCTGGCCCCGGGCGGTGTGGCCTTCCTGGCTTTCCCGGCTTGGCAGATGCCCTTTGGCGGCCATCAGCAGACCTGTTCCCGGAAGGTACTCCGAGTCCTGCCGTGGATTCACCTGTTGCCGAAGCCTCTATATCGGGGAATCCTTCGCCTGTTCAAAGACACCGAAGGACATATTGAGGAACTGATGTACATCCGCCGTTCCAGGATGACCGTAGAGCGGTTTGAGAAACTATGCCGAGCGCATGGCTTTGCTATTCTGGACCGGACGCTCTGGCTCATCAATCCCCACTACAAAGCCAAGTTCGGACTGCACCCTGTCAAACTGAAGCTGGGTATGGACAGGATTCCATATCTACGGAACTGGTTCTCGACAAGCTGCTGGTATGTTGTAACATTTTGATAACTTTGCATTTGGATATTATGAGAACAAAATCGTCAATGAAATGGATGCGCGGATTGGCTGTAGCGGCCAGCCTGCTTATGGTTGCTATCTCCTGTGAGAAGATAGAAAATAAAGATGAAGAACCGGACAACCCCTACCAGGAAATAGAGATTACGACGAAATCGGCTGATTTCGTCCAACAGGGCCTTCCTTTCACCTTCGACTACATCGGCCGGATCAATGACGGCACAGAAGAGAACTATATCATTTCCCCGCTGAGCATGCAATTCCTGCTGGGGATGATTCTGGACGGCACCCGCGGGGAAACCGCCGATGAAATATGCACAGTGCTCGGATATGGGAAAGGTGAGGTCAATGCCGTAAACGAGTATTGCCTGTCCATGCTGCAGCAGCTCCCGGAGTTGGACAAAAAGACTACACTCAGCATTGCCAATGCCATCGTGGTCAACCAACAGTATTCACTGTTAGACAGTTATCAAGCAACGGTGGGTAAATACTATGAAGCATTTGTATCTAAGATGGATTTCTCCGATAGTGATGCGGCCGTGACAGAAATCAACCAATGGTGCTCTGATCATACGGGCGGAATGGTGCCGAAAGTGTTGGAGAGAGTCAGTATCGACATGCTCTGCTATCTGTTCAACGCCTTGTATTTCAAGAGCGAATGGAAGTTCATGTTCGACAAGTCGGCCACCTCAGATGAAGATTTTACCAACGGTGCCGGTCAGAAGGTGAAGGTGAAGATGATGAGGCAGGCCGAGAATTACCAGTATGCCGAGAATGACATTTACCAGGTGATAAACCTCCCTTACGGGAACGGTGCCTTCTCCATGATGGTATTCCTGCCCAAGTCTGGTTACGGGATTCCGGATGTCATCGGCCAGTTGAAAAAGGCAGATTGGAACAATTACCGCCTGGGTATGGGGATTAGCGAAGTAGATCTGTGGCTCCCTCGATTTGAAACCAAGTTCGGCATCAAACTCAACGACATCCTTACAGCGATGGGAATGCCCAGGGCGTTCGATGATACCAGAGCCGATTTCGGAGCAATGTCTCCAGATGCCTTATGCCTGAGCTTTGTTCGTCAGGATGCCGCCATCAAAGTGGACGAAGAAGGTTCGGAAGCCGCCGCCGTTTCCTCAGGCGGCGTGTTTGTCACATCCCCAGGCCCCAATCCCCACGCGGTGTTCCACGCCGATCATCCGTTCCTGTATCTGATTACGGAAGCCAGCACAGGAGCCGTGCTCTTTGCCGGGCGCTACAGCGGAGAATAGCGCAGATTGTCCACTCCGTCCACCCCGTACACTTCGCCCCCGCCCCGTGGACGTGGACAGCGGACGCGGCCAAGAAATCTTGTCATTCCTTTCCGGGCCGATGGAATGTTTCAGGCCGATGCTTCCCATATCCACCGGCAGTGCCGCTCGGGCCGATACAGGAAGCGGTCATCCACAAGTCTCTGCCCAGCACAGCTGGCCAGAGACTTGCGGCTGGGTTCAATGAGTGCCCAACGGCCCGACGGGGCGGTCCGTCCGGCACAATACAAGGGAAAGAGGTATGCAATCAACTGCCAGTTGCCATTCCCCAAGGGGCCCCTTGGCAACCGTCAGTCCATTGCATCAGGTTTAACCCCCTAACCCCCAGGGGAAATATCGGGCGGGCTCCCTCCTACCTCCGCACCACCCTCGGTGCCAAGAATCCGGGCACTTAACATAATCCCATCGGGATTGTGTAACAAACGCCGGCAAGGCCTTCCCTCCGCATCAAGCAAGTCAAGCCTCGTTGGACAACAACCCGCAGAAGCATTGGATCAGGCGTCCGATTACACAATCCGGATTATGTTAAGTGTCTCCCTCCTACCTTCGCCGGACCGTCGAGGAAAGTACCCACCCGCCCGAGGCGGCGTCAGGAGAGGGACTGGCCGCAGTGGCCGGGAGCGTCCCGGCCCTTTGCCAGCCCCGCACC
>ONTQ01000087.1:0-2163 GCA_900320795.1 uncultured Bacteroidales bacterium
CGCTATGACCCGCTCATAGTACAGTTCGCGCTTCTTCGTTTGATAAATAAACATCGTTAACTCGTGCTTTTCGAGTCAACTTTTTTCAGGGAAAGACACCATTCCTGTCGAAAGTGACCCGTCTGTCGTGAACCAGGAATCTTAAGCAGAATGCAGGCTGGAGCGGTTTTTAATCCCTACAGCCTGCATTTGAGTATCCGATGAAAAGAAGAGTATAGGTGGGTCAATTATGAGTGGAATACCCGGGTCAGTTTCGAGAGGATTCTCCACAACTCCCTGCCCTAAGGTCAACAAGACTCTTCGTCAGTTAGCGAACTTGGGTTCTACTGTATGTATGCCCTTCTATATCCAGTTCCTTGATTTTGCGGCTCAGACTTCCCTGGATGAAGATGAAATCTACAGCGTTTTCGATGTCGTCGAGAACTACTGGGCACGGAGAATTATCTGTGGGTATCCGGCAAACGTAATGAGCAAGACCTTCGCCATCATTCATAGCGATATCTTGAGGATCATGCGTGAGCATCAGCGTCGGGGAGTTGAACTTACTTCAACGTATTCCGAACTCCTGAAATTTGTCCTGCTAAGGAAACAAGGCAATGCGGTCTTCCCTACTGACACTCAGGTTGAGAACGAGTTCCATACGCGGCAGATATACAAGATCCCCATCGATTACAGATACTTCCTGTTCGAGCGTATGGAAAATGAGAATAGTAAGGAAGCGAATGACCTGATTGTCCAGAAGATGAAGGACAACCAGATCACGATTGAGCATATCATGCCTCAGACGCTCACACTCAAATGGAAGGAGGATCTGGGCGAGAACTGGGAGGAGATTTATAATACGTATCTCCACACCTTCGCGAATCTCACCCTCACCGGCTATAACTCTTCCTATGGAAACCATACTTTTCAGGAGAAAAAGGAAGGCTATGTCGACCATAAGGGAAAACAGATATTCGGGTTCAAGGATTCCGCTTTCAGGCTCAGCAATTATCTCAAGACATGCGACAAATGGACTTTAGAAGAGCTGACAGAACGCGAGAAGATCCTGCTCAATAAGTTTTTTGATCTTTGGCCGATGGCCACCACTAATTACACACCTCTGGAGAACGAGGCTGATATCGTTTCGTTCAATGACGATGAACTCGAATTGACCGGACGTTACATCAGTGCTTTCTCATACAAAGGCCAGCGTTATCAGGTCTACAATTGGAAGCAAATGCTTGAGAAAGTCTGCAAGTTGATTTAC
Organism: uncultured Bacteroidales bacterium; assembly: GCA_900320795.1. Taxonomy (GTDB): domain Bacteria; phylum Bacteroidota; class Bacteroidia; order Bacteroidales; family UBA932; genus Cryptobacteroides. The sequence continues at coordinate 1,250 of ONTQ01000087.1, forward strand.
GCCGAGTATCCCATCCAGATGAATAGTCTAGCCGTCAGTGATTATTGGCTCCATCTCACCGATAGCGAAGACAGAAGCCGGATTACGGATAACTGCTATGTGTATTCATCGTGCAGCACAAAAACCAAGTGCACAGTCCTTAATTATATCTTCAGTCAACTTGAGATTAACCCCTCGGATCTTGAGTTTGAACTCATTCCCAAGTCTGAAAAACTGATTGAGGATAGCGAGGACATTGCTGCTGTTTAGTCATGGTTTTCCTGTTAGAATCCCTCATAGCCTGCGCGCTCTTCACGCTGTTCGTGTTCCTGATGTCCCGGGACCCGGTGAAGACCATCTTCAACTATCCCCCGGCCATCATCGAGCGCTGCAAGGCCCTGGGGCTGGTGGATGACAGCAACCGTCCCGGCGGACCGGCCTTTTATGCGAAGAAGATCGTTGCGATGGCCATCTTCGGCGTGCTGCTGGGCCTTCTGGTAAAGTATGTCAACGGCTGCACGACGTTCTGGCGCGGGGCCCTCACGGCCTACGCCCTCTGGTGCGTAGTGGACTGGTTCGACGCCTTCGTTCTGGACTGCCTGTGGTTCTGCCACGACAAGCATTTCGTGATTAAGGGGACGGAGGACATGACCGAGGCCTATCACGACTACTGGTTCCATATCAAAGGCTCCCTGCTCGGCATGGTGCTGGCCATCCCGGCCGCCCTCGTCGCCGGGCTCATCGTAATCCTGTAGCGCCATGATCGATACCGAGGACAAACCCTACTGCATCATCGATATCCTGCCTGAGCAGGTCCCGTCGGACTCCCCCGGCCGCTATTTCGAGGTAGAGCGGTATTTCCGGTCGCGCCTGGACAAGATCATCAGGAAGTTCGCCGACTTCCTGATCAAGCTCAACTGCTACTGCGAGTTGGA
>ONTQ01000087.1:2176-9366 GCA_900320795.1 uncultured Bacteroidales bacterium
ATCCGTGTCAACCATACGGACGCCCTGTTCGCCTATGCCGGCGACGAGCATTACCTGACTCTCTACGAACCGGATCGGGAATTGCTTCGTCTGGTTCACCAGCTCGCCCAGTCCGAAGGTCTGTTCGTCTGGGTGCCATAATAATATGCCTCAATAAGAATAATTTATTATTCAAAATCAAAAATATTTGGATAATATATTATTTATCTCTATCTTGCCATCGGAATTCAAAATCACATGGCAAACATAGAACAGAACCTGCGGGAGATCGTCAAGGCCAAGGGCCTGCGACTCTCAGACATTGCTAACCGTATGGGGACAACGGTCAGCAACCTTCTCACCAGCGTCAAGGGCAATCCCACTGTCTCGAAACTTGAGGGCCTCGCCGATGCGTTGCAGGTAGGCATTTCCGAGCTGCTCACCGGTCGTCCCGAAGCGGCCCAGGGTCTCGTCATTATCGATGGTCAGACCTATCAGATATCCAAACCGGCGACCAAGGTAGTCCAGATCCCGACATACAACCGATACGACGTCTTGAGGGGCGATATCAGATGCTTTATCGCCAAAGCCATCGAGGGTAAGGAAAACGCCTGCATGATGGGCATCGTGGAAACGATGGAGTTCTTCTCCCTGCTCTATGACGGCGAGAACGAGTTCTTCCATCTTTCCCTTTGCTTCGCTGACGGCCAGGTGATGACTTTCCCCTACGACAAGTTGGAGTACTGCGACTGGAAGAAAGGAGATTCCAAGAAAGATGCACTTTGGGATCTTTCCCAAGTCACGGAGGAAATCCTCAATGATGTCGAGTTCGCAGTGCCCTCTGCTCTTAATGTGGTGAAATAACAGACACCCCCACCGCAGCTTACGATGGGGGCGTTCCTTTATTCGGCGTACAGTTCTATCCGGCAGTTCCGGTTGGCGGCCAGGGGCTCGTATGAGGCTGTCCCACCCTGGGACAGTATCTCTATCTGGTCATCCGGCACTCCCCTTTTCTTCATAAGTGATGCTACATGTTCGGCCCTGGCTTTTGCGATGGCTTCGTTCTTCTCGACCGATCCCGTAGCTGAATCAGCTGCACCTGTTATACGTACGCGCAGGTTCTGCGCGATGGCCAGATCCGCTACGGCGTTCACGCTGAGCAGTTGCGGGGAGTCCGTTACGTACGTCCCGGCAAGACGGAAGAAGATGAAGACCGGAGCACCTATTGGCACTTCTCCCCTCTCCATCTGTTGTAGATAGGGCTTCAGATGGCAGACACTCCCCTGTACAGAAGTCTCAGAAGACGTTTCCGGAGAAGCCGTATCCGAGGATTCGGATTTCTTTGACAACGGGACTATTTTGCCATCCTCGACCTTCAATCCTGTGCCGATGGATTCAAACAGGGATGAATACCCGTCCCAGGAGGGGTTGGCAAGTCTCTTGCGGAGCGAGTTCAGTCCGTCGTAGTCGTTGACAGGGTGCTGGTGGCATCCGCAGTCGCAGTTCTGACGGATCCGGACATCCTGCCGGACCGCCGTCGTGTCCTGTGCCCGGAGCGTCATAGCCGCCAGGCAGAGGACGGATAGGATTATCAAATGTCTTTTCATTTCGATGCTGTTGTTAATGGTTTTATTTGAATTCAATTGAGTGTCGTGGCACTCAGCGCTTGAGCTTATGTCCAGCAGGGGCCATCATCTGTCGGGAGCGTGCCAGGCAGCGCTGGATCCATTGGCGGTCATCCTCGTCCTTGTCACGTCCCCAGCCGCCCGTGCTGTGGCCGCCGCCTCCGCCCTTGTTCTCGGCGAAGGTCGTGGCCTGATCGACCATCCCCATGAAGAGTAGCGACGCGCACGTGATGATGTTCACGCCCTGTCGGCTCATGTCCTCCAGGAGCGAGTCGTCGATGACGGAGAGCCGGTCGGAAGGCAGCGTCCTCTTCAGCTCCTGGAAGTCGCGAAGGACGGTCCAGAGCGCCTCCGTCCCGACCTTGTTCAAGGTGATCTTGGACACCTTCGAGTTGGCATCCTTGATCTGATGCTGGAGTTCGTCCTGCCGCTGTTCCGATGCGGCAACCTGGCGCTTGAGGTCGGCGAGCCTCTTCTCAGCATCCTTGAGTTTGCCACGCTTGTCAGCGAGTTTTGCCAGGATGTCGTCCAGCTTCTTCTGGAGGGACTCCTCCTTCTGCCGGAGCGCGTCGCGCCGGTCCGTGCCAAGGCCGTCATCGGAAAGCGAGCGCCGGATGGAGTCTATCTCAGCCTCGATGCGGGCCCTTCCGGCCTCCAAGTTGGAGACCATCGTGTTGAGTCCCTTCATGCTCCTGGACGCCTGCGCGATCTGCTGGTTCAGGGTCTTGAGGGTGGCACTCTTGCTGTCCACCTCCCTCTCGAGTGTACTGCACTGCCCTGACAGTTTCCGGCGATACTCCTCGGTGCTGTGGTGCTTGCGGTGCGTCTCGTTAACGCTGTCTCCGCGTTGGAGTCCCCACTTACGGTTCACAGCCGCGAAGAGGTCATGGAGGGCCAACGTGCGGCGCCGGTATTCGTACTTGTCCCCGCCAACGAAGACCTTGTTGAAGGAGATGTCATTGCCATCCGTCACCGGTATAATGTCTGCGTGGATGTGCGGGCTGCGCTCGTCCAGATGTACAACAAACGACAGGATGTTCTCCTCCCCGAATCTGCCAGCGAGGACATCATACATATCCTTTGCCCAGCGCTCGATTTCCGGACGTCTCTGGACCGAGCCGTTGTTGGCACCTTTCTCATAGTTGATCTTCTGGTTGCCAAACGCCAGCTGGCACAGACGCTCGTGCGAGCCGCTGATGATGAAGTCCACGACGGTCCGGTATTTCGGATTGTCGGGCCATTTCTCGTTGGGATCCTTGATCCCTCGCGAGGTGATGTTCTCCAGGAATTTCTCCGGGATGGATTTGCTCTTGTCCACCTTCTGCACCTTCCCTCCTTTCGTGACCTCGAAGTTCAGGCGTGTCCGGGAACGGTCGATGCGGCCGTTCTCGTTCGCCTGCGCCCAGCCCCTCTCGGTCCAGCGACGCTGGTGCTCGTTGCTCTGGGCCGTCGTGAAACCCTTCTTCGCCTCGAAATGCACCACCTGTTTCTGTGTTTCCATTTTGCCTAGTTTTTAGCGTTTCTTCAATCCCTTTTCTCCGGTGCCCAGCTTGCTGGAATGTTGGCACTCCTCCACCTTGCCCGGGGGCAAGTGGGTATTGTGTTACCAACTTCCCTCTAATCCTGGCAAACGGGCAAGCCCGCTGCCAAAGAGTGAGTTGTCTTTCCGGGGGTTCGCCGGGAAGACGGGACTTCCCCGGAAAGGCCGTTTTCCGGCCCGATTCCGGGCTCCAATCTCCCGGCCGGACTCCGGGCAAGCCCGGGGCTCCGGACGGGCCTCAGAGGTCCGGAACGAACAGGGCGATCAGGTGGAGATTGAATCCATTGGTGACCTTCTCGATAGTGAGGTATTCCAGAGCTGAGAGCTTCTCCAGGAAGGCGGACACCGTATGACGGTGCCAGCCCCACAGCACGGAGAGCTCGGAGACCGTTACGAAAAACGGACTGGTGTGGTTCTTGGACTCGTCCGAATTCTGAACGGCCTGACGCTGCATCAGGTCGCGGAATGCCTCGAACTTGGTGTACCTGTCACCAGAGGGCTGGTGCAGGACATCTGCCAGCTTCTTCGGCAGGGAGTGGATATAGTCCGGACAGCTGCGTTCCGGCTCCGCGGTTTTGTTCTTTCTCATGTTTCTAGTGATTTATAGGGTTATGACGTGCCACCTTCGACCTGGCATTTATGGGTCAAGGAATGTCATGTCGCAGGGGCCGCGTTGCGAATGGTAGTACATGAATACGATGTTCTCCTTTGTCGGAGGGAAATCCTTGAGCTTGCCAGGGTCCGTCATGTAGTATTGCGTGATCACCCAGGACGGATAGAACATCGCCCAGATGATGACCATTCCCACCGAAACGCTCAGGGTGTAGAGCTGCGGCAAGGACAGGGATGCGAAGAAGACCGCACAGGCAATCAGCTGCACCCTCTTGTCGTCGTGCAGCCAGCGGAGGATGGCAGACGTGCAGGTGTTGGTCATCAGGATGAGCGACAGCGCCATCGCCGGAATCTGCCAAGTATTCGGTCCGTTCAGGAGGTAGTAGGTCAGGTTGACCAGGAAGACCCAGGCCTCCAGCTGGAGCCGGTAGATCTTCCGGGCCTTCGCTGTTCCTGCCATCGAAAGGTAGAACTTCATGAGGCACTTCCCCTTCCTCTTGTAGAAGAGGACTGGGGCAAGTGCCGTAATGAAAACCATGAGCACATGCAGGCTCAGGACAAAGTATTTGAGGAATATCATGCCTAAGGATTCTTTTACATGGGTTAATGCGTTCGAGTCGTTTGCCATGCGGCCGTGGCAGACTGAGGTCAGTACATCCTCAAGTGAATGATCCCGTGCGTGGCGTCGGAGACAACCTTCTCCACGTCGTATCGGGTCAGGTCGCACCGCCTGGCACGCCACATGAACTCGGTATCCCCCGCCGACCGGTCGCGGATCGCCTTGTGAAGGTCACTGAGCGGGATGTACCACTTGTGCCCCCGGGGATAGTTGCCGTAGGCGTAGCACGCCTGGAGCGTCAGGCATCGCACCAGCACGGTGTCGCCCGCATCCCCGTTCATGTTCGTGAATTCGTGGTATCCGTCGGCATCCGCCACGATGATCTGGAAGGAGAACCGTCGGATCACTGCCACCATCTGTCTGTACAACCTCTCGTCCATGGCCGGCACTACATGAAATCGGCGACGAGCCGGGACATCTCCATCTTGGTGATGACGACCCCTCCGGTGAGGTGCTGCGCGAGGTCCGTCTTCAGGGCTTCGAGCATGACTTCTAGGGAGTCGAAGACGTAGACATAAATGGTCTCAAGCATCTTGTCGGCGCCGGTCTGGGCGTTAAGCTTGTACATCCGACCGGAAGTCGGGACCGAGTAGGCGCAACAATGCTCGCCTCTTTTTGTGGCAGAGAAGGACTCCACGTGATAGAGGATGTTCAGGTCCATGTTGTCCTCCATGTCGTCGAGCGCATCCTTGATCGGGACGGGCTTTGCCAGGTTGTAGGTAAGGATGGCGTAGTCGCCATAATCGTCGATGCTCTCGAGTTCGTTGGCATCGATCAGCCGGGGAAGCATCGTCGGACCGATGGTCCTGAAGATGTCAATTTGTTGTGCGGTCATAACTTTTTTATGTGAGTATACTTTTATTTGAAAAAATGGTACTCTGATTCTTTTCCGGTCCGTCAAAACCGACCGGATGAGCGAGGCTGAAGATGGACAGCGAGCCGTCAGATCCAGACGCTGTCTGGAAGCCCAATCGGCTTCCCGTTTCGTCAAATACGGTTCTGAAAGCATTCCAGCCCGTTTGATTTTGTTTAAACATGTTTACCCAATCAAATTACTGATACTTAGTCACTTGCTCTATAAACAAGTTAGTCATTATCGGACAATCCGCAAAGAAAACCTGGCACTTCCCTTCCGGAGTGTAAACACTGCGGTCGCATCTTGTCGCCCAAACTGTACTCTTTACCAGCCACTAGGCTGGTACGCGTGAAAGATTCTTGTTAAGTACCATTTGACGTGTCAACATTTTTGCGTAATTTAGCAGCACAATACCACGCGACACATGGCAAAAATCGGTTATCTGTTCCTTTCGAGGAACCTGGTTACCCGTGATGAAGACCGTGCCTGGATGAAGACATTCGGGTGCAAGGACATCATTGAGGAAGAAGGCATTCAGGAAAAATTCCGCCCCGAGTGGCGGCGGATGCTCGCGCATATCCAGCGCGGTGACGAGATCGTAGTCAGCAGGCTCAGCAACGCCCTCCGTGGCATACGCGAACTCGGCGTATTCCTGGGACTTTGCAAGGACTACGAAATCCGTATCGTCAGCATCCATGACGAAATCGATTCAAAGGGGGAACTCTTCCCTGATACTACGGTAGCTTCCGTGCTGGAAGTCATCGGCCGCCTCTCCCATGAGGCGACGCTGATTCGCCGGTCCGAGGCCCGCATGCTCCAGAGGCGCAAGGATATGAAGCCCAAGACGGAGAAGGAAGGGATCAGGATGAAGAAAGAGAAGACAGTCGTGAGCATGTACAACGCTGGTCACTCTATCGACGATATCTGGAAGGTCAGTGGTTACCGCAGCCGTACCAGCGTGTTCCGTGTCCTTAACAGGAATGGCGTCCAGCTCAACAGGGGCCGCCACCAGGGACCGCTTCCGAGGAAGAACAAAAAGACCAATTGAGATGGCCGAGATGACATTGCTTGAAGCGATACAGGCACGGCATTCCGTGCGTAAGTACAAGGACGAGCCCATCCCCGAGGAGGTCCTTGCGGTCCTAAGGAATAAGGTCTGGGAGATTAACAGGCAGGCCGGACTGCACATCCAGCTTGTGACCGGCGAGCCCAAGGCCTTCAGCGGCCCGATGGCCTACGGGTCCTTCTCCGGCGTGAAGAACTACCTGGTGATGGCCGGAAAGAAGGGAGAGGATCTGGACGAGAAAATCGGTTACTACGGCGAGCAGCTTGTCCTGCTGGCCCAGACCCTGGGGCTGAATTCCTGCTGGGCGGGACTCAGCTACAGGAAGGTCGCCGGAACCTATGAGCTTGCAGACGGGGAGAAGATCGGATGCTATATCGCCCTGGGCTATGGAGAGACGCATGGAAATGGCCACAAGGTGAAAGGCATCAAGGAGATCAGCAACGCCAGCGACGTCACCCCGAGGTGGTTCAACAAGGGCGTCAATGCGGCCATACTGGCTCCTACGGCAGTCAACCAGCAGAAGTTCTATCTGGAGTACCTCGGCTTTCGGGACTACAGCAAAGTCCCCAAGGTCGCGGCAAAGCCCATCTTCTCCATGGTCGGCTACAGCAAGATGGACCTTGGAATCGTAAAGTACCACTTTGAGCTGGGAGCCGGAAAAGAGAACTTCGAATGGCTGTAATTATCCATTGGTGGAAGAATTGCCGTTCTCGCCAGACAAGTCATTCTTCCAGTCTTTTAATGCTTTGATGTACTTGCCGGCGCGGACAAGAACATCCTCTAAACACTCATCACCGTCAAACCTGTCATAGAAAACGCCTGAACCGACACTAACAGTAGCTTTGTATTCCTCAAAGATCTCTTCGTATAACGGGCTAAAACCCTCCTTTTCC
>ONTQ01000054.1 GCA_900320795.1 uncultured Bacteroidales bacterium
CCGATGAATGGCTCCAACGGCTTCAAGCAGCTGGCCGAAAACCCTCTTCCGGGCTTCCAGTGACGGCTTCTCCTGAAGGTATTCCGCAAGGCTCCGGCCACGGATGTATTCTATGACGATAGCCGGGCCGATGGACGTGCTTTCTTCCCAGGCAATTGCCGAGGCGATAAACGGGTGCTGCAGACGAAGGGAAATCTCATACTCCCGCTTGAGTAATTCCAGGCCTTTAGCTCCAGCGGCAGTCTTGAGAACGAAACGTTTTCCTGCCTTTTCTGCAAGATAAAGACGCCCCTCCTTCAGAGTGGAAACGATGCGGTATTTTCCATCGTCCAGGTTGGCCGTTACCTCCCGGAGGGTTTCACTTACCATAAATGACAGTAAAAGACATTGTAATGCAAAGATATTGTTTTTAACTTTGTCACGCAATGTCAGTGTCAGTAAACATACCGGAAATCACCGTTCTCCGCTCAAGAGTAGAGAAGCAATATGGTAAACCGTTGGAAACCCACAATGGTTTCATCTCTTTGGTTGGAGCCATTGAAGCCGAAGTACGGGAACATGTTTCGGAGAGTACACTGGAGCGTATGTGGGGTTATTCTACCAGAGGCGCCGATGCTATCTCCCTCCGTACCCTCAATGTCCTCTCCCGCTATGTGGGTGCTTTGTCCTGGAAGGAATTCTGTGCCGATTTGAAGAGTTCCTCTCAGGTCGAATCAGAAGAATTCTCCGGAGATTCCGTTGTGTCTTCTAAACTGGTAGCAGGAAATCGTCTCCATCTGGGATGGCTCCCAGACAGAATGATAACGGTTGAGTACCTTGGTAAGAACCGTTTTGTGGTAATTGAGTCAATGAATTCCAGCCTGCAGCCGGGCGACAGTTTTGAGTGTATCCAAATCCAGGCAGGCCGACCACTATATCTTGACCGCTTCCGCCGCGCTAACGCTGAGGCCGAGGCCAGATATGTCGCCGGAGAGGGCCAGATATGTCGCCGGAGAGAAAAGCGGCCTTACACTCGTCAAGGTACTGTAGTTATATGGATTTGTTCCACTAATGTTCCACTAAAAATACTAAAACCCTCGCAAAGCGCTGATTTACAGTCACTTGCGAGGGTTTTCTGTAGCCCGGAGGGGAATCGAACCTCTATTTAAAGTTTAGGAAACTTCCGTTCTATCCGTTGAACTACCGGGCCTTAATACGGGGGGCTCTGCCCCCTCATACACCCCCGCGGCCTTTTCGCCTTTCCGTATTTTTCTGATGAAAAATACCCGGCCCGGCCGGACGCCTGATGGCGTCGGGGCTCTGCCCTTCATAAAAAAAGCGCTGATTACTCGGCGCTCTTTTCAATGATCTGACGACCACGATAGTAGCCACACTCAGGGCATACACGGTGATACATCACGGTAGCGCCGCAGTTGGGGCATACGCTCAGCGTGGGAACGGGAGCAAAGTCGTGCGTACGTCTTTTGTCTCTTCTCTGCTTGGAGAGTTTGTGTTTCGGATGTGCCATTGTTTATATCTTTTAATTGTTTTATTTGCTGTCAAAAAGTCCTTTCAGAGCGGCGAACGGGCTGCTCGAAGCAGCCTCCTCGTCCCCACGCTCCTTGCGACTCAGAAACCGGACGGTGTCGGGATTGCATTCCCCTTCCGGATGAACTCTTTGCAGAGGCAGTGATAGACACACATAGTCGTATACTGCCTGGCTCAAGTCCCAATCCACTTCCTCCTCACCAGGGGCGAGGACCTCGGAAGGATTTGCCTCCACGGGAATTACAACGGGTTCCAGGCAGCGGTTGCACGGGACGGTGACCGTCCCCTGCAGATGGAGTACAGCCTCCACCTTTTGCATACCTTCTTTTGTAACCCGGATTTCCACGTTTACATCGGCGTCCAGGATTTCGGTATTGTCAAACTTTTGAAAGAACTCTGTATCTGCATGAAAGCGAAACTTCCGCTCACCTGCAGCCCAACCGTTCAAGGGTATGATGAAGGAATCCATATCCACAAAAACAGATTAAGGGGTGCAAAGATACAAATAATTTTCGGAAAATCAATCCTCCGTGGAAGAATTTCTCTTCCTATCCAGCGGATCCAGCTGGATTTTACGCATACGCATATGGTTGGGCGTAATCTCCACCAGTTCGTCTTCCTGAATATATTCCAACGCCTCTTCCAACGAAAACTTGATGGCCGGAGGAAGAACGACCTTCTCATCTGAACCGGAAGCGCGCACGTTGGTAAGTTTCTTGGTCTTGCAAATATTGATGTTAAGGTCTCTGTCGCGGGTATGTTCCCCGACGACCTGTCCACCATAGATTTCCTCGCCGGGCTCCACAAAGAAGCGGCCGCGGTCCAACAGCTTGTTCATGGAATAGGCAATGGCTTCACCGGTCTCCAGGGACACCAAAGAGCCGTTGGTACGCATTTCGATGTCCCCCTTGTATGGCTGATAATCCTTGAAGCGATGGGCCACGACGGCCTCTCCCTGGGTAGCCGTGAGAAGATTGGAGCGAAGACCCATCAGACCGCGGGTAGGAATCTCAAACTCCAGCAGCGTGCGATCTCCGCGAGGTTCCATCCGGATGAGTGCCCCCTTGCGACGGGTGCTGAGTTCGATAGCGGCACCCACAAACTGCTCCGGGACCTCTATGGAGAGTTCCTCGATGGGTTCACAGCGCTGGCCGTTGATGGTCTTGTCCAGCACTTTAGGCTGTCCCACCTGCAGTTCGAAACCTTCTCGGCGCATGGTCTCGATGAGCACGGAAAGATGCAGCACACCCCGTCCGTACACCACGAAACTGTCGGCATTGATGCCGGGCTTCACGCGCAGGGCCAGGTTCTTTTCCAATTCTTTTTCCAAGCGTTCCTTCAGGTGGCGGGAAGTCACATATTTTCCGTCCTTTCCGAAGAAAGGAGAGTTGTTGATCATGAACAGCATGCTCATGGTGGGTTCGTCCACGGCGATGGGCGGCAGCGCCTCAGGGGTTTCAAAATCGGCAATGGTGTCGCCAATCTCGAAGCCTTCGATTCCCACGACGGCGCAGATATCTCCGCACTGAACCTCATCCACGTTGGCTTTGCCCAGACCTTCGAAGACCATGAGTTGCTTGACCTTGCTCTTTTCAACAATATCGTAACGCTTGCACAGGCTCACAGGCATACCGGTCTTGAGCGTTCCGCGGGTGATGCGCCCCACCGCAATCCGCCCTACATACGGGGAGAATTCCAGGGAAGAAACCAGCATCTGGGGGGTGCCTTCCTTCACCTCGGGGGCAGGAATCTCCGAAAGGATAGTATCCAGGAGAGCCGTGATATCGCTGGTAGGCTTTTTCCAGTCGGTGGACATCCAGCCCTGCTTCGCACTGCCGTAGATGGTCTTGAAGTCCAGTTGATCCTCGTTGGCACCCAGATTGAACATCAGCTCAAAAACTTCTTCCTGAACCTCTTCCGGCCGACAATTGGGTTTGTCAACCTTGTTAATCACAACGATGGGCTTCTTGCCCATGTCGATGGCCTTGTTGAGCACAAAGCGGGTCTGGGGCATGCATCCTTCAAAGGCATCGACCAGCAGGAGAACACCGTCGGCCATATTGAGGACACGCTCCACCTCGCCTCCGAAATCGCTGTGGCCGGGCGTGTCTATAATGTTGATTTTAACGCCCTTGTACGTTACGGACACATTTTTGGCCAGAATGGTGATACCGCGTTCGCGCTCCAGGTCGTTATTGTCCAGAATCAGGTTTCCCAAATCTTCGGGTTTCCGGACAAGATTGGCCTGATAAATCATCCTGTCCACGAGGGTGGTCTTGCCATGGTCCACATGGGCAATGATGGCGATATTTCTGATATCCTGCATAGTTTTTTCGATAAATCTTGCAAATATACGGATATTTTTTGACCCTCGCAAAAAACGGCTTTTCGCCCTCTGATGAAGTTCCAAGGCCGATATTATCGCCTTTTAAAGGCGTTTTTTTCGTTTTATCCGTTTGAGCGGAGACAAAAATCAGCCTTCGACGGCCTTGAAATGGCGATTTTGAAATTAAACGTTTGTTCTTTTTTTACACGGATAAGTTTTATCAGCTTTGCACAGAACAAATATTGCAACGCTATGAAACGATGGTTATTGTACTTGATTCCGCTCCTCATGCTGGGAGCATGTGACCGGAGCGCAGGACTTGACGAGAAATTGCATGGAATGAACGGAGACGTTTACCACGGAATGATTGAACTGGGAGAAAAACTGGACGACCCCTACACGGTGGAAAACATGCAGGCGGCCCTCACCAAACTGTACCCCACCAAAGCCGGCCGGAACGACATCAAGGCCACTGACCTGTACGTGCGCTTTCTCCCGGCCGATGACGGGCAGTTGAAGCAACTCAAGGCCCTGGACGTATATCTGCTGGACCATCCGATGGACTATCGGATCATCCGGGAAGGAGACTATTATCAAGATCCGGAAGTAGGCAACGATGCCATCACCTGGCAATATGGCGTCGTGCCCCAGGATTTCACTTTTCCGGACGGTATCCGCTACGAACTGCTGGACGAATGCTACATCGCCGAGCACGACCCCATCACCCGGGCCGGTGACGGCATAGACTGGACACGGGTGGAGGAAGAGGCCTATCGGCTCACAGGAAACGAAGACCTGTGGATTCCACCCACCAAAGGCGAATCCCATGCTCCCGCGGGCCGGATTACCATTGAGGACCCCGGTTTCAGCGGCGGCAAGCCTTTCGGCGTAGCCGGTGTAAAAGTGGTGTGCAACATCTTCGTAAAGATCGCCTCCACCTATACGGACCGCGACGGCTATTACCAGATGGAGAAATCCTTTTCGGCAGAGCCGCGCTACCGGTTGGTGTTCCAAAATGCGAAGGGATTCAATATCGGCTTTAATTTTATCATCATCCCCGCCTCGGTGAGCACGCTGGGGAAAGGCAGTCCGGAGGGAATGGACGTGAATATCGACGCCGGAAGCGACGGCGCCCTCTTCCGCCGCTGTGCGGTGAACAATGCCGCTTACGACTACTACTCCCGCTGCAAGGATTCGGACCTGGATATCCTTGAGCCTCCCAAAGATCTGAGAATCTGGATTTTTCCGGACATATCCTCGTCCAGCACCAGCATGCTGCATCATGGTGCTTTCCTGAGCGAAGATTTGCTCCAGGAGTACCTGGGAACATACCTTTCCATTGTCCAGATTTTTCTGCCGGACATCACAGTGGGCACCAAAGCGATGGGATATGACGGCATTTACCGGATGACGGTGCATGAACTCGCCCATGCCAGCCATTATGCCCAGGTAAAGAACGCATACTGGAATCCCTATATCCGTTATGTCATCAAGTCCTTCATCACGGAGGGGTGGGAGCCGTACGGAAGCGGCACGGCATCCGACGCCGGCTACTGTGAACTGGGCGAAATGTGGGGTTACTTCGTGGAATCCACCCTTTACAAGGACCGCTACGGCGGAGACCTTCCCATCTATGGCAACCAGTTCTGGTTCAAGCCCGACATTTTCAGTGAACTCTACAAGATCGGCACATCCCACAAGGAGATTTTCCGGGCACTTACCAGCGAAGTCACCACCATTGACGACCTCAAGGACAAACTCATTTCCCTGTACCCTGGCCGGGAAGAGAAAATTGAGAACATCTTCCAGACCTATGGGAAATAAGCTTTACACGTTCATCAGGCCGGTCTGGGGGCTTATTCTGGCCCTGGAGGTAGCATCCTGCTCCCTGGTCAGGGAAGACCGTACGGACTGCCCCTGTGAACTGACTGTGGAAATTCTCGGACAGCCCGCCTACCCGGTATCCCTTTCCCTGACCGGAGAAGGCTTCCGGGAAGAATGGGAGATTCCCCGCGACACGGTCCTCCGGCTGAGCGTCCCCTCCCCCGGGGTTCAGCTCCTGGCCCTGGCGGGGACTTCCCCACCACAAGGACATACCATCCACATCCCGGAAGGCTGTGACTGTCCCCCATTATACCTGCACACGGAATGGGTAGAAACCGTAAAGGATTCCGCCCGGGTGGCGGTGCATCTGGAAAAGCACTTCTGCACCCTCTCGTTGCTCGTAGAGGGGCCTTCGGGCAATGGGAATCCCCTCCAGGCCGGCGTGAGAGGCTGTGTCGAAGGACTCACTCTGGAAGGAGAACCCTTGAAAGGATCTTTCACCTGCCGGCTAGACCCGGGAGATAGTATCCGGCTCCCCCGCCAGGATCCGGAAGAGGAGCTGTGGCTGGATATCTGCATGCCGGAAGGAGTAGTGCGTTCTTTCGCCCTGGGCAACTACATGCTGGAAGCCGGCTACGACTGGACCGCACCCAGCCTCCGGGACTTGTCCCTCGAAGTCAAGCTTTCCGTGACCCATCTCACCTTCCATACCGGCCGATGGACCACAAACATTCCCATCAAACTGGAAATTTAGCACGCAATTGTTTGGAGATTCAAAAAAAGTAAGTATATTTGCAGTCCCAAAACAAACGATGCGCGGATGGCGGAATTGGTAGACGCGCTACTCTCAGGAGGTAGTGTCCGAAAGGACGTGTCAGTTCGACTCTGATTTCGCGCACAAAAAAAGACGGATGATTGTCCGTCTTTTTTTTGCATTTTGACCGGATGGGTCGCCGTTCCTAGAAATAGGCAACCGTTTTCTGCTCCACGACGCTGAGGAGTTTGTTGGCGAGGGAAGATACGCCGAAGCGGAAGAGGTTCTTGCCCAGCCATTCCTCGCCCAGCACGGAGCCCACGATGGAGAGGTAGCAAACGGCGTCCAGGGCCGATGCAATGCCGCCGGCAGCCTTGAAGCCCACTTTCTTTCCCGTGGCTTCGTAATACTTCTTAATGCTTTCGCACATGACGTATGCGGCCAGCGGAGTGGCATTCACTTTGACCTTTCCGGTTGACGTTTTGATGAAATCGGCCCCGTTTTCCATGGCCAGGAAAGAGGCGTCGGCGATGGCCTCGGGCGTCTGGAGAAGGCCGGTTTCCAGGATGACTTTCAGGAGAACCGGACGGCCCAGTTCGGCGGCAACTTTGTCGATGCAGTCACGGGAGGCCTTAATCTCGGCCCCGGCAGCGGCATAATCGCCCGCGAGGAAACTGTTCAGCGCCAACACGATATCGATTTCGTCGGCCCCGCCGCGGACAGCCAGTTCAATCTCGTGAAGTTTGACCTCCAGGAAACTCTGGGACGTGGGGAAGCATCCGGCCACCGTCGTCACATGGACATCCCTGCTTGCGCGAGCCGAAGCCACCACGGAAGCAAAATTGGGATAGACACAGATGGAAGCGGGAAGCGGCCAGGAAGGATAGTCCTTCGCAAAAGAATTCACTTTCTCCACCAGACGCCTGACGCTGGCAGGCGTGTCGTCATTAGCCAGCGTAGTCTGGTCCATCAGCCCGAAGCATTCCTTGTAAACTTTCTCGGAGGCAATGCCTTCCAATCCTTCGGCGATCAGAGCCAGGGAGCGGTCGATGGCTTCTTTGTCAGGCGTGTAGCCGTATTTGCTTGCAATAGACATATCGTTATCCTTTAATTTGAATTATAAAACCTTCGTCGATGAGCGGCTGCACCAATGCACGCATCTCATCCACCGTATATTTCTGAAGTTCTTTCATGGGTGTTTCCCGGTCGATGGTATAGACCATCACTTCGCGGGGCTTTACCTTCCGCACAATCTCCATCCAGGCCTCCACCCACTGTTCCGAAGCCCAGCCGGGGCCTTTCAGGAACATCGTCTGCAGCACGAACCTTCCCTGGAAACGGAGAAGACTGCGCACGACGTCCTCTACATGATAGGCGCCCGTCGGCCGGTTGACCAGCGCCACCTGGGCATCCGCAGGGGCATCCAGTTTGAGAATGGCATTGTCCACCTTCTGCAGGGCCCGGAAGACAGGCTCCTGCCCCGCACGGGTGGCATTGGACAGGACCGACACCTTGGCCGACGGGTAGTAACGGTCCCTCAGGGCAAGCGTAAGGTCAATGATTTCAGGGAAGTCCGGATTAAGAGTTGGCTCGCCGTCTCCCGAGAAGGTGATGGAGTCAATGGGTGTACCCGCCGCCTGACAGGCCGACAACTTGGCTTCGAGCGCTTTCCGGACATCCGCTGCCGTGGGAAGCGTGCGATCTCCCAGACCGTCCTTGTTCCATCCGCATTCGCAGTACACACAGTCGAAATTGCACACCTTTCCCTCCTGGGGCAGGAGATTGATACCCAGCGAACTGCCCAGCCGGCGGCTGAAAATAGGGCCGAAAACCGTGGTTTCTCGCATCATAGACGGTGGGATTTGCTTTGTGCGGTAAGACGGTCACCACAGGAAGAGATAAACACCAGACCCGGTTTCTTGCCCGGTTCCAGGGTGCCCAGCTTGTCTTCCTTTCCCAGAAAACGGGCGCCGTTCAGGCAAGCCCATTCCAACAGTTCTCCCAGTGAGACCTCCGGGAAGGCCTCCTGAAGGCAATAGAGTTCGTCCACCATGCAAAGGGCATCATTGGATGACAGGGAATCGGTTCCCACACAGATAGGAATGCCGCTTTCACGCATCAGCGGGATGGGCGGAAGCATCTTGTGGATAAAGAGGTTGGAAAGCGGGCATACCGCCAGGAAGGGCTCTGCGAGCACCTTCTTTGCCAGTGCTGCGCCTTGCGCCGTGAGGCAGCATTCATGCACCAGAAGGACATGACCCGGAACGGGAACACGAAGCCCTCCGGCCAAAAGTCTATTCAGGAAATACTCCAGGGAAGTGGTCCCGGTTACGGGAGGCGTAGGAATGCCATTGGCCTTGCGGTTGTCCCACATGGGGCCGCGGCCATACTTCATCATTTCCTCCTCCTCATCCGATTCTTCACTGTGGAAAGACAGAAATCCGCTCTCCAGACCCGCCAGGGAAGAGGCGGTCACAAGTTCCGGGCTCATGGTATAACAGGAATGCGGCGTAGGGGCAGCATCCAGGCCCAGGGCCCGCGCCTTCTCCTGCAAGGCACGCACAGAGCGCATAACATCCTCACAATGGGCCGGATGCGCACCGAACACCTCCAGGAAACTGCGGGTGTACATGGGGTGACAGGCCTTGACGGCGAATGAATCGTCGCAGTTGGAGATATCGGCCATAGCCACAACGCCTTGCGCCCACAGATCGTCCATGGCCTCTCGGAGAAAGGCCACCTTGTCATCCAGGGAGAAAGTATCCCTGAGCGCATTGATCTGGTCGATAAAACCCGCCATGCCCGTCCCCTTGCGGAAAAGGCCCTTCATATAGGAAAGCTCCACATGGCAGTGGGCATTCACAAAACCGGGAACGATGGCACCGTCCATCAGTTCTTCCCCTTCTTCGCATTGGCCGATACGAAGGATGGTTCCATCCCCCTCCACCTCTACGAAGGCGTTCAGAAGCGGCTTACGCGATGTGAGCGGATAGACGTATTTTGCTGCGAATCGTTTCATAATGAATCTCTCACAAACAGCAGAGAATCCGGATGCGGAACGGGCAGGGAGTCCTGAGGAACTTCCAGATGCATCGTATCCCCGAGAAAACGGAGCGGGAGCGAATCCACCACGCGTCCGCGGGGATGGGGAAGGGTGGTGTCCCGCTGAAGCTGATAGATGGCCATCATCTTCTTGCGCCAGTTCTCGGCATCGAGAAGGGCGCTTACCTCGTCAATCTCTCCGTCCAGCCGTTTTCCGACATTCTGCATGACTTTTTCCAGACGGGAAGGCTCTTCCAGGTAATACTCCAGGCTGCTGAGGAAATCGTCCGTATCGTAACCGTAAGACTCGAAGATCCCTTCATAAACAAGAGAGGTATCGGCCTGCGGTTTCAGGGTCGGATTGAACTTGATCTGCTGGTCCTGGATGAGGATATCATACATGATTCCCTCCATGTCTGCACGGGAGATGCGCCGCGGCCCGCAAGAGGCCGCGACCAGCATCAGCAGTGCGATATAGAGGATTCTCTTCATTAGCGGAGGGTGGCACCGAATTCTCCCTGGAGGGTACTGAGAACCCGCTCCATGGTCTTTTCCACCTCGGTATCGGTGAGGGTGCGTTCCGGATCCTGGAGCACGAAATTCAAGGCATACTGCTTCTTTCCGGCAGGAATCTTCTCTCCGCGATATACATCGAAGAGCGTAACGCTCTTGATTAGCTTCTTGCCGGCGCGGACGGCGGCCTTGCGCACATCGGCATAGGCGACGCCTTCGTCCAGAAGGAGGGCCAGGTCTCTTCTCACTTCCGGGAATTTGGGCAGTTCCTTGAAGGAGAACTTGTCCCGCTTGATAAGGGTGAACAGGACCTCCCAGTTAATCTCGGCCGCAAAGACGGGCTGCTTGACGCTGAAACGCTTGCAAAGGGCCGGATGCATGGTCCCCACGGTGGCCAGCAGCTTGGGTTCCTTGCCAGGAAGGCTGTACGTGATGCCTTCGGAGAAGACATCGGCCGGGGCCGGTCCCATCTGCAGAGAGGAAACATCAATCCGGTAGCGGGCCATCAGGGCCTCCACATAGCCCTTGAGCTGGAAGAAATTGGACTTCTGGACCGGGCTGCGCCATACCTTGTCCGGCGTTCCGCTGATAAAGAGGGAGAAGCAGCGGTGCTCCTCGTAACTGGCAAGGGTGGTGCCGTCACCTTCTTCCAGACGCTGGTAAACGGATCCGTACTCGAAGAAACGGAGCGATGTCGCCTGTCGGTTCAGGTTGTAGGCCACCACTTCCAGACCGTTCAGCAGAAGCGTCTGGCGCATTACGTTCAGGTCCTGACTCAAGGGGTTCACGATGTGCACACAGCGGCTGGCCGGGAAGGTCTCCAGTTTGGTATAGTAGTCTTCTTTGGTCAGGGAGTTGTTCATGGTTTCCACGAAGCCGTTGGCGGCCAGCCAGTTGGAGATGGCGTTACGGGTGGCTTCCGGATCCGGCTGGGCCGAAGGGTTCACGCTCATGCGGAGGCTGCCCGGCAGTTCGATGTTGTTGTAACCGTAGATGCGGAGGATTTCCTCCACCACGTCGCACTCGCGGGTGACGTCCACCATATAGGTAGGAGCGGCCACCAGGGCACCGTCGGCCGTCCTTTCCACAAACTCATAATTGAGGCCCTCCAGGATTTTCTCGATGGTGGCATGGCCGATTTTCTTGCCGATGAAATGCTCGATCCGGTTGTAGTCCAACTGGATGCGGGCCCGGCCGATGGGCTCGGGATACACTTCCTGCACTTTCCCGACGATCTTTCCTCCGGCGGTTTCCAGGATGAGGAGGGCGGCCCGCTTGGCGGCATACAGGGCGGCCTCGGGGTCTGCTCCGCGCTCGAAACGGAAACTGGCATCGGTGGAAAGGGTCTGGCTCTTGGCCGTCTTGCGGACGCTCACGGGATCGAAGTAAGCACCTTCGATGAACACGTTCACGGTGCCGTCCGTCACGCCGGAATCCGCACCGCCGAACACGCCGGCGATGCACATGGGACCCTCGGCATCGGCGATGACCATATCGCAGGCGGCCAGCTTGCGCTCCATGCCGTCCAGGGTGCGGATGGGCTCCCCTTCCGCGGCCCGGCGGACAATCACTTTGCCGCCACGGACCTTGTCGGCATCGAAAGTATGCAGCGGCTGTCCGGTTTCGAAGAGGACGAAATTACTGATATCCACCACGTTGTTGATGGGCTTGAGGCCGATGGAGAGCAGGCGTTCCTGCAGCCACTCGGGGCTGGGAGCCACCTTCACGCCCTTTACGGTGATACCACAATAACGGGGTGCGCCCTTGACGTCCAGGACAGAGACCGGCATGGCCTCGCCTTCCCCTTCGCGGAAAGCCTCCACCGAAGGGATACAAAGTTCGCAGGGGATGTCCCGGCTCTTCAGATAGCCGTACAAGTCCCTCGCCACGCCGATATGGGAAGCGGCGTCAATGCGGTTGGCCGTGATTTCGTATTCGATAACAGCCGATTTCTCCAGGCCCAGATACTCCTCGGCAGGCGTGCCGGGAATGGCATCTTCCGGAAGCACCATGATGCCGGCATGGCTGGAACCGATGCCCAGCTCATCCTCGGCACAGATCATACCGAAACTTTCCACTCCGCGGATCTTGGACTTCTTAATCTTGAAATCCCCGGGGAGGACGGCGCCCAGCTGGGCGAAGAGCACCTTCTGCCCGGCGGCTACATTGGGAGCGCCGCAAACAACCTGGACCGGCTCGGCAGAGCCGTCATTCACGGTGGTCACATGCAGATGGTCGCTGTCCGGGTGGGCTTCACAGGTGAGAACCTGGGCCA
Organism: uncultured Bacteroidales bacterium; assembly: GCA_900320795.1. Classification (GTDB taxonomy): domain Bacteria; phylum Bacteroidota; class Bacteroidia; order Bacteroidales; family UBA932; genus Cryptobacteroides. The sequence goes on from ONTQ01000054.1 coordinate 12,262, forward strand.
CCACCACGTGATCCAGCCCGCGATCCTGTACCTCAACGGAATCCACTTCAATGCCGATGGATGTCATGGCCTCGGCCACCTGATCAGGGGTAAGGTCACACTTCAAATAAGCTTTTAGCCAGTTGTAAGAGAGTTTCATTGTATATCCTCTAATTTAAACAGCGCTTCCACAAACGCCTTCTTGTCAAATACTTTCAAATCGTCTATTCCTTCGCCGATGCCCAGGAACTTGATGGGGAACTTGAAGCTGTCCACGATGCCCACCACCACGCCACCCTTGGCGCTGCCGTCCAGTTTGGTCACGGCCAGGGCCGTCACGTCCGTGGCCTTGGAGAACTCCTTGGCCTGAACAAAGGCATTCTGTCCGGTGGAGCCGTCCAGCACCAGCAGCACCTCGTGGGGGCCGTCGGGCACTACACGGCGGATGACGTGGCGGATTTTTGTAAGTTCGTTCATCAGGTCCACCCGGTTGTGCAGGCGGCCGGCAGTGTCGATGAGGACGACATCGGCCCCTTT
>ONTQ01000059.1 GCA_900320795.1 uncultured Bacteroidales bacterium
GGCTACCTGTCAAAACGCACGCCTCCGGAGTCAGGTGAACAATGTCCACCTCAGGAGTAAGATACTCTTTCCTTAGCATAATAATAAGTTCTTTTTGGGTTATTAATTATTTTGTGTTAGTCAACTAAAAAGTATGGATAATGTTATATCCATTTTCCCAGGTTACGTCGCTGTTGGCCAGGTGGATGGAATAGGCAGGGGTGGCCTGCAGGCCGGTGGCGTTGTCCGGGAGCCAGATGGCAAGTTTGTCATCCTTGTACACACTCTGCGGAAGCGTGAAGGAACCTTCCAAGACAGTAGCAGATGCACCGGGAGCCAGGTTGCGGACATCCGTAAGATTATCCTTCAGCACGGTCGGTGTTCCATTATGGATGAGCACCAGTTTGCACGGCCTGGGATAAATGACCCGGGCGCAACCCTTGTTCTGGATAGAAATGCTGTAATTCACCGTAGCGCTAGACTCAAGAGAACTGCCGGTAAAGTCGGCCGAATTGATAACGAGCCTATAGCCGAGGGCCTTCTTGAAGTCCGGAATCCGGTCGGTTCCACAGCTTACGACGCTCTTCCCCGCGGGATTGGGACCGGCCCAATAGTCCATGAGGATATTGGTCTCGGCATTATGCATGTAGGACCAGTGCTGCTGCCGCATGGCGGCAATAGAGTTGTCGGGGTTTGCCAAGGTAGGATTGGCATCCAGCCAGGCTTGCTTCTCTTCTGGTTCGAGCGTTCCATTTCCGTTAGAGTCGGTGCCTACATAGGCCGATTCACCGCCGCATACCAGCCATTCGCCCTGGCCAAACCACTGCTCGCGGTCCTGATCACTGCTAAACGTGCCTACGTCGTCAGAAGAGCCGCGGAAGCCATCGTTGTAATAGCCGATGCGCTGGTTAGGCGTACTCCCCCAAGACGAAATACCCGGTACAGTGGTATTATAGGCACTGGAATATAAATACCCGCGCTTATAGAAAGGCGTTCTGACGGCAATCTGCCTGGTGGTTACCGAGAGCATCTTATTCACCACATCAATCCGGTTCTGATAACCGACAAGTGTACCGCCGGACTTGCTGTAAGTAAAATCATCGTTCACGTAATACCACTCTCCGTACGTGCCAATAAACCCGGCCTGGAACAGGTAAACCACATCGTCATACGCCGTGAAAACCGCTTTCAGTTGGTCCAGATGATTGACAATCTGGTCCTTGGTGGGCTCATAACTAGCCACTGGATGTTTTGCGGTATAGGCAAATCGCACAATGGCCTTTTTGCCCTTGGAACGAAGCGCAGCCAGTTCGGTCTCCACTTTGGTAATAACGTCGCTACTGAGGGCGTCGGCCCCCACGAAGTCCTCCAGGTAGAAGATGGTGAGCGCCAGCGTTTCATCAAAGGTGTAAGCGCTGATGGAGGGGTTCACATGACCGGGATCCGAGGAATCGAAATGATACTCGAAGTGCTTGTAGAAGCCTCTCTCCGGATTAGTCACGTCGCCCTCCGCCTCCGTAAAGGTAAGGTTGGCCGGAAGCGGAGCAGGTGCCAGCGAAGTGTAGGTAGGAAGCGATACTTCTGCCATGGCAGGCTTCCCGTTGGGAGTAGGAGCATAACCCATGTACGTATCCTCGGAAACCGGATCATTATAAACCGTACTTCCAATCTTATACTGCTTGTTAAACACAAAGCCGATATAAGCCGTCGTGCCCTGGAAAGCAGAATGTCCCGACCGGGGTACGGCAATCTCATAATAGATATGGTCTCCGCTCTCGTTGGCTGTTGCATTCACCAGCGCACCGTCAGTGGGCGTACATGAGAGGGCATTCCCCGTTTTCAGCCAGCACTGGAACAGTGATTGGTACTTGGTGCTCCACATCCATGACGCAGAACCGCTATCCGAACCATCTCCGACAAAGAGGATACCCAGATTCGAGAAATTGTAGCCAGCATTGTCCAGAAAATAGCTCTTGTTGATGTCCAGCAGGATATATGCATTTGAAGCATCCGCAGTAAACTTCATGGAGTTTATTCCTCCGTATGTTGAACTGGAGCGCCCTGCAATTACCGTTTCTACCAAATCCCAGTTGATATCATTGCCGGACCGCCAAGCCGGAGCAACACCTGTTCCTGATGCAGGGATCTCCGGCAGAATAACCATATGGTCACGATTCGGTTTGTTGTCTCCGGAGAAAACCGCTTTGGCCGATGCTTTTGCCAGCATATTGCCATTAACGGCATTCGTGAGCGTGAACGTGGGCTGGAAGCCAGCTGCATCGTTGTGGCAGTAAGGGACATAGAATGTAGCCTTGTGGGTGGAGGGATCCACGTTCACCACATAAGAAAGCGTCTTGGCAGTGGCGTCGGAAGTCCAGGTCTGCCACCAGCAGTAGTTGTAGAAGCCGCCGTCTTCCAGGCGGAAATCTCCGGAGATAGCATAGGCTAACTGGTTCTCAACATGCAACATCACCTTGGTCACGGAAGGGTCGATGCTGCCGAACACCACCTTGTACGTACCCGCGATATGCTTGAAGCTAAAGTTGTTATCTCCGTCTCCGATAGCCGCCATGGGCAGATTGGCCGAGAAATGCGTCTTGGTGAAGTCCGTAAACGCGGGAATATGGAAGTACGGTCCGCGTTTGGGATTACTACTCGGATCATACTTTGCCTTGGTCCGGTCATAGGAATGGGCCGCAGCCGGGAAGAACGCTATCTTTTCGTCCGCATTAAAAGAGGAACCGATGGTGTACCCCTCTGTAATTTCGCCGCTAAAACTGGCGCTGGCGCCGGTCCCGGAGGTTGTGAGGGTAAAGTACCTGTTGTCGTCACCGTTATGGAACAGGACGGAAATCTGGTCACCGGCACTCCAGGAGAAGGTCTTGTCCCCCTCGTAAGAGGTTTTGGTGAGCTCGGAATCCATGCTGGCCTTGAGCGTGAAGACGTACGTCCCGGGAGTGGGTTCGGTATTCTCCTTAGGGGCCATCTCCTGTTTGGCACAAGCAGCGCTAAGAAGACCGGCGATGGAAATAAATACAAGCCATTTTTTCATATCCATTCCTTCCCTTTTAAATGATCATACCGTTGTTGAACCAATCGGTCCAATCACCCGTTACCGTAGTTGGATCGCCCAGGTTGCTTCCTCCGGCATTGGATGAGGTGGACTGCAGCGTCTCCCGCATGGTCTCCAGCGAGAGGACCTGCGTGAAGGGCTGCAGATACTGTTCTTTGGTAATTCTCATATCGTTTTGCGTCTTGAATCGAGAAACTCACAAAGGGGCTGACCTGAGCCAGCCCCTCGAGATACGTTGTCTGTCAACTCCTACAAGAAAGCCTCGATGGAAACTTTGGTGAGGTCTTTGTTACCCCAGGAGTACACCGTGATGGAGCTGGCGGGGATTTCCGGGAGGTCGGCGCGAGGAATGCTGTATTCCAGGCGGGCACCGTCTTCGCTCACCACACCCTTTACCTTCAGGTTGGCCATGCTGTAGGTGTCCGGGGCGATTTCGCCCTCTGCCGTGATGCCGATGTACGGAGCCTCCGCAGTACCGCCGAAGCAGTAGAAATACCAGATGGCCTCATAATTACCATTTCCGAGGAGTTCCACACCGGTTTCCAGGTTGTTGTCCAGGTCCAGGCCGATGTAGATGTAACCTACACCGTCACCCCACAGGGCAGTGTAGCGGCCGCCGGTATTTCTGTAAGAGAAGAAGTACAGGTTATTCTCGTCCGAGGCTACCTTGAACATGCCGTAGTTGCCGTCGCTCACGCCTTCAATCTCTTCCCAGTCTTCAAACTTACCGTCAATGACGATGCCTTCTTCTACCGGCTCCGGACCTACCTCCGGCACGCCGTTGGCCTTCTTGACCAGCGCCAGGTCGCAAGGCTCTGCGGCATAAGGGAGATAGCTGATTACCTCATAGCCGCCGTCGGCAATGTCGAAGCCGATGCGGAAGGTGTCTGCCAGGCCCTCCGGAAAGTCGGAATAATCCATGCTCAGCTCATAGAGGTTACCCTCACCCTTGGCCACAAACTTGGGTGCGACACCGGTGTTGGAGGTATCCCAGGCCGTTCCGGGTGCGATAGCATAGACCGAAGAGCTGTAGTCGCAGTAGCTGCCGCCGCTGGTCATCTTGCCCTCCGTGGCATAGTTGAAGTTGGTCCAGCGGGAGCTGGTGCCAAGGCCCGTGCCATTGGTGCTGTTGAAGAAGATGTGGAAGCGGAGCTTACCATCCGTAACACCCTTGGCGAGGGCATCGTCCGTCACTTCCAGGAGCATGTACAGTTTGTCGTCGTAGTACACCTTGGCGCTCTTGAGGCCTTTCAGCTCTGCAGCCTCGGGGCACTCGATAACGGTCACAAAGTCTTTGTTCAGCTTGGCCCAATCGTCGGCCTTGCCGTCGATGGTGATGTCTTTCATCTTGGTAACCACCTGGACAGCAGCAGGTTCTGCTTCGTCGTCCGTGTTGGGCAGGTAGCCAAGGATGGCGCCAGCCTGGTCGTTGATAACGGTAGCAAAGCCAAATTCATCGGCCAGGCCGCCAGGATAGGTGGAGTAGTCCACGCTAATCTCGTAGAGCTTGCCGCTGCCGGCAGCCTGAATCACGGGCCAGATATCGGTGCTGTTCCAACCCCATTCGGTAGGATAGGTTACACCCGCCCACTTGTAGTACGGAGAAGCGAAGGGCACGTATTTGCCACCCTTGGCGATGATGGCGGAGAGCAGGTGCTTGAGACCGGCATCTTTCCAGATGTAGTTCATACCGTCGGCTTTGCCGTCGCCGTTGAACAGGAGATTCAGGTAAACTTCCTCTGCCGCAAGGGCTTCGTCGGTGAGTTCCACCAGGAAGTGCAGGCAGTTCTTGCCATAGAACACCTTCGTGGAAGCGATACCGGTAGATACGGCATTCTCTACACTCTTGATTTCCACCACGCCTTCACGGTCTTTCCATTCGGCGTCTTTACCGTCGGCGGTGAAACCGTCCGCATCCGGGAAGATATAGTCGCTCTTCCAGATAAGGCCCATGGAAGCAGGTTCTTCCTGGTCTGTATTGGGCAGGAAGCCCGTCACGGCATAGTCGCCGTCGGCAATGTCAAAGCCAATGCGGATTACCTTGGCAAGGCCTCCCTCACCGGGGAACTTGCTGTAGTCCAGCGTCATCTCATAATAGTTGCCTTCACCGGCGCTGTCGATAATCTTGGCAGCCGTGCCGCTGTCTTCCCAAGCCCAATCCGTGGGTTCTTCACCGTTCCACTTCTGGTAGTTGGAGGAGAAGGCGCAATACTCGCCGCCGGAGGTCATCTTGCCTTCCAGCATGTAGTCGATACCGGCCTCTTTCCACTTGTGCATGAGACCGCCCTCCTGCTTGTTGTCGCTGTCGAAGAAGATGTGCAGACGCACTTTACCGTCCTCAATCCCCTTCTCTAGGATTTCGTCCGTAACCTCGAACAGGAAGTGCAGGTTGGAACCATAATGGACCTTTGCCATCTTGAGGCCGCCCAGCGGAGCGCCGTCCATGCTGTCGAAGGTGAAGACACCCTCTGCTACCTCCCACTCGGAAGGATCGCCGTCTGCCGTGAAGCCGTCTTTATCCGGCTTGGGAACATACGGAGCAGGGTCTGTCTTGATGGTGAATATCTCAACGGTACCAAACTTGACGCCGGAGAACGAGCCTGCAATCACACAGGTGGTATTGCTGCCCGGATCCAGTTTATCCACGTCTACCGTGATGTTACCGCTGACTTCCGTTTCACCTGCAGCCATCACAAGCTTGGCAGGGAACGTAAGGCCTTTGGTCATGGTGGAGGTCTCATCCAGCGCCAGGGCGATGGCAACCTCCGACGGAACGGGATAGTCTGCCGTCACCTTGATGGTGGCTGCCGTCTTGGAAGTAGTCTGGGCCGAGATGGCGAACTTGATGGGTTTGCCCGAAGGGTTCAGAATCGGATTCACCTTCTCCTTCTCACAGCCTGCAAGCATGAAAGCAGCCATGACTGCAAGGAACAGATACTTTGCGAATGTTTTCATGGTCGTTATTATTTTGTGGTTTTATATGCTTGGTTTATCAGATACAAATATATCGATAATCTTTCGATTTCGTTCCGTTTGGTTTCGAAATAATATTTCGTTCGGTTTCGATTTGTCCCGTTCTTTCGCTATTTGGCAAGAATGGCGTCGTCCAGACCGCTCATCTCGTACTTATACAGATAGGAAGTGGAGCCATAGTCGTCCCCTATCCAGACGCAACTGTGCACATGGTCCACGCAGATGGATTCCTCGTTGGACTTGGTCTTGAGGGAATAGTAGCCCAGCATGTGTTCCGCATCGCCGGTTAAGGCAAAGAAGCGGTGCGATTCCGAATCTACCACCCACAGCCAGTCCGTAAGAGGGTCGTAACTGAGGCCGGCAATCTCCGTAATGACCCCGTGCATCTCCCGCAGGTTCTTCCGCCACAGGACTTCGCCAGTATCAATGACGCAGCAGTACAGGTAAGAACCCGTCTGCGCGCCCACATACATCATGCCGTCCTTATAATAGGTACAGCCTTCCAGGCCGGCGTTGCCGAATTTGGAGCCCTCGGCAATCTTGAAGAGCGATTCTACGCCGCGGAACTTGCTCTCGGAAAAAATCTGGTCGATTTTGTCGGCCGTGATGCGGTATGTGACATTGGGCTCACCGCTGATGAGCAAGTCTCCGGTGTCGTAATTGATGGAAATGCCCTCTGAATCCAGGCTGGAATTGTTCACATAAATGGCAGCTTTGTGCAACACCTCGCCTTCCAGGGAAAGTTGGGCCAGTTCACTGCCGTCGCCAAGGCCCCAGATAAAGCTGCCGTCCGCGCTTACGCAAATGCCGGACATTTCGTTCAGCGCGACGGCGTATTTGGTAACAGCCGTCACCTCCGGCATGCTGGGTTTACCACCGTCATACGCCTCCAGGGCCGATGAGATATCGCCCAGATTCAGTATTCTGCCCGATTTCACATCCGTATTCTCGGTTACAGTATAAGTGGCCGTCCAATCGTCTCCCTTGGCAAAATACAGGGTAAAACCACCTTTCAGACTCACCCCGCCGGGAAACCAGAAGGTGAAATGCCCGCTTGCGGGAAGCGCTTCCTCACGGAACGGATACCCGTCGGAGACAAACTTGGCAAAGCTGGTTTTCTCGCTGGAGTGGGAATTGGAATAGCTGTCTTTTAAGCGAAGGCCCGGACGCTGGGCACCGGCGATAATCACATGGTCATAGCCGCCGGAAACGGTGAAGGTGATGGCAGAGGCCGCATCATGGAACTCGAAATCGGTCCCCTGCAGGAAAGCCTGGGCAAAATTGTCATTGGCCACCTTGAAGGTGAGGGAGGCATCCATCAGGCCATCCTCCGGAATTACGGCGGAAGCCGGCCAGGCGGCATACAGGTAGTCGGGATCGGCCTTGTATTCCAACACCGCATCCAAGTATAGGCTGGCTGTCTTTCCGTCGGCGGAGATATCGCTGTCTTTTAAGGTAAAAACCTGGGCGGCAGGGCCGTAAGAGCCATGCACGTAAATTTGGTCGCCGGCCTTCCACGTGCCTTTGAGCGTGGAAGCCGTAAAAGTATAGGTACCCTTCCCGGGGCCCTCCTGCTCCTGAGGTTTCTCCGGTTCCGGCTGGGGATCCGGGTTGACCGGCGTGGGCTGCGGTTCCGGCTGCGATTTAGCCGTACAGGACATACAGCACGGCAAGTAGAGCAGTGCTGCAAAAACCATTAGAAGGGGAAACACATTCTTTTTCATACGCAATGCCTTATAAAGCCAAGGTATAGCCGCTCTCCACGGTTCCGTCGGCGGCAACGACAAAGTAAACCGGGGTCATGTGGATGTCAAAAACGCTGCTTGCGTTTTCCGGATACACGTATTCCCAGCCCGGAACATCCGGAGCCGAGCCGTAGCCGCATCCCACAGCTACGCGTGCGGTTTGAGCCCACGCGGGCTCCGCTGCCAGTTTTTCCAGGGCTTCCCGGCAGGAAGGACAGCCCAGGTCCAATACCAGCACAAGGGTGCGCCGGCCCTTCAGGGAAGCGCCCGGCACCGTGGCCACGTCTCCCTTCCGGTTATACTGCATCCATTCCCGGCGTTGCAGGAAAGGTTCATACTCCGACTCGGAGAGCACGCCGTCCGCCACCATGCGTTCCACGGCCTTGGAATACAGCGGAACGCTCCGGCAAGGGGAAAGCATATTGTAGAACGCCCCGCCCATCCAGTCGGTATAAATGTAATAGGCCACCGGGTCCTCTTTGAGGAGGTCGAAGAGGCCGTCCATGGCCTCCAGAGCCTCGGACTCGGGAGCCGCTGCGGCCAGTTCCGCAAACTGGGCAAACTGCTCTTCTGCGGCCCGGATGTCCGAATAATCGATGCTATGGGTTTGCCAGAACGTACCCACACCGTGGGTCTGGCACCCGGAAAGGAGCGCCAGACCTACGATGACGGATACCATTTTTCGCATAGTCTCTACTTGTCGGTGGTGATTTCCAGCAGGTGGCCCCAGCCGTTGCCATCGCCTTCCTCTGCAGATTCGTTGGGCATGTTGGAGAGCTCGCCCCAGGCAATGTCGTAGAAGCGTACGCCGGCGTAGAACTTGTCGCCCATCTTCTGGTCTGCGGGAACCGCATTGTTGAAGATTTCGCGGGCCAGCATAATCTCATATTCGTCGCCGGAGCCCTTGCCAAAGACCAGGTTGTTGCCAGGTTTCAGCAGTTCCTTCCATTCCATTTTTTCTGCTCCTTGGACGCGCTGGTGCAGCGTGCCGTCAAAGTCGGTGAACTCACCCTCCGCAGCTAAGGAGCCCTCGATAATGAAGTCATAGTGCTCCAGGAAGTAGTTTTCGTAGCCGGAGGTAAACTCGCCGTCGGTGTTCAGGCACAGGCGGATAGGAAGACCATCCTCACCTTCCATGAGGTCCAGCTGCTCCTCCAGGGAGTCGTGGTTGTAGCGGATGTAGAAATACACAAAGTCTGCATTCGCATACACGCGGATTTCCTTGACGGCATCCCAGGGAGAATCCGGATTGTTCTTGAAGCTCTTGATCTTGGTCTGGTCTGCAGCGGCCCAGTCCTCAAACTTTCCGTCAATGGTAAGCTTTACCGTGGGCTTGTCGTCGGGTTTTTGCGGATCCGTTTTATCGGAAGGGGTCTTGTCCTCCGGTTGCGTGGGGGTGGTGTCCCCCTTCTTGCAGGAGAAAACGCACATCACGGAAGCCATGGCCAGTAAAGCAAAAATTCGTTTCATACTACAAAACAGATTAAAGGGTGAAACTATAAAGCTTGTTGTAACCGGTTTTCTCGTCCCAGGTGCCGGTGTTGGCCAGCTGGATGGAGTAAAGCGGATTGTTATGCAAAGATTCGTAGTGGTCCGGCAGGTTCAGGTGCAGGGTGAGCGCACCGGAGATGCCGGAAGGCAGCTGGATGCTCTGTTCCACCACCGTCTTGTTGCCGGGCATCCAGAAACGGGGATCCGAATTGAGGGCCCAGGTGCCCAGCACCTTGCCGGAGGCATCCGTGAGGACCAGCTCTGCGTCGCGCTGGTTCATCACCGGCGCAAAGCCGTCGTTGCGAATCTCCAGCCGCACTTTCATGCTCTCCCCTGCCTTGGGTGCTTTGGTGAACTGGCCGCTTTCCAGCACGTAGCGGTAACCTAGGCGCTTTTCAATCTCTTCAAAGCAGCCTTCCGTGCGCCAACGGCCCAGAACACCGGTATGGTAGCCGCTGTTCAGGTAGGTGAAGTGGTTGATGGCCATATCCGCCAGCACGCCATGCGCGGCGGAAGGAGACTCCTGCGGATCGCAGTGGCAGTAGGCGGAAAGGCCGCAAGTCTCACCGCCCATGATGGTATAGGCACTCTCGGAGGCCCAGTAGGTGCGGTCCGAATTGCCCCGGTAGGTACCTTGGTCGTTGGGACTGGCCAGGTAGCAGTCGTTGTGTCCGCCCAGGCGCTCTTTGGTGCCGGTCTGGTGGGCGGTGGCACGGGTTATGGTGTCGGCCGGA
>ONTQ01000145.1 GCA_900320795.1 uncultured Bacteroidales bacterium
ACCTTCCCGCTGATGGCCAAGACCGATGTCAACGGCGCCAACGCTGAACCCATCTTCGAGTACCTGAAATCCCAGGCCCCTACGGAAGAGTACAACGGGCTCAAGGCCAAGGCCACCCGTGCGATGCTGAAGGGAATCAGCAAGAGCGTCGAAAAGGACAGCGACATCCTTTGGAACTTTACCAAGTTCCTCGTGAACCGGGACGGCACCGTCATCAAGCGTTACGCCCCTGTCACGAAGCCGGAGGACATCGAGAAGGACATCCGGGAGATGTTATGACCCAGGAGGCATTCAAGCTGGACAACCAGCTCTGTTTCCGGCTCTACACCGCTTCGCGCCTTCTCACCCAGGCGTATCATCCCCTGCTTTCCGAGCAGGGGTTGACTTATCCGCAGTACCTGGTGCTGCTGGTCCTGTGGGAGAAGGACGCCCAGCCGGTGAATGACATCGCCAAGCGCCTGCATCTGGAGACCAATACGGTCACTCCCCTGCTCCAACGCATGGAACAGGAAGGAATCCTGGTCCGGAAGAAAGGGGAAAAAGATGCCCGCCAGATGATTGTTTCCCTGACCGAAAAAGGGAAGAAACTCAAGAAGAAACTGTCCGACGTGCCGGCGACTGTCGGCAGCGCCGTCCTGTGCGAAAGTGTAACGCCCGAAACCACCCCGGATCTGTTCCGGATGTTGGACGACATCATCGGGAAACTCAGCGCAACGAAGGAATAGAGGGTTACCAGCCGAAAATATTCCGGAACAGCCACCACAGAAGGATCAAGGCTGTGACTGTCCATGAAAGGGCAGGATGATGGCTGGCCGCATAGAGCTTGGGGAACCGGGAACGAAACAGGCTGGCCCCCAGCAGGAAGACCAGCAGCGGAATGGACAGTACCAGGCAGGCATTGTATCGGAAAGCGGCTCCTACATGGAGATTCAGGAGTTGGTGCAGCGCCCGCTGCGATCCGCAGCCGGGACACTTCAGCCCTGTCGCCCAGAAAAACGGGCATTTGGGGAAAAACGTATTCTCAGGATTGTAAGACGCGTAAATATATATAGCAAAAAGAGCGGCAATGGCACCGAGTGCCATGCCGACTCTTTTTACATTCGGATTGACCGCCTTATGAATAGACTTCATCGAGGACACCGCTAGCGGCCAGGATGACAATAAAGATGACATAGAGAATACCAACAATCAAACTGATGATATTCCAGGTTTGAGCCGTCTTGTTCGCTGCCTCGGACTGCATGTACAGATTCTGCTTCAAGGAATCGTCATTGGCCAACAAGGCGCTGTTGTACAGGTTGTTCGACTTGGATGAATTGATGATGGCGATGATACCGCCGATGAGGCAACAGAAGAGTGTGCAGATGATGGACATCGCCATCTTGTTACTATGGGCGGGTAGAATGTACGGAACCGGGTTGTTCTGCTGAGGTTGCTGGTAGGGTGTATTCTGATCCATAGATAATGATAATTAGAAATAATGCGTGTTATCTGCAAAGCATGACAGCCTCGTTGAACTTCTTGTAGTTATATTCATAGGCCCTCCGCTGGGCGGAGAAGATGTCGATAAGCCACCAGATACCACAGCCGTAGCAGGTAATCACTTTCACGACACCCATTCCGATATCGTCCAGGAAGAACCGCTCCCAGCCGAGGAGGATCGCAATGATCAAGATAACTGTGGGTTTCTGCAGGTTCAGTCCCATGACCAGCGCGGATTTGGAATCATCCAGCTGTGACAGTTTGTTCTGGACATCCTGGAGGGTCACGGTGTCGAAACATTCACCGTTCTTAAGCATGAAGGCTTGCACTAATTCGGGTCTCATAGGTACTCTTTACAGGTTTTAGAAATGTTTACTGCACAAATATATAACTTTTCGGTCATTTTTAAAATAAATGTCTAACTTTGACAAAGAAATAACAGGTCTCATGACAGAATTGGAAGCCATCAAAGCGCGGCATTCCGTGCGGAAATATCTGGACAAACCCATCGAAAGGGCCAAGCTGGAGCGTCTCCGGGAAGAGGTCGAAGCAATCAATGCGGCGAGTGGATTGAATGTCCAGCTCGTGCATCAGGAACCGAAAGCCTTCTCCTCCGGCATGTGGAAGTACGGCCAGTTCTCCGGGGTGGACAATTATTTCGTGATGGCGGGTCCGAAAGGAAAGGATGCGGAGGAAAAGATCGGCTGGTACGGCGAAAAACTGGTCCTGCTTGCCCAGATCCTGGGCCTGAATACCTGCTGGGTCGGCCTCACCTACAAAAAGATTCCCGGCACCTTCACGCTCCGCGAGGGGGACATCGTCCATTGTGTCATCTCCCTGGGCTATGGTTGCATGCCCGGCGTACAGCATCCTCTCAAGCCCATGGAACGGTTCTACGAAAGTGAAGGCGTTCCGCCGGAGTGGTTCAAGAACGGCCTGGAAGCGGCATTACTGGCTCCCACGGCCGTCAACCAGCAGAAATTCAAGTTCATCCTTCACCCCGGCAACGTGGTTGAAGCCAGAACCTTGTTTTCCATGGCCGGCTACACATCCGTCGACCTCGGCATCGTCAAATACCATTTCGAGGTCGGAGCCGGAAAAGCGAACTTCACTTGGAAGGAACTGTAAATCAGCGCTTCCCGAGACAAGCAATATGCAAATCAGGCGCCTCCATGACGTTCCAGGACAGGACGGCGCCGTCGAAGCCGTGGCGCATCACGGCATCCAGGGATTCGGTGACATATTCGGGCGAAGTGGGCGCCACGCCCTCGTAATAGTTGATTTCGATGCCCGGATATTTGCCGCAGGCATAGGGCTCCATGGCCTTCAGCTGTGAATCCAGGAACTCCACGTCCATCGCGAACGCCGGATATCCCTCGGCTGAAGGGACGGCTTTCCGCAGGAGATCGTACTCAAAGCCCATCCCGGCAGGCGCAAAGGTCTGGCGGTACAGCATGGGCTTGATGAAGTCGGCATGCTGCGAGAGGATCCCGTAATCCTGCCCGACAAACTGCGCCATGAAAGGTGCATACAGGTCCATACCCACTTCAAGTCCCCGCTCGTGGAACCTGTCGGCAATGGCCGCGACCGCATGGCTCACGACATGTCCCTTGGCCTTGAAAAATGCTGCAGCCACCGGATCCGCGAAGGTGAAACCGCCCTCAGGTTCGTAACCCGTGACCGAGAAGAATCCATCGCCTTTTTCCGTCCAGGCCGCATGAACCGTCTCCAGGTCGATGCCTTCCTCCTTGAACTTCTCCGCACACACCGGACAGCCGCAACTCAGCACGCCGCTCACACCGCCCACAAAGGATTGCGTGCGGATCCGGTCCAGGAAAACGCCGTCGAAACCGCAGTCCTTGAAATTGTCGTCATAGATGGCGACGACGTTCGCGGCGGTCTCCGGCCTGGAGGGGCAATTGAAACGGAAGCCCTCGCCGGCCGCCAGGTCATAATTCGCCGGGATTTCGCCCTGCAAGTCAACGGCAGGCTCATTCCCGCACATCTCTTCGGTTTCGGCGAAAACCGGCAGCCACAGAAGCATCTTGATATCATTCGCATGCAGGAACTCCCCTACCTGCTGATAGATTTCCTTGTCCAGGCTCCAGCCGATGATGACTTTCCGGACCGGAATCAGTGCGCGGACCTCGGCGATGCGGCTGATTACCTCGTCCGCCGTATAGTCAGGCGAATGCCAGCTGCCCAGGGAGACTTGCACGATATATCCAGGCTCATGCGGTTGGCTTTGGCAGGCCGCCAGCAGGAGAACGGCTGCAATATAAAGAATCCTTCTCATAATGAATAGGGTTTCGTGTCTGCGGCTA
>ONTQ01000081.1 GCA_900320795.1 uncultured Bacteroidales bacterium
GGCGTTGAAGGTGATTGGACTCAATGGAGGGTCCGTTGAGGGGAATGCCGTTACCATCAAGACGCAGGTTCCGCAGCCCGTGCGTCTGGAGCAGAGTTTCGAAGGCCATTGGCCCGTTGCCAAGAAGGGTCTGAATAAGCCTTTGGGAGAACTGGGAGAGTTTGTTTTCGAAGGGAAGGGGGCTGTCTTTGCCTGTCGTTTTGTCCTGCCGCAGGGATACAACGTGACGGACTATAAAGCCATCGTTGAAGTTACGGTAGATGGCGCTCCCTATAAAACGGTCTCCCTGCCCACTGCCGGGAACGGAAGGGGCACGGAACTGTGCGAAATCTGGGACCTTCCTCTTGGGGAGCACAAAGTGTCTTTCAATTGGACAAACAAACCCTCTGATATAGAACTGATTGTGAGTTTTGTCAATATTTTCGCCGACAGAAAATGAAAAAGATTCTGATGTTCCTGGCCGCCATGATGGCCTGCCTGCCGCTTATCGGCGGCAACTCCAGGAAAGTCCTGGAATCCTTCCGGAATCCCGACGACGCCTATCGGCCCTATGTACGCTGGTGGTGGAACGGAGATAAAGTGACGGCCGATGAAATCCGGCGGGAACTGAACCTGCTGAAGCTGGCCGGAATTGCCGGTGTGGAAATCAATCCCGTGGCGTTCCCCGGGAAAGAGAATGAGGATGACCTTGGAATCCCGTCGCTCACCTGGCTCAGCGATGAATGGATAGACATGCTGGGCGTAGCTTTCGATGAGGCCGGGAAGCTGGGTATGACCTGCGACCTGATCGTGGGCTCCGGCTGGCCTTTCGGTGCCGAATCGCTGCCGCGCGAGGAACGCGCCTCCGTTATTCTGACCTATTGCGACACGACAGCTAAGGCGGGGACGCTGTACGACCAGTCCCTGTTTCACGTTTACAAGGAACTGGACCCCAAGGCAACCACGCCCCATCCGAGCCGTACGCCTGAACTTCTGAAGGTCCTGCTTGTCCCCGACCCCATCAATGACCTGAGTGAGGCGCAGGATATTACGGACCGGGTGAAGGACGGTCTCATCAACATGGTGGTCCCCGAGGGCAAGTGGCAGGTGTACTACATGGTGAAATACAATTCTTTCGCCAGCGTCATCAATGGGGCTCCCGGTGCCGCCGGTCCCATTCTGGACCACATGAATGCCGCCGCGGTGCGGAAGTATCTGGACCGGATGTCCGACAAACTGGAAGCTCGTTTCGGCCCTTTGTCGCAGTATCTGAGAGCTTTCTTTGTGGACAGCATGGAACTGGAAGGAGCCAACTGGACGGCCGATTTCGCCCAGGAATTCCGGCGCCGCCGTGGATATGACATCCTGCCCTGGCTGCCCTTCACGATGTTCAAGCTGCGCCGTCTTGGCGAGGTGGAAGACTTCAATTACGGCTGCGCCAAGGGAGAGCGTTTCCAGGATCAGGTGAACCGTGCCCGCTATGACTTCGAACTCACCAAGGCCGAACTGCTGGAAGAGCGCTTTTTCCGGGTGTATCGCGAATGGTGTAACGAGCACGGGGTAAAAGCCCGTGCCCAGGCCTATGGCTGCGGCTTTTTCCCGCTGGAGACTTCGCTCACCGTGGATATTCCGGAAGGAGAGTCCTGGACTACCAACTGGCTCCGTCATGTGGTGGGCGAGGAAATGGGGGATGATGATTACCGCCGCGGAAGGGCATACACCATGATTGACAAGTACGTTTCATCGGCCGCACACCTGCAGGGCAAACGGCTGGTGAGTTGCGAGGAAATGACCAACACCTACAACGTGTTTTCCACTTCGCTGGAATATTTGAAAGTGGGGTCGGACATGAGTTGCATCTCCGGCATCACCCATTCGGTGTGGCACGGATTCAACTATACGCCCAAGGATGCCCCTTTCCCGGGCTGGGTGCGCTATGGCAGTTATTATAACGAGAAAAACACCTGGTGGCCTTATTTTAAGCTGCTCAATGACTACCGGGCCCGCCTGGGAGCGCTGGTACGGAATGCCGACATGTACACGGACATTGCCATCCTGCCGGCCAATGCCGACCTCTGGTCCACCATGGGCGTGCAGACCGAACCTTTCCCCGTGAAACTGAATGTGCCTTATACCTCCCTGGTATGGGAAGCCATCCACAAGAACGGCGGCGGGGCCGATTATGTGTCGGAACGTATTCTGGAGGCTGCCAGCGTCAAGGACGGAAGGCTTTGCTACGGGCCCAAGAAGTACAGCGTACTGTTCACCGTCGAAGTGCGGGGAACCACGGTGGAGGCCATGGAGAAAATCCGGGAATTTGTCCTGGATGGCGGCCGCGTCTTCTGCATTCAGGCCTATCCCGAAAAATCCGTGGGCATGGCCGATGCCGATGTCCGCGATGCACGGGTGGCGGAAATCGTCAGGGAACTGGAGCGGACCGGACGCTTTGTCCTCCTGCCCAAGCCCGAAGACAACGCTTTCCTGGAATGGTATGCGGACATCATGCAGAAGTATTCGCTCCCGCATACGCTGACCATCTCCCAGCCCGACCGTTTCCTGCTCCAGAACCGCTATGTGATGGACGACGGCAGCAATTTCTTCCTCTTTGTGAATGCCAGCAGGCTGGAAGGGAAAAGTACCGATATCACTTTCCCGGCCGGCATCACCCGCGGGCGCAAGGCCTGGCTCTATGACCCGGCCACCGGCAAACGCCATTCCCTGAAGATTCCTGCCGATGGGAAACTGCACTTCGACTTCGGCCCGTCTGAAAGTTTCGTGTTCATGTTTGACAAGATGGGCGGAAAGGCTCCCGAATGGAAAGCCCCCAAACTCTCCACCGAAGGACTTGAGGTGAAAAACTGGCAGGTAACTTTCCGGAATCCCGAAGTGCCGGACGTGCCGCCCACGGTGCTGGATACCCTGGCCGACCTGAAAGATCTTCCCGACTATCAGAACTTCATGGGCGTTGCCACGTACAAAACAAGTGTGGATTTGCCCTCATCCGGGCCGCTGCCCCGTTATCTGAATCTTGGGAAGGTCGGGTACATTGCCGAGGTGACTGTCAATGGAAAACCCGCCGGTCTTCACTGGTACGGGAATGCCGTACTGGAAGTGGACGGGCTTCTGAAACCGGGTTCCAACACCATTGAGGTGAAGGTGACCACTCTGATGAGCAATTACTTGCAGACACTCAAGGACAACCGGATGGTGCAGCGCTTTGTTCTGCGCCGCAAAACGCCGCTCATGCCGGCAGGCCTGATCGGTCCTGTCGTCCTCTATTGAACGGTCAGGGAAACACCGTTCAAGTCTTCGTCAGCGGAAGAGGAACCTACCATCAATGTGAAGGTGCCGGGTTCCTCTTCCCATTTCTCTGAGGCGCCCCAGCACGAAAGCATGTCGGGTGTAATTTCAAAGCAGAGCGTTTCGCTTTCTCCTGCCTTCAGGAAGCGTTTGTGCACTGCTTTCAGTTCCTTGACGGGACGGGTCACCGAGCCGTAATCGTCACGGATATACAGTTGAACGGCTTCTGCGCCGTCGTAAGGCCCTGCGTTTTTGAGCGTCACGCTAAGTTGTACGCTCTCTCCGGGGCCGATGACGGTCTTGGACAGCGTGGGCTCTCCATATTCGAAGCGGCTGTAACTCAGCCCGAATCCAAAGGGATACAGCGGTCCTTGTTCCGCGAGGGCGAAATGGCGGGAGTACTGGGAATGCTTGTGGTTGTACACACATTGGATTTGGCCGGCGTTGCGGGGAATGGTCACGGGAAGTTTTCCGGAAGGGTTCACCTGACCGGTGAGGATTTCGGAGAGGGCCGTTCCTCCCATTTGTCCGGGTTCCCAAACATTCAAGATGGCCCTGACGGAGGGGCTTTCAGCCGCCCATGCCACGCCCAGGGCGCGGCCGCTCATCAGCAGCAGGACCGTCGGACGGCCCGATGCCGCTACCGTTTCCAGCAGTTCCTGCTGTCGGCCGGGAAGGTCGATGTTGTCTCGGTCACAGTTCTCACCGCAGGTGCGTCCAAAGGAGGAATAGCGCTGGGAATTATCTCCGAGGACCAGAATGTTCAGCTCCGCCGCTCTGGCGAGGGAGGCCGCTTTGGCAAGGCCGGCGTCATCTACACCGGTGACACGTCCTCCGAAGAACAGGGTGTCGATGCGGGCCTGGGGAAAAGCACCCCGTAACCCTTCGAATACAGTGACGACGTCGTCATCTTCCTGGGGAACCACCCAGTCGCCCAGTTGGGTTTGGCTGTCGGCATTGGGGCCGCATAGGAAAATGCGGCTGTAGGATCCCAGGGGAAGGATTCCGTCATTTTTCAGAAGGACGATGCTCTCACGGGCGGCTTCCAGTGACGTCTGGCGGTGCTTCGCGTTGGCAGGGAACCCCCGCTGTGCGGGGAGCGGTGGAATCGGATCTTCAAAAAGGCCCAGCGCGAATTTGGCGGTAAGGATTTTCCCGGCGGCTTCGTCAATCCGTTTCACGGGAATGCGTCCGCTTTGGACACCCTGCAGGACGGACTCGAAGTAGCGGTCTCCCTGCATATGCATATCAATTCCCGATTCCACCGAAAGCAGGAAGGCTTCATTTTCGTCCGGGACCAGGTGGTGCATACTGTGCAGGCGCTCGATATCCATCCAGTCGCTTACAACAAAACCATTGAATCCCAGTTCTTTGCGTAGGATGTCCTCTACCAGCCAACGGTTTGCATGGCAGGGGACGCCATTGACTTCATTGTGTGCAGCCATCACCGTCGCCACACCGGCTTCCTCCACGGCGGCCTTGAACGGGGGCAGATACAGTTCGCGCATCTTGCGCTCGCTCATGTCCATGGGAGCGGCGTTAAGTCCGCCGGCGGGCTCTCCGCCGCCAATCAGGTGCTTGGCGCAGGCGAGGACTTTTCCGTCGGAGAAATGGCCGTCCCTGCCCTGCAAGCCCCAGATGGAGTATTTTCCCATCTCGGATACCAGATAGGGATCTTCCCCGAAGCATTCGCCCATCCTTCCCCAGCGGGCGTCGCGGGCTACGTCCAGGTTGGGGGCAAATGTCCAGTGCATGCCTGTCTGGCGCATTTCTTCGGCCGTTTCGGCCCCAATCTTCTCCATCAGTTCCGGCCGGAAGGTGGAGGCCAGGCCGATGTTTCCGGGATACACGGTGCAGCCGGCACGGAGGCCGTTCCCATGGATGGCGTCAATGCCCATCAACAAGGGAATCCCCAGCCGGGATTCAGCGGCCAGCACTTGCAGCTGGTGCGCCTCTTCACCGGTCAATACGTGCAAAAAAGCGCCCACTTTTCCTTCTCGTATGCGTTGCGCCAGTTCGGGATTGCCCAGATTCTCATCGGAAGCGTCGATGTTCTTGTAAGGAGACCCTTGGTCCGGAGGGACATAGCAGGGGCCAACATACTGGCACATCTGGCCGATTTTTTCTTCCAGCGTCATCTCCTTCAAAAGGAGCGCGGCGCGTTTCCCGGCAGGCAGGGAGGCATCATGCCAGTCCCCGGCGCTGCAAGAGGCGAGAGCCAGGAAAGCAGCGAACAGAAAGGCTTTTTTCATTACAACTGAATGGTAAGCGTGAGGGTATCGTGGATAGATGTCTGACCGGCGTTTACCTTGAGCGTGTTCTCTTCCCAGTTCCAGTCCTGGACCGCTGTGCCGTTCAGGCTCACTTTTCTGGGCTTGGCGGTGCAGCGAAGTTCAAAACTGTAGTTGCGGCTTTTCGGCATTCCCTCGTAGGAGCCTTCAACCGGGTTCACGGTAACGCGGATGTTCTTTCCGTTTTCATGGCATTCAAAGCGGGTAGAGCAGATGGCGCCTTCTTCGTAGGCATAACTCTCTCCGTCGTCATCATACATGGTGAAATGGCTGTCTCCGTGCGGATAGACTTTCAGGATAATATCCCTCTGGGGCTCCGTACCGATGAAATCCACCACAGGCCGGGTGGGGACGATGGCGCCGTTGCGGACAAACAGTTGGCCCGCCCGGTTGTGGGGAAGTTCCCGGGAAATGGTTTCTCCGCGGCTTTCGACGAGTTCTCCCGTCCAGACGTTGATCCACTGTCCGGCGGGCAGGTAAATGTCGTTGGAGAAGGCGCTTACGCAGTACTGATGGCCGAACATGTACTGGAACACCATATCGTCGCAGTTGCGGTCATCGGGGAACTCCAGGGGCATGGAACGTACCATGGGCATGCCGGTGAGCATTCCTTCCAGAGCATTGGAATAGATGTAGGGAATGAGGGAGTAGCGCAGGCTGATGTAGAACTTGTACATCTCTTTCTCTACACCATAATAATAGAAGGGCTGCATCATGCTAAACCAGCTGTTTACCTGCAGCCAGGGAAGGAATACGCCAAAGTGCAGTCCCTGCATCTCCTGCTCACGGGGCACGCTCATCACGTCGCAGCTCATGTTCATGAAGCCGGAGTTGCCCAGATTGTGCTGGTCGAACAGGGCCACGATACCGCCGCCGTTGTCGCCGCTGTTGGCGGCACTCCAGTGCTGGCTGCCGGCCCAGCCGCCGCAGTAATGGTGCCAGCTGCGCTTGCCGGTGTGGCGGCGCGTCATCTGGGCAATCTGCTTGGGCATGAGGACCTGGCTGATGTTGTGCATTTCGTCGTCTCCGCGTCCGTTGTGGTAGTTCCATGAGGGATGGGCGTCAATGGTGCGGGCAGGGTCCAGTTTGAAGCCGGCCACCCCCATGTCCATGAACTTGGTCAGGTGGTCCGGCCAGTGCTCCAGACCGGACGTGTCCCGGCCTTCCCGGACGGCGATGAGGTCTTCTTCGATGATACTGGCATCGTATTCCTCGCAGAGCCAGAGACCCAGGCGGATGCCCATACTGCTCAGTTTTCCCACAAACAGGCGGGGATAGTACTTCTTGGGCATCTCATTCTGCACCCAGTAGGGCTCGGGGGAGAAGCGGTCGTAATTCCAAGCCTTCTTGGTGGAGAAATCGTAGCGCTTGGCCATCCACTGCGGCTCCAGCCAGAAGAGGTCCACGGGAACTCCCATGTCACGGAAATGGGCGGCATCGTTCAGGATGGCCCACTGGTCTTCCCGCATGTTGGGGCCGAAGGCAAAGCCATAGGCCCAGCGGGGGAGTACATAACTCCGGCCTGTAATCTGGGTATAGAGGT
Source organism: uncultured Bacteroidales bacterium (assembly GCA_900320795.1). Lineage (GTDB taxonomy): Bacteria > Bacteroidota > Bacteroidia > Bacteroidales > UBA932 > Cryptobacteroides. The sequence continues at coordinate 7,114 of ONTQ01000081.1, forward strand.
TCAGGATGGAGGGCATGTCCGTGCCCACCATCAGGTAGAAATCGGCATCCTCAAAGGTGTTGTAGATGTTGAAGACATCCGGATCCGTATAACCAACATCAAAATGGCATTTGCGGGACGTATTGTTGAAAATGCCCCATCCGCGGGAACTCATCATGAAGGGCATCGGAATCTCCGTGTGCTGATAGGTGGTCCACATCCGGAGCAACTCTCCGCGGTGCTGGATATGTTCCCGGGAGGTGCTGCCGCCTCCGTAGAAACGCTCGCCTTCCTCCATGGTGAGGGAAAGGCCGCTGGCCGATGCGGGATCTCCGCTATCAATCTTTCCGCCTCCGGAGAGTTTCCCTTCATCGTCGCCGATGATGCCGTTGTTCACAGCCACGGTCATCTTCCCGAATTTCTCGTTGATGGCATCGGCGAGTATCCTCACCGGGCTGCTGCCAGGCCGAAGGTAAGCCAGACGGCGGACGAGGGTGCGGCCTTCCGCATCCTGGAGGGTCAGGCTGCCGTCCGTGGCCGACAAAACCAGAGACGCTTTGCCGCTGG
>ONTQ01000051.1 GCA_900320795.1 uncultured Bacteroidales bacterium
CCTTTTCGAGGAGATGCGTATTGCCCACCGATGGGAAGCCTTAAAGGCAGAACATAAGCGTAAACTCTGGGTACGTGAGACCGATGAAGTTATCCCCCCGGAAAAGTTTGACAATGGGGATACAAGACCGCAGTTGCTCGTCAGAAGTAGATATCTACTCTTTAAGTCTTATGAGAAATGGACTGAATCACAGAAACTAAGGGCCAAGATACTCTTCGAACAATATCCCGATCTCAAAAAGGCGTATGGGCTCACAGATGAACTCAGAAGAATCTTCAGTAAGACACCTCGGCGCTCCTTGGGAGCAACGCGGCTAGCAAAGTGGTATGCCTCTGTAGAGAACTCAGGCTTTGACTCGTTCAAAGTCATAGCTGCTACGTTCTTTGATCATGAGACTGAGATATTGAACTTCTTCGACAACCGCTCAACTAATGCCTCCGCAGAGTCATTCAACTGTAAAATCAAGACCTTCAGAGCTCAACTCAGAGGAGTATCAGATATAAACTACTTCCTCTTTAGGCTACAGAATATCTACGCATAGACACATAGTTTTGCTGCTGATCCCCTGAAAGTGCGACAAAAGTGCGACTGGCACAAAAAAATCAAGCACCAGCTCATTTGCAAGTGCTTGATTTTCATTTGGTCTGGATGACTGGACTTGAACCAGCGACCTCCTGGTCCCTAACCAGGTGCGCTACCAACTGCGCTACATCCAGAAGAATGGGATTGCAAAGGTACTACTTTTTTGCAAAAAAGCAAAGGTCTTTGCAAAAATATTCACTAAAAACAGAAAGGGTCAAAAGACGGTCATAATACCGGGAAGCCAGGGATTCTTGTCGATTGCCGTCCGGCTAGCGGGAGAAGTGGCAATTGTTGACTGTGACGGACTGAAATCCCAGGTCGTTCCAGGAAACAACCGGGGTGAGGGCCCCGTTCAGTCCGGTAGCCGTGATGTTTTCCAGGGTGAGGTCATAGGCCACTGAGCCTTCCCGGACCGAAGTGGCCACTGGGGATGAAAGGTTTTTCATGGTCAGGTCCTTCAGCAGGATTTCCTTCATTTCTCCGCTGGCCGTTCCCCAGGCTCCCGGTTCCAGGGATATGCCGAAGAGCATATTGCAGCGCCGGGCTTCTCCGCTGGTGCGGTGGGGATACACTCCGGGTCCGTAGAAATGGGTATTCCGGACCGTTACTTTCTCAGAGGGCATGATAATTCGGATCCCGTTGCAGGAGGAATTGATCTGGCAGTTTTCAATGAGCATATTCTCCCAGTATCCGCCGGCGATGGAATCATCTCCCGTCTGGAAAGAGCAGTTCCGGATGACGGCATTCCTGGCCCCGCGGATATGAATGCCGTCCCAGCCTTCGGTGATGGTCACATTCTCAAAGACAGGTTCTTCCAGCGCATAGCCCAGGAAAGCGTAGTTGGCCGCCCGGGTGATATGGACGTCGGCCATCTTGAAATGGGAGGCCTCGGCGATGATGAGGGTGTGCGGTCCGCGCATGCCCTCTTCTCCGCGTTCATTGAAAACGTGGCGCCCGTCAAGGGTGCCGGGACCGCCGATGGAAGCATCCCGGACTCCGTCCCCGATGATGAAGGCTTTCATCCATACAGTGTCGTTCACGCAATTGGAATTGGCCGTTCCATTTCCACTGTCATAGCGGGTCAGGTCGTTGTGGGGGATGTACGGGGCATAGGCATCGGCCGCTTCCACTCCTTGCAATATGGCACCTTCCTCCAGATACAGCTCCACTCCGTCCCTCAGATACAGGGTTTTGCTTTGAAAAAGACCTTGGGGAATGGATACCCTGCCACCTCCTTTCGCTGAACAATCATCCAGGGCCTGCTGGATGGCCGATGTGCACTCCTGGCCGCTGACGGCCCCATAATCGGACACGGAAACGGAAAGGCGATGGTCCGGGGTGGTGGCACAGGCGCTGACAAGGAAGAGGAAGGGAAGGATTCGTTTCATAGGATAACCTGTTGGATGAAAGGTGTTTGATACTGATAGGCGATTTTGGTGAGATCCCAGCCTGGCCTGGTGAGGATGAGGGACGCTTTCTTGCCGACGGTAACAGACCCCAGTTCCCCGGACAGCCCCATGGCATAGGCGCTGTTGAGCGTGACGGCGTTGAAGGCCTCCACCGGAGTGAGCCGCATTTTGATGCAGCCCTGCGCCATCACAAAACGCATATCTCCGGAGGGGGAGGAGCCGGGGTTGTAGTCGGAGGCCAGCGCTACGCCCAGTCCGGCCTTGATGTAATCTTTGGCCCGGCCGTAAGGGAGTCCGAGGAAGAAGGAACTGCCCGGCAGCATCGTCGGCATCGTGATCGATCCCTTCAGGGCTTCGATTTCCGCATCGGTGGTCCGTTCCAGGTGGTCTACCGACAGGGCTCCATATTGGACGCCCACCTGTACTCCGCCGCTGACCGCCAGTTCGTTGGCGTGGATTTTGGGCACCAGAAGACCTCGGGCCGCTTCCAGGATGCGGGCGGTGTCTTCCACCGTAAAGAAGCCTTCGTCGCAGAAGACATCCACGAAATCGGCCCATTCCGCTGCTTGTGGAATCAGATTGATGACCGTCTGAACATACTGCTCATGCGTGTAGCCCCTTCCAACGGCATGGGCGCCCAGGAAGGTGCTGCGGACTGTTGCCGGTACCGTTTGGCCAATTCTCCGGATGACCCGGAGCATCTTGAGTTCATCGGCCGGATTGAGCCCATAGCCACTCTTGATTTCCATCGCCACGGTGCCCTTGTCCATCATTTCCTTCACACGCACTATGGATTGGTGGAACAAATCCTCTTCGGAGGTCCGGTGCAGCAGGTCCGAGGAATTGAGGATGCCACCGCCCCGTGCCGCGATCTCCTCATAGCTGAGGCCGTTGATCTTGTCCAGGAATTCACCGTCCCGGCTCCCGGCATACACCACGTGTGTATGGCTGTCGCAAAAGCCCGGCATCACCAGACCGCCGTCTGCATCCAGGGATTCCTCGCTGTCACTACAAGGGAGCGTGCTCATCGGACCGAAGGCGGCAATACGGCCGTCTTTGATCCGGAGCCAGGCATTTTCCAGCAGGCCTGTTTCTCCCTGTGCAGCCCCTTCCTTCCGGAGAACGCCCTCCGGAACAATCCCCGCCAGTATTCCGATATTTTCAATTACCATTATAAATACTGTTCATTCTTAATAAACTGGACAGACTTTTCGATGAGGGGATGCATATAGGTGTCGGTATTCACGAAGGGCACAACCTTGCGATAGTCCGTGAAGACGCGTTCCAGGGCAGGGGAAGAGTGGAGCGGACGGCGGAACTCCAGTGCCTGGGCGGCGTTGAACAGTTCGATGGCCAGGACCGTTTCCACATTGTCAACGATCCGCACCAGTTTAGTGGCGGCGTTGGAGCCCATGGAGACATGGTCTTCCTGCCCCTGCGAAGACGGGATGGAGTCGCAGGAAGCCGGCCAGCAGAGCCCCTTGTTCTGGGATACGATGCTGGCCGCCGTGTACTGCGGAATCATGAATCCGCTGTTAAGGCCAGGCTCCGCCACCAGATACTTGGGCAGGCCCCTGAGGCCGTGGATGAGCTGGTAAGTGCGTCTTTCCGAGATGCTGGCCAGTTCGCTCATGGCAATGGCCAGGGAGTCCATCGGGATGGCGATGGGCTCTCCGTGGAAGTTTCCGGCCGAAATCACCATGTCCTCGTCCGGGAAAATATTGGGATTGTCGGTGGCTGAATTGATTTCATTCTCGAGAACGGACTTCACGTAGAGGATATTGTCCTTCACGGCGCCATGTACCTGCGGAATGCAGCGGAAACTGTACGGATCCTGCACGTGCTCCTTGGGACGGTTGATAAGTTCGCTTCCCTGAAGGATTTCCATGAATTTCTTGCCGGTAAGAATCTGTCCCGTATGCGGCCGCAGTTGGTGTGTCAACGGGAGGAACGGTTCGATGCGTCCGTCATAGGCATCCAGCGACATGGCGCCGATGAGGTCGGCCCAGCGGCTCAGCCGCATGCTCTTGATGATGCTCCAGATGGCATGGGCGCTCATGAACTGCGTGCCGTTGAGAAGGGCAAGACCCTCCTTGGACTGCAAAGTGATGGGCTCCCAGCCAAGCTGCTTCCATACATCGGCCGAAGGGCGGACTTCGCCTTTGTACAGCACTTCTCCAAGGCCGATGAGCGGCAGGCTCAGGTGGGCAAGGGGAGCCAGGTCTCCGGAAGCGCCCAGCGAGCCTTGCTGGTACACGACCGGAAGCACATCCTCGTTGAACATGTCAATCAGACGCTGTACGGTGACAAGCTGTGCCCCGGAATGGCCGTAGGAAAGGGACTGGGCCTTCAGGAGCAGCATCAGTTTCACGATTTCCGGACGCACTTTTTCTCCGGCGCCGCAGGCGTGCGACATCACCAGGTTGTGCTGCAACTGGCTCAGATCCTCTTTCGGAATAGTAACGTTGTACAGGGAACCGAATCCGGTCGTGACACCGTAAACGGGACGGCCGATATCCTCCATTTTCCTGTCCAGATAGGTGCGGCATTTGACAACCGCATCGACGGCTTCTCGTGAGAGGGTGAGTTTTTCTTTCTTGTCGATGATTTCCTTTACCCTTTCCAGGGAAAGATGTGCGAATGATATGGAATGCATATTATTGTAAAGCTTTTCGGATTAAGTTTTCGTCTGCCAGGTTGGGAAGGGTGACCTTGAGGCCGGGCGTGCGGGCCATTTCGCGCTCGATGGCGAAGCGGGCGCCTTCGTTCCGGGCCCAGGATCGGCGGGCAATACCGTTGTTCACATCCCAGAACAGCATTTCCCGGATGTGGCGGTCGCTGTCGGCCGATCCGTCGATGACCATGCCGAAGCCTCCGTTGATGACCTCGCCCCAGCCAACGCCTCCACCGTTGTGGATGGAGACCCAGGTAGCCCCACGGAAACCGTCTCCGATGACATTCTGAACAGCCATGTCGGCCGTGAACTGGGATCCGTCATAGATGTTGGATGTCTCGCGGAAAGGGGAATCGGTTCCGGAAACGTCGTGATGGTCGCGTCCCAGGACGATGGGCGCGCTGATCTCCCCCTTCCGAATGGCCTCGTTGAAGGCCAGGGCAATCTGGGTACGGCCTTCGCAGTCGGCATACAGGATGCGGGCCTGGGAGCCCACCACCAGGTGGTTTCGGCCGGCTTCCTTGATCCAATGGATGTTGTCGCGCATCTGTCCGGCAATCTCTTCGGGGGAGCGGGCGGCGATTTCTCCGAGTACCTTCATGGCCAGTTCGTCGCTCTTTTGGAGGTCTTCGGGTTTTTCGCTCATGCAAACCCAGCGGAACGGGCCGAACCCGTAGTCGAAGTAGAGCGGTCCCATGATGTCCTGCACATAGGAGGGATAGCGGAAGGAGCCGTCGGTCTTGAGCACGTCGGCTCCGGCGCGGGAACTCTCCAGCAGGAATGCGTTGCCATAGTCGAAGAAATACATTCCCTTGTCGGCAAGGCGGTTGATAGCTGCCACATGCCGGCGGAGCGAGGCTTTCACGGCCTCCTTGAAACGCTCCGGCTCATCGGCCATCATGCGTTTACTCTCTTCCAGGCTGAACCCCACCGGGTAGTAGCCGCCGGCCCAGGGATTGTGCAGGGAGGTTTGGTCGGAGCCCAGGTCCACGTGGACATGCTCGTCCGCCAGGCGCTCCCAGAGGTCCACCACGTTGCCGACATAGGCCAGGGAAACTACTTCTTTGTCTGCGACGGCCTTTCGGATGCGGGGAATCAGTTCGTCCAGGTTCCGGTGCAGTTCGTCCACCCAGCCTTGCTCGTATCGTTTTTCGGCCGCCTTGGTATTGATTTCGGCCGTAACGCTCACCACTCCCGCAATATTTCCGGCTTTGGGCTGTGCGCCGGACATGCCGCCCAGGCCGGCCGTTACGAAGAGCAGGCCGCCCCGGTCTTCTCCGCTAAGCCCTTTGGCCTTGAGCTGCTTGCGGGCGGCATTCATCACGGTGATGGTGGTGCCGTGCACAATGCCTTGCGGGCCGATGTACATGTAACTGCCGGCCGTCATCTGGCCATATTGGCTTACGCCCAGGGCGTTGAAACGCTCCCAGTCGTCCGGTTTGGAGTAGTTGGGAATGACCATGCCGTTGGTGACAATCACGCGCGGGGCATCCTTGTGGCTGGGGAAAAGCCCCAGCGGGTGGCCGCTGTACATGACCAGGGTCTGCTCCTCCGTCATGGTGGAGAGGTACTGCATCACCAGCCGGTACTGGGCCCAGTTCTGGAAGATGGCGCCGTTTCCACCGTAGATGATGAGTTCGTGCGGATGCTGGGCTACACGCTCGTCCAGGTTGTTCTGGATCATGGCCATGATGGCAGCGGCCTGGCGGCATCTGGCGGGATACTCGTCAATGGGGCGGGCGTAAATCTTATAGGAAGGACGGTACCGGTACATATAGATTCGACCGTAACGTTTCAGTTCATCGGCAAATTCCGGCGCCAGGGCGGCATGGAGGTTTTCCGGGAAGTAGCGCAGGGCGTTTTTCAGGGCGAGTACTTTCTGCTCCGGGGTCAGGATGTCCTTCCGGCGCGGAGCGTGGTTGATTTCGGGGTTGTATGGCTTGGCTTCCGGCAGCTGTGCCGGAATGCCTGCCAGTATTTCTTCCTGAAAGGTCATAGTTCAATATGGTTATTTACTTCGTTCAATACTTTTTCTTGCAGGGACTCCGCCTCGGCGACGATTTCATCGGCCCGGTTCAGAAGGGGACGGGCCGGGGTCTTGTCTTGCAGGCCGGCGGCGTTGATGCGCACGTTCAGCCGTGCGCCCTTGATGCCGGCGACGGCGGCGAGGGCGGCTACGCCGGCATCGGAGGCCGATGCGGGATTTCCCTTCTGTGCCATCTCCAGCGCCAGTGGAAGCGTCTTGAGGGCGGCTTCCATGGTCCTCAGGGGAACCTCGGCTGCGTAGAGCGTGGCCTCTTCCATGGCTTTGGCCCTTGCGGCTTTCTCTTCCTCCGTCGTCTTGGGCATGGAAAAGACATCCATGATGCGGTTGAAGGCGTCGGTGTCTTCGTCGATGAGTTTCAGGAGTTCCTCCAGAAGCGCCTGGCCTCCTTCGGCCACATCCGAGAATTCCTTCCAGCGTACGTCCCAGCCTCGTTTGTGCGAGGACAGGTTGGCTACCATGGTGGCCAGTGCCGCTGCAAAGGCTCCCATGGAGGCCGATATGGAGCCGCCTCCGGGAGCGGCTGATTCGGAAGCCGTCTCCAGGGCGAAGTCTTTGAGCGTCATATCTACGAGGCCTTTCTTCCCGTCGTCCATCAAGTATTCGATGACCTTTTCCTTGGGGTCGAAGGGTTTGAGGTCGTCCAGGGACATGGACTTGACGGCAATCTTTACGATTTCCGACTCGCTGATTCCCAGGGAGCGCTGCTGTTTCTCCAAATAGAACTTGCCGGCTTCGATGAGTACCTTCTTGGGCACCAGGCCCACAATCTCCGCTCCGGTGACCCTGAGCCCGCGGGCGGCTGCTGCGCGGGTCACTTCCTCATACGCTACATGCAAAGGCGTGACGTCGATGTCCGTAATGTTCATGGACACCTGGGCAATGCCATATTCGTCGATATACCAGCCGATGGCCTTGCATCCCTTGAGGGTGCCGGGAATCCAGATTTGTTTTCCTTCCGCATCCTTGAGCAGTTTGCCGGTAAGGGAGCCTCCTTCACGGGCCTTGCGACCCTTTTCGCGTACGTCGAAGGCAACGGCCATGGCCCGGCGCGTACTGGTGGTATTCAGGTTGAAATTGACGGCGACGAGAAAGTTACGGGCGCCTACGTTGGTGGCGCCGGCTTTCTGGGCCACCTCGTTCCATTCTCCTCCGAAGTCCGGCTTCCGGGCGGGGTCGGCCATTTTTTCCGCCAGGGCCTCGTATTCACCCTCGCGGCACACGGCCAGGTTCTTGCGCTCCGGGGTGAAGGCGGCCGCTTCGTAGCAGTAGCAGGGGATGCCCAGTTCCTTGTAGAGACGCTGTGCGAGTTCCCTGGCCAGGGCGGCGCATTCTTCCAGGGTGATGCCGGATACCGGAATCAGGGGCAGGACATCGGTGGCTCCGCTTCTGGGATGGGCTCCATGGTGTTTCCGCATGTCTATGAGTTCCTGGGCCCTGGCCGCGCCACGGAAAGCGGCTTCACAGACGGCCTCGGGTTCTCCGACAAAGGTGACGACGGTACGGTTGGTAGCTTCACCGGGATCTACGTCCAGCACTTTCACTCCTTCCACTGTCCGGATGGATGCAACGATGGCATCGATGACAACTTTGTCCCGACCTTCGCTATAGTTGGGTACACATTCAATGATTTGTTTCATGGTCACAGTTTTAATGTGACCCTAAAGATAGCAAATGTTTATGAGAATATCAATGTTTCGTGGCCTTCCCGCCCCTTTTTTCCTCGTAGTAAGCGTGCCGTTTGGGGTTTTCCGGAAACCAGCCTTTCAAGACACGTTTTTCCTGGAGGAACATCTCGTGAATGCCCCAGATACAGGAGAAAGCAAATCCTCCGATAATGGTGGATAGAATCTGATTCTTTACGACGAGAGAAATGCCTGCGCAGAGCAGGCCGACAACCAGCCAGACCCACCAGGACTGTTTTCCCCAGTGATATTCCATTAGGATGACAGCCGGATGGCAGATTCCGATACTCAGAAAGACGGCTGCACCAACGATGATTCCGCTGAAGTTCATACTGGATGCAAAGTTGCAGAAAATATGCAGGGTATTTTAGCAGTCTTTGCGACTGGTTTAGGATTTTTACTGCATTTGTCTGAGTCGGACATCAATGCCGGGCAGCGCCTCCGGGAGGGGCGTGATATCGGTTTGTCCGAAGTGGTAGGGAATCAGGATGCGGGGACGGATGATTTTTGCGGCCCGGATGCATTGTTCCACGGTCATGGTGTAGGGCTGGTTGACGGGCAGGAATACAATATCGATGTTCTCCAGTTGGCCCATTTCCGGGATGTCCTCCGTATCGCCGGCCACGTAGATGCGCAGACCGTCCACCGTCAGGACAAAACCATTGTCCCGGCCTTTGGGATGGAATTGCAAATGCCCTTCGGTGGTGTTGTAGGCCGGAACGGCCGCAATATGCAGGAAACCACGGCTCAAGGCATCACCGTTGGCCATAACAGTCCCGTACCCCATCATTTGTGCACAACGGGCATTGGTAATCAGTTCCGTATCCTTGTCGCTGAGGTTCCGGATGGCTTCAGGGTCATAATGGTCGCCGTGCTCATGGGTAACCAGGATGATATCGGCCTTGGGAAATTCCTTGGCATAGTCAGTCTTTTTGCCCAGCTCGGTCACAGGGTCGATTTGGATGGAAAGCCCTTCATAACGGAGCTCCAGGGATCCGTGTTTGACGAGCGTGATTTCTAGTGCTTTCCCGGAAGCGGTGAAAAAGCGTTCCACCTCATAGCGGGTCACTTCCTTATCGGCCTTGGTCCAGGCCTGATAACCGCCCAGCATGTTATAGATGGTGTAACCTTCCCTGGTGAGTTTTTCGGCAGCCGCAGCGCTGCGTTTTCCGCTTCTGCAATAGACATAGAGAGGAGTATCCTTGGAAAAATCGGCCTTAATGCGGTCCGTGAAGTCTTTTTGGAACCAGTCGTAATTGACGGCACCGCGGAGATGTCCGTCCTTGAATTCAGCGTCCGTGCGCACATCGATCAGGCGTGTGTCCGGAGTGAGGGCCTTCTGAAAGTCCTCTACAGAAAGGTAGTTCTGGGCTTTGGCAGCAAAAAGGCTGAAAAGGAAAAAGGCCATGGCTAACAGGGCAGGTTTCATTCGTTTACAGTTTTATCTTGACGAAGATAGAGAATTCTTGAAAGATTTACAAACGCTCCAGATAGGCTTCGGCCATCCCGTCATCCGACCAGGCCACTACGGAAGAAATGCCACCACCGGCTTTATGCTTAGCTATCGCATTTATTCCTGATCCGGTTGCTGGCCGTCGTGGGCTCTCCACATGCATTCGGTAATCTTCATGTCCGAGAAAACGGCCGTGAACGAAGATTCTTCGGGGGAGCAGGCGTAAATGCCGAAACGGATCTCATCAGCCCCGGCGTACATATGACAGATGCGCATTTGGCTGAAGTCGATTCCGTTGGTGGAGCATTCGATGCAATAGTCGTCTTCCCGACGGGAAAAGCGGTACCACATGGTCTTGACTTCTGCCGGGATAGCCGTCGTGGCCCAATCGGAATAGCCATTGTTGGTAGCCACGCTTCCCAGGTGCTGGAACTGTCCGTTTTCGTACTCGACAGAGCCTTTGAGCCAGTTGTCGCTGTCCAGATACATCACGATGCCACACTGGTCAAAGCGCTGGTGGCTCTGGGTGAAATCGGTCTTCACGACAAAACTGAAGAATTTCTCCCGTGTTTTCATCTGAAGGACGGGGGCGTTGTCGTTCCGGAAATGATAATAGGTTCTCTGCCAAAGGTCTGTATGCGGGGCCGTAGTAATGGAAACCGTATCCCCTTTAATGGAGAAGCCGCCCGGTTCCCGGGTCCACTCAAAGTTGTCAAGATCGATGTGTCCGCCATCAGTCAGGGCGGCCGTGACGCTGTCCTTAAATTCCACATTTGCCTCTTTTGAGGAAGGTTGACCACAGGAAACTACTGCTGCGCAGAGAACCGGAATGAACAGGGAATGAAACTGTCTCATAATTCTGTCAAAAAACTTGAATACAAAAGTAGGGATTTGTCCCGGATTATAAAAGCGTGCCGGCTCCAAAAAACCCCTTTAATTCATTTGCTCTCAAAGGGGTTTTGAAGTGACTCCTACAGCCGCACCACCTGGAGAGGGTTGATATCCCGCGAGTTACATAATCTCTGTTCTCTTAACGAATTGCCAAAAATGTGATTTCTTTTGTATATTCATTTCCGAAAATGTGATTTTATTCTTATTTTTGCTATCGAAAATGTGATGTACAATGCAATTGCTTAAAAGAAAAATAGACGGATTCCTGGCTCAGTGGAAGCAGAATCCGGAAAGGAAACCTCTCATCGTCAAGGGCGCGAGACAGATTGGGAAGACGGAATCGATTCGCGCATTTGGCAAAAAGAACTATGAATCTGTCATAGAAATCAACTTTGTCCTTCAGAAAAAATTTCGTACCATCTTCGACAGTGGTTACGAAGTCGATGCCATTATTAAAAACATCTCACTATTAGAACCTTCCTGGAAGTTTATTCCTAATAAGACTCTTATCTTTTTCGACGAATTGCAGAAATGTCCTGATTGTGCCACGTCTCTGAAGTCTTTCAATGAAGATCGGCGCTACGACGTGATCTGTTCCGGCTCGCTGATGGGAATCTATTATGAGGAAATTGAGTCAAACGCTGTGGGAAACAAAGAGGATTTCGAGATGCACTCGATGGACTTTGAGGAGTTTCTTTGGGCAAGAGGGTTTGCTGAATCACAAGTTGAGGACCTCTATACTCATATGGCAAGCCTTACGCCCTTCTCGGAACTGGAACTTTCCACCTATATGGATGTTTTCCGGGACTATATGACCATCGGTGGCATGCCGGAGGTCGTAAAAATGTATATTGATAATGGCCACTTTGGGGGGACATTGGAATTACTCCGTCAGCTCCTGTTGGACTACGAGGAAGATATTACAAAATACGCCAGCCAAACTGACAAATCCAAGGTCCTGGCTGTATACAACCATATCTCGGCCTTCCTGGCTAAGACCAGTAAAAAGTACCAGATCACCAAGATTGCCAGAGGGGCAAGGAACCGCGAATACATCGGCGCCGTGGAATGGCTTGAAAAGGCAGGTGTTGTCAATATATGCTATTGTCTGAACAATCCGGAGCTGCCGCTGAAGGGGAACTATGACACCGATACGTACAAAATATACTATCACGATACCGGCCTGTTAATCGCATCTCTGGATGAAGAAGCACAGGAGGACTTGAGGGCTAACAAAAATTTCGGGACTTACAAGGGTGCAATTTATGAAAACATAGTGGGAGAAATGCTCCGTAAATCCGGCTACGACAAGTTGTATTACTACAAAAGCGACAGTCCGGCCCTGGAGATGGATTTCTTTGTTCGCGATGCGCAAAACTTAATTCCCGTAGAAGTTAAATCCAAGGATGGAGCCACTGCATCTCTTAATCACCTGATAGACTGGCCTTCATTTCCGGACATTTCCTATGGAGTCAAGTTCGGATACAAGAATATTGGCTGGGGAGGTAAGTTCTACACCTTCCCTTACTTCCTTGCTTTCCTCTTGAAACGCTTTTTAAAAGAGGCCGGACATAAAAAAACCCCGCCTGACACACGTCAGATGGGGTTTTGAAGTGACTCCTACAGATGGCGCGACGCTATCTGTCAAATTTGTATTGAATTACATATTGTTTGTACATTGTATTTTCTGGCATAAATTGCGAGATAGCGGGCGAAAAAAGCATTTTTTTGACGCTTTTCGCCCGCTATTCAGCAAGGGTGAATCTTTTCATTATGCCTTTTCCACCGGCACCTGGATGATGGTGAGCCACTTGTCGGCGTCCTCTTGATTCCAGATGCCGTCGATGTAAA
>ONTQ01000009.1 GCA_900320795.1 uncultured Bacteroidales bacterium
TTACAATTAAACGGATTGAATGTTTTCGGACCTTCTCCTATTGTTGAAGAAACTAAAGTTCCTCCGAATTTTCCGACGGGTGCTTGTGATTGAAGGTATTCAATCCCGTTTAGCGTAACATTTTTAGGCATAGTATACGCGGCAGTTGCAGATTGTTGTTTATTCTTGAAATGGGATTGAATCAGTGCCAAGAGGCTGCCGCCAAGGGCTACGAGGAGCAGAACGCCGAAAACGATGAGCCAGCGAAGGGCTGTCTTTTGCCTTTCCTCCGTCTCGCGAAGCGTATTCATGGCCTTTTCGCTGTTGCCGTAGGCGAAGGATAATTCATCCAGGCGCATGTCATTGAGCCTGGAAATATCGGCATAGAGGGATAGGATAATCTTGGTGCCGACCCACACCGTCATGTCCAAACGCTCATGGGTAATGGCCAGCTGGCGGAGGTACAGGAGTTGCTGGCGAGTCTGAAGCGAATCGATGGAAGCGGAGAAAGACCCGACCTGCGCCCCGCCGATGATTTTTTCGGCACAGGAGAATAGTTCTTTTCCGCCACGGATCAGTTCAGGGAAACCCGGGTCTGCAAGGCAGGCGTCGCGGTACCGGTTATAGTGGCCCCGGTCTTTGTCAAGGGCCGCCAGCTGCGCCTTATAATACAGCAGGCGAAGCGTGTCGGAATGCAGGTGGGCGCTCTCCTCCCCTTTCTTGTAATAGAAGCGGGCCGAGTCGGAACCGACCGGATAAGTATCGGCCAAATCACAGCAGGTACGGGTGATGCTCTGCCGGAGGATGGTGGGGTCTGAGGTGTTCCCGTAAACGCGCACCACCTCGCGGAAATGCTTGCGGGCGTTGAGGAGGTCGTCCTGGCGCATGAGGAGCATGGCCAGATAGCGCTGGCTCTGCCAGAGGCCGTATTCGTCGTTGTCCTCCAGGGCCGATTCCATCATCTCGTTCATAAGTTGCTGGGCGCGGCTTTCCTGCCGGGTGTTCACATAGTAGTTCTGGACCAGCTCGTAAGCATAGTAGTAATACTGCATGAAACCGGTCTCCCGCGAAACGGCAACGAGTTCAGCGAAGGCGCTTTCCACAGCCTGGTTGGATGCCACGCGGTCGGTGCTGTGGCGTCCCAGCCGGCTGGCCCGCCTGAGTCTCCCAACATAATACAGGGTGCGGGCCTTCTCGTCCCCGTGCTCCCGGGCGCTCTTGAGAAGCGCCTCGTTGGCCATCTCGAACGCCTGGTTCTCCGTATTGCCCACCATTTTGTCGGCCAGTTCGAAGTAGTGATAGCACTCGTCGTGGATGGCATAGGGGTTGTCCTGCCCCCGCGCCAGGCCGGCAGACAGGGACAGCAGGAGAACCCATATGGCTATCAGGCGGTTCATGCGTTCTGCGGGGGGGCGACGGGAACCATGAAGATGAAGCGGGAACCGCCTTCGGTGTACGTGGTATCCAGGTAAACCTTGGCACCCATGCGCTGGGCGATGTCGCGACAGATACTGAGGCCGAGGCCCGTTCCCTGGACGAACTCGTTGAGTTTGGTGAAGCGGTCGAAAATCTTTTCGGCCTGGTCGGCCGGGATGCCGGGGCCGGTGTCGGTGACGGCGTAGGTCACGTAGCCGGGATTGGCCTTGAGGGAACTGGAGAGGCGAATCCAGCCCTTCTCGGTGTGCTTGCAGGCATTGGTAAGGAGGTTGATGAGAATCTGCTGCACGCGGCGGGGATCCGTGGTAAAGGTGAAAGGCTCCCCTTCTTCCGGGACATAGGACAGTTGCACGCCGGGCTGCAGCCGGTGCTCGGAGCTGGAGATGGCCGCCTGGGCCATGAAGTCCTTCTCCCCTTGCTCGTAGGTGATGCGGTAGTTGCCGCTGTCCATGGCCGATGCGTTGAGGATGTCGTCCAGGAGCATGGTGAGCATCTTGGTGTTGTTCACAATATGTTCCGAGAATTCCTCCTTTTCATTCGGTTCCAGCGTGCCGTCGGGCAGTGAGAGTAGTTGCGAGAAGCCCACGATGGCATTGAGCGGAGTGCGCACCTCGTGGCTCATGTTCTGCACGAAACGGGTCTTGGCGGCATCGGCCAGACGGACCTTCTCGTTGGCTTCCTTGAGTTCCTCGATGCGCTGCAGGTCCTTTTTCTTGCTTCTCTGGAGGCTGCGGATATAGACAAAGGAGAAGGCCGCGGCGCCGGCAAAGATGATGGTGAGGAGGATGAACAGCATGTGCGAGATGCGGGAAATCTCATCTTCCTTGGTGTCCAGCTCCGCGTTCAGGGCCGCTTTCCCCATGGTGACGTCCAGTTCCGAAAGCCGGCTCTGGTTGGACCGGGAGATGATGATTTCCAGCCGGCTCACCAGCCGTTTTTCGATGGAGAAGGCAAAGTCCTTGAGGCCCAGGTTCTCGCACAGGTTGGCAATTACCTTGAGTTCCCGCACAGAATTGAGTTGGAAGATTTCGTTCTCGCGCCCCACGATGCTGCCGTCAAACACGGCATCCATGAGGCTGAAGAACTTCTTGCCGTTCGAGGCAATCTGCGGGAAGCGGGCGTGGTTGAGGCAGAAATCGCGGTACCCGCGGTATTTTTCCTGATCCAGGTCCAGGGCGGCCAGCTTGGCTTGATAATATGTGCAGCGGAGCGTATCCAGATCCTGTTTGGCCGACTGGACAGCCTTGCTGACACAGATGCGTACGGAGTCCGAGCCGATGGGATAGGTATCGGCCAGGTCACAGTACAGGCGGGTGGGCGACTGGCGGGAGACCGCATCGTCGTCGGTGGTATTGTAAAGGTCCAGCGCCTGGAGAATGTATTTCTTGGCACTCACGTAGTCATTCTGCTCGATATACAGCGAAGCCAGGTATTTGGCCGATGTCCAGATGCCGTAAGCGTCTCCATGCTTCAAGGCGGTCTGCTGCATTTCCTGCATCAGGGAAACGGTCCGGTAGCGCTTCTGGTTGTTGTAGTAATAGTTCTGCGCCAGTTGATAGGAATAGTAGTAATACTGCATGAAACCCTTGTCCAGGGCCACCTGTTTCAGTTTCTCCTGGGCCTCGTCCACCAGGCGGTCGTTATCGTCACTGCTGGGAAAGCGGATCTGGTTCTTGAGCCGCTCCACATAGTACAGCGTTTCCGCCTTGGGGTCTTTTTTCGCCAGGGCCGACTGGAGCAGCAGTTCGTTCGCAGCCTGGAATCCGGGCTTTCCCACCAGTTTCTCCGACTCCTGGAAAAACGCATAGCACGTGTCGTCTATCTCATACGGATTGTTCTGGGCCGATGCCGCGAAGCACCCAGCCAGCAATGAAAACAGGATAAGCAACTTCTTTTTCATGGTCTCAAATCTCTACCTGTCGAGGCGGCAGTGGTCAACCTGCAGGAGTTTGAGGATTTTCTGGGCCACCTGTTCGTTGCCCTGGACTCCCATGAAGTCCTGGGCGTGAGGGCCGTAGGAGAAGATGGGAACGGGCGTGGCGGTGTGCCAGGTGCTGATATAGACGCCTTCTTCGTTGCCTTTCTTGGGCTCTCCATTCCAGACAACCAGGCCGCCGGTTTCGTGGTCGGCACTGATGACAACCAGGGTGTTTCCGTCTTCATCGGCAAACTTGATGGCCTCGGCGATGGCTTTGTCGAAGTCCAGCAGTTCCTTCACGGCGCTGGGAAAGTCGTTGCCGTGGCAGGCTTTGTCGATGCGGGCACCCTCCACCATGAGGAAGAAGCCCTTGCCGTCCTTGGTGCGCTCGTTCAGGAAGTCGATGGCCTGACGGGTGGCGCGGGGCAGAAAGTCCGTACGGCCGTTCACGATGTAGCCGGTCTCCACGGCGGGCGGCAGTACGCCGGCGCGGTCGGCCGCGGCAATCTTGGGATCGTCCAGGGAATTGACAACCGTAAACACTTTGTTCACAGCTTTCTGGGTTTCCAGCGGACGTGCTTCGAAGACTTCCTTGCTGCCGGCGGCGAAGTACTTGAGGACACTGCCGGGAAGATCGGCCCAGATTTCATCGGTCATGCGGCGGTGCTCCTGATGGGCGAAGAAGGCGGCGGGGGTAGCGCCGTTCAGGTCGTCCGTGGAGACTACGCCGGAAATGACGCCATATTTGGCAACCTGTTCCGGAATGTTGGGACGGGCACGCTTTTTCACGTCCACGCCTACAGCGTTGTTGTAGGTCTTGCAGCCGGTGGAATAGGCGGTACCGGAGGCGGCACTGTCGGTGGTGAAGGCATCGGCACTTTTGGTAGTCACCCATCCCATATGCTTGAGGTTGAAATAGGTAAGTTCTTCATTATTAGCGAAATAGCCAGCTGCAATCTGTGCCAGGCCCGTGCCGTCGCCAATCATCAGGATGACGTTCTTGGGAAGGTACTGGGCACCGTCCGAAGAATAGGTGGGATGATAGGAGCCCTGTGCAGGGACGCCTTCAATGGAACCTTTTACGATGTTCTGGGCATTCAGCGAGAATGCGGCGAAGGTGGCAACGGCCAGAAGGATAATCTTTTTCATTATTGTTCGTCAATGGTTGTTATCGTATCAAAAGAATCTGCGTCCAGGTGCTTTTTCATGTGCTCGCGGCCCCACTTGATGAGCCAGTAGCACAGCAGCAGGATGGCGATGGCAATAGCGCCGCTCAACTCCGGCGTCACCTCCTGCGTCATGGCAATCCAGTCATACACGCCATGGCCGATGACGGGATACAGCCACATCTTGATGCCGGCGCCCGGAGCGCGGTACCGGTCGAAGTGGTTCAGGGAGTAGTAATAGCCCATGATTACGGCAAAGCCGAAGTGGGCGGGAATGGCCGTAAGGGACCGGCTGATGCCTACGGTAACCCATTGGGACCCGGCCGCAAAAAGGTACTCGATGTTCTCAAATGCCGCAAAACCCAGGCCGATGCACGCTGCGTACACGATACCGTCCATGCGCTCGTCAAAATCGGCACATTTGCGGAGGAAGAGCCACAGCAGCACCAGCTTGGCGGTCTCCTCCGGGATGGCAGCACCGAAAAAAGCGCAGCGGAGGGCATCCATATACGTGACAATCTTCTGCGGAAAAAGCCCCAGGTTCATCAAGGGCACCGAAATGAGGAGCGATGCAAAAACGGAGGCGCCGCCAAAGAAAAACGCCTTTACAAGGTTTTTCACAGGCTCACGTTGCAGTTTGTCCTGCTGATAGGTGTAGTATAGTAGAATCAGGGCCGGCAAAATGGCCAACGCTATTACTGACAGCATATCGTTTAACAGTTTTGAGCCTGCAATTTAATGATATTTTTTTGCAATTTCAAGAAAACTTACTACCTTTGCAATCCGCAAATCGGGCGGTTAGCTCAGTTGGTTCAGAGCACCTGCCTTACAAGCAGGGGGTCACTGGTTCGAATCCAGTACCGCCCACAAAAAAGCACCTGCAGTTTCCCCTGCAGGTGTTTTTTTTGCCCCGCGGAGGCCCCAAAGACTGCACCCCAGGGGCAAAAACCGCTCAATTTGCCCCGCGGAGGCCCCAAAGACTGCACCCCAGGGGCAACGCCAGGCCTGGTTATGTGTGGCGGCGGTGCCTGAGAGCACGAAAGTTTGGCTATCGGGTGGCGGAGACCAGCGGGGCGCGGTAGGCGCTGTTGGCGCGGTAGTGCGGCGCGTAGAGGGACTCGATCACGGCAACCGGTGCCACGAAAGTACCGGCCCGCTGCACGTAGAACTCCTCGGAGAGTTCCGTGTTTTCTTCCGGATAGGAGTCGAAGTAGAACTCCGTGCAGGCGGCTTTTACGTTGCGGTAGCCC
Organism: uncultured Bacteroidales bacterium; assembly: GCA_900320795.1. GTDB lineage: Bacteria > Bacteroidota > Bacteroidia > Bacteroidales > UBA932 > Cryptobacteroides. The sequence goes on from ONTQ01000009.1 coordinate 5,751, forward strand.
TGCGGCACGAATCCCCAGGACACGGAACGCCGGCCAAAGCCGATAAAGCCGTAACCCAGATGTCCGGACAACTGCTGTACGGGCTGCAGGGAGGCTTCCCGGCCGGCAGTCAGCTTCACGAAGCTCCGGTTCTCGGCATTCCAGATGAGGTATTTCACCAGAATCTTGTCGCCCACCTGGACAGGGTCGCCGGGATGGAGATCTACCAGGGCTCCTTCCACTTCCTTGTAGAACCTGCGCTCCACTTTGAAGCCGTTTCCACTGGCCTTCACTTCCTTAAAGGGAGCTTCATAGGTGGCCGACAGTACCAGTACCTTGGTGTTCAATACAGACTCGGGGCCGTCCAGGATGGAGGTGATGGCGTCGATATAGGCCGGTTCGGTGTCCCAGTGCTGGGTTTCCTTCTGCAGCATGAGCCACAGGCGGATGCCATTGGCCACGGGACTGTCGGAGGAAGCCACGCGGGTAAGGAGGTCGCACAGGAGCGAATGGGCATAGGCCTCGCTCTCCATGAGCCCGCGCCAGGGCATGACGGCATTGGGATAGTACCAGCCGCCGTCCCGGTGCTCCACGGCATATTCCAGGAGCGACAGTTCATCGGCATCCATGGACTTGCGCAGGGCCGATGACAGGTTCACGCCCCAGGCTTTGGCGAGGGGAAGGCCGGCGTCCAGGGAAAGCAGGTTCTCCAGGGTCATCAGCCGACGGCTCTTCTGGAGGATCTGTCCCTTGAGACCGCGTCCGTCCTTCTTGGAGGGCGTAAGGTAATCCACCGCCCACTTCTTGAAAGCCTTTATGCGCTTCTTGCCTTCCTCCGATACCGGATTCACCTCGAAGGGGACCTCGGGATACAGGGAGCGGATGTAGCAATACTGTGCATCGGAAAGGGCGCCGTACCAGAAAGGACGGCTTTCATCGAACTGCTCCCGGTCCAGATACTTGACTGAAGAGGTAAGGTCGGGGGAAGCGAAGCCCCGGGCACGGAGTTTGGCCGTCCGCTCCAGGAGCACGGCGGTGATGGAAGGAGAGGATTTCATTCCCTCGAACCAGCCGAAACCGCCGTCGCCGTTGCGGCATGCCATGATTTTATCCAGCAGGGCATTCTGGTCAAGAGCGGCCATGTCGGATGCCTCCTTCTTCCGGTCCAGAATTTCGAGCCGACTTGCCATATGGCGGATGTACCAGGCTTCCGAGAGGGAAAGCACATCCTTGCCGGAAGGCTCCACATGCGAAGGGATGGCATCGCACACCATGTCCAGAACCGAGATTTCCTTCAGGGCGGCGGCCGATGCCGGCACATTCACGAACCGGCCCTGCAGTTCCTTCAGGAGGGCTTCACGGGACATGCCGCTCCGAAGGACGACCGAATGTGCCTCTGTGAGCACCTGGGCGGCCGGATACACCGGCACAGTCACCTGCACGGCGTCGGAGAACTCCGCCGCCTTGAAGACGGCCTTGAGGATGAGAGATTCTCCGCTTCGCTCAGGATGACAGGAGGGGCAGGTGAGCCGGAAGGTATGGGAGAGAACTTCGCCGGGGGCCACGGTTACGGGAACCATCTGGGACGCAGCGGGTTCCCCTTCCGCGGAAGTCACCAGCACCAGGGTGCCGGAGACGGGCTTTTCACTGTTGGAAGAGACCGTGAGTACGCAGTCGTACACGTCTCCCGCATACAGGAAGCGGGGCTCCGAAAGGGCCACCTTCACCGGCACGGACACCACCATCTCTTTCTCTACCAGGGCGTTGTGCATTCCTTTGTCGTGGGAGAGGGCCCTTACATAATAGGTAGAGAGTTTGTCTGATGTGCGGAAACTGAATTCCAGTGTCCCGTCGGCCGATGTGAGAAGATGCGGCTGGAAGGTGAGGGCCGTGGAGAAATCGGTGCGGAGAGGCACGTCGGCCGCAGCCTCCCCGGCCGATGCGGACGCATTCCTCCCCGGCACATTGCCGGACTCCTTCATTACGGGAGCGGCGGCAGGGGCGGCATCGGCCATCATCATCTCAGATTCGAAGGCCACTCCGCCCTTGGTCATGCCGCGGTACAGGATACGGTCCACATAAGCCTTCCCTACCCGGCCGCATTCGCTTTCCACGGACAGGTAGTCCACGGAGACATCCAGGGTGTTCACCAGCGGCCAGCCGTTGTGCTGGACGGCATCCAGGCTCTTGTCCCAGGCCGCCACCAGCACCTCGGTGGAAGGAGCGGTCCGGAGGGCGAAACTGTACAGTGCGCCCGGATAGGCCTTGTCGTGGAAACGAGTAAACTGCAGCGGCAGGCTGTAGCGGTCTTTCTCCCGGCGGAACTGCCAGTCGTAGTTCACGGCAGTCCCGTGAATGAAATAGAACACCTGCAGGCGCACGGCATCAGGATAAGACTCCCTGTATTCAAAAGAGAGGTCTTCGATGGTGCCGTCGGCCACCTCCAACTTCCTGGATTCCAGCACCTGGCGGCCTTCTCCGTACAGGAGCACAAGGGCATACGCCTTTCCTTCGGAAGTGCCCATCCGGGCCGATATCGGCGCACCGGCAGCCACGGTGAGCGGCCCGGGGATGAACACCCGGCTCACCTGCGGCATCAGGGTCTTTTCGGCCTCCGGAATGCAGTAGAAGTAGAAACTGCGCGCCCTGGAAATACGACGGCCGTCCTTTGCCGCCACCTCCACCAGCGTCTCCAGTTTATAGAATCCGCCGCCGGGCAGGTCGAAGGAAAGGTCCTTTCCGGACGGGGTTTCTCCGGTAGCAAGGACGGTTTTATCGGCCCCCAGGAGGGTGTATTGCACGGGGAGGGGCACGGTATGGCCGGACGCGTCGCGGCCTTCGAGCCGAAGCCGCAGCGTTGTTCCCAAAAGGGTGTATCGGGGATATTCCTTGTCTTTGGGGACGAGGTCAGAATCGGCATCGTCCGGAACAATCGCCTCCACGGAAATCTCATCGCCCACATAAAAGCCGTTGGAGAAACTGAGCGTTTCGCCGGTAGCGTCCGTCACTTTCACTTCCGCGTGATAATAACCCCTTTCGCGGGCCGGGAAAAGGAAGCGGAAGGTATTGTCGGCCGATATTTCCCCTTCCTGTTCCAGGACAGGTCTGCCGAACAAGTTGACATTGAACGAGACATGGCTTCCGGCGAGGCTGTGTCCGGACAGGGACGTGACCTTGCCGCTCACGAGGACCGTATCCCCTGCCAGATAAAGCCGGTCCACCGGGTCGAAACTGAGTTCGAAACTGGGCAGCACGAACTCGTCCACGCGGAAGTAAACGGTTTCCAGACCGGATATGGAGAGGCTGAAACGGCCGTTTCTGGCACCCAGGGGCAGCACAAATCGGCCGCTCACAGAACCGAATTCGTTGGTTTTCAGGGACAAAGCGCCAATCTGCTTGCCTTCGGAGTCCCTGAGGCGGGCTTCCACATCCTTTCCTTCCACCACGGAGAAGGAGCGCCGGGGATCTCCCTGATAGACCACGGCCTTGAAGTTCACCGTGTCGCCGGGATGATAGGCGCCCTGGTCACGGTAGATGTTGCAGCGGATGCGGTCTCTTTCATAATAGGAGTAATAGCGGTCGGAAAGGCTCACCGGGCGGGATTTGCGGTCTTCGCTGATGGCCTGGAGGGTGAGGTAGGCATCCTCTTTGTCCATGACTTTCACAAAAGCCTGCGGCAGCGGGGTGAAGCCGTCCAGCCTGAGGGTGGTCCTGCTCAGTACCTTGTCTCCCTTCAACAGATGCAACGTCGCCTTCTGGAGCGGCTGCCCGGTCTCGTAATCGGCCACATAGACTTTGGCGCCTTCGGCATCCCTGCGGGTGGCGATGGAGAGGGTGAACTGCGTGTAGGCGTCCATGGAGGACAGTTTGCCGTTTACGGCCTCCACGGTATAGTCTCCGTCTTCCAACGCAGGCATCTTGAGCGTAAGCGTATCCTTAATATAGAAACTGCCGATGGGATTGACGGCCTTCCAGGTCTTGATGCTCTTGTCTCCGCGGCGAAGGGTTACCGTGGCGCGGTCCAGATTCCGGAAAATGACACGGATGATGTCCTTGTCCATGGTCACTTCCAGGTTCTTGCCGGTGAGGATGCCGATGAGTTCCGACGGGGCCTTGCAGCCGGCGGCGATATCGGCCTCAGTACCGCGATAGGCATTGCGCTCGGCTTCCAGGCGCTTCGCATTCTCGCAGAGGGAACGGTACATCTCGGCCGTGGAATGGTCCTCCTTGTCCAACTCCCTTTTACGAAGGTCCAGCAGGGCAGCCTTGGGATAAACCGAGACGGCCTTCCCGCTGTATTTGTTGGCAAAGGCGGCCAGGTTCTGCCGCTGCTCATCCCTCTGGGATTCCGGATAATAGCGGCTGCTGAGCACATGGTATTCAAGGGCGGCCTCGTTGGGATAGACGCCCGAAATCTCTGAGAGCAGCGCTTTATAAACCTCATCCCCCGGAAGGTTGTAACTTCCGCGATTGGCAAGAATGCGCCACAGGACATATTCCTTGTCACTACGGATGAAAGGCTTCAGCGTGCCGCCCAGATAGCCCTGGATATTGCGGTAAAAGGCCGGCGTATGGCCCTGGAACCGGTCTTCGTTCTGCTTGACAAAAGCCCACAGGGCATCCGAGGAGGCCCCGTTCCAGGCGTTCATCCAGTGGAAAGTGACAATGGGCTCGTCAAACTCCTTCACCTCTTTCTCCAACTCTGCGCGGAGGCGGTTCTGCTGCTTCCAGTCCCGGCGCACGACCACGTTCACATAGGTGGTGGCGGCGTCGTAAAAATCGACAGGAAGGTGCTTCTGAATGGCCTCTTCCTTGATTTGGCCAAGGATTTCCGCCTCCTTCTGGGGGCGGTCGGCCTTGGAGGCTTCCTCGTACTGCTTCCATAGGGCGGTGAGTACATGACCATCATTCATAGGCGATGCAATGGCTGCGGTACCGGTCATCAGGGCCAGTAACCAGGTGAAGAAACTTCTTTTCATAATAGCGCATTTCTTGATCTATGGGGGAGAGAACAAGTTTTGTACCTAAGAGCGGAAAAGCGGCAGGGCTTCGGCCACGACGAAAGTGCTTCCGCCGATATAGATGAGCGGCGGGGCCGGTTTTTCGGCCGATGCGCTGCGGTTCAACTGTTCGGAAAGGGTCTTGGAAAGGTGGATGGCCATCTGTACGGCCTGGCGGACCGCCGTGAAGGCATAGGCCCGGACAGGCTTCTCCTGCGCTTCCCGGTAGGCCTTGTACCGCTCCAGAATCACTTCTTCCCGAAGGGCGCGGGGCGTATCGGGGGCGGTGAAGATGTAGGTGGCATCTTCCGGCATCAAGGGGAGGATGGCGTCCAGGTCCTTGTCGGCCATCACGCCGTACACTATGATGAGCGAGGAGAACTGGCCATCTTTGAGCAGCGCCTGCAACTGGGCGAAATTCTGCTCCAGCGCCTGGGCGTTGTGGCCGATGTCGGCAATCACATAAGGCTGTGCGGAGAGGCGTTCCCAGCGCCCGTGAAAGTCCATATTGCGGGCCGTGTGGATGATGCCATCCAGCACGGCGGCTTCGTCCCCGAGGACCTGGAGGCCAGGCTGTCCCCTGAGGCATTCCAGGGCACAGAGGACGGTCCGGAGGTTCTTCTCCTGCACCTTGGCATGCAGGTCCATCTCCCGGAGGATGGCGGCATGGCGGTGCCACAGCGCGGGGCGGGCATGGTCGGCATAGGTGAGCGGGCAGAACATCCAGGCCTTCTCGTTGAAGACAGGGTCTGTTTCAGGATCGCTCTCCCCCACCACAGCCGGCACACCCAGCTTGAAAATACCGGCTTTCTCGGCCGCGATGCGCGCCCGTGTGCTGCCCAGCAAATCGCAATGGTCCAGGCCGATGGAGGTGATGACCGTCAGGTTGGGCCGCTCCAGGATGTTGGTGGAATCCAGCCTTCCGCCAAGGCCGGTCTCGATGACGGCCAGGTCCACCTGCTCATCGGCAAACCACTTGAAGGCCAGGCCCGTGGTGATCTCGAAGAAGGAGAGTTCGTGCGCGATGATCCAGTTCATCCATTCCGACAGGAAGGCGAAGACATATTCCTTGGGAATCATGGCGCCGCCGATGCGCATGCGCTCCCGGAAGTCCAGGATATGCGGAGATGTAAAAAGTCCTACTTTTAGCGAACAGGCCTTCCCGGCAGAAGCCAGCATATTGGCCACGGAGCCCTTGCCGTTGGTTCCGGCGATATGGACGCTCCGGAAGGCGCGGGAGGGGTTTCCGAGGGCCCGGTCAAAGGCCTGCATCCGCTCCAGACCGGGCTTGTAGGCGCCGGATGTAAAGCCATCTTTCTGCACCGACGGGAAGCGGCGGAAGATGTCCTGAACCAGTTTTAAATATTCTGCCTCTGAAAAATTCAATTCCATACAAATACAAAGATAGAAAAAAATCCGTGTTTGTTATCTGCCGAAATTTGCTTAAATTTGAGCCATGACAGATTTGCTGCACAGCAATTATATCATCGACGGGGTACAGATGCCCCTGTCCCCTGCCCGTATGCTCCGGGAGTGCTCCATAGAGCCTCCGCTGGAGCCGGACGGTGATCCCGGAACCCTGGCCGACGAGCAGCTGGACCTTCGGCCGGACAACTACATCTTCGACGAATCGGCCATAGAGGAGTATGCCCTCATGCTGGACGGAAAACGCTCGCTGCCGCTTTCGTTCGCCGGGCCCTATACCGCCTCCAAAGTGGCCCAGGCCCTGCTGGACGCCATTTGGATGAGCGGCCACTTCCGCCTGGGAGACCTCACCCTCAAGGCCGACTGGAAGTGGAATGACCGGGAAATCGGCCATGCCGCGGCCTTTTACCATTCGGTAGAAAGCGCCTGCGCGTATATCGATGCGCTGGGGCTCAAGCTGGACCGCTACACGCTTTGCAGCGGGCAGCCGGCGGTGTCTTTCAAGGCGGGCACCGTGGCGGAGGAAGACGCGGTGGACGAGGAAGCCTCCCTCTTCCGCGAACTCCCCTACCGCACAGCCAATCCGCGCATCTCGCGCCGCCGCAAGGCACCCGACGCGCTGGTTCCGGAAACCTCCGACTGGCTCATCTACATCCCCTTCGACCCCTGCGACTACCGCTTGGGCGGATCGGCCCTGGCCCAGGCCCTGGGCGCCCATCCCTCCACGGCACCGGAGGTGAATGACGCCGATTATTTCATTGACTGCTACGAGGTTGTCCGGGAACTGGTGGAAGACGGCATCGTGAAGGCCGGCGCCACCGTGGGCGACGGCGGTCTCATGGGCTGTCTCCGCGCCATGACCGCAGGCGGCACCGGGGCGGATGTCAGCATCCGGAACGTCTGCAAGGCTTACGGCGGAGAAACCCAGGTGCGGGTGCTCTTCAGCGAAGTGCCCGGCGTCGTGCTCCAGGTGGCCGACATAGATTATGATTACATAGACGCGGAACTCATCCTGCAGGATGTGGTGTATTTCCCCATCGGCCACCCGGCCGTCTCGCATGCCGGGGTGTGCCTCACGGAAGCCGTGGAAATCCCGCAAATCCTTGAGTCCCTGTTAAATACCCTGGAAGGGGAAGATTAACAAATATGTCCAAAATTTTCGTTCTCGACACCAACATCATCCTTCACGACTACAAGAGCGTGAAGAGTTTCCAGGACAACGACATCGTCATTCCCATGGCGGTGGTGGAAGAACTGGACAAGTTCAAGAAGGGCAATGACGCGCTCTCGTTCAACGCCCGTGCCTTCATGCGTGAAATCACCAAACTCACGGACCGGCAGAAGTTCGGGAAGCGGGGCGTTCCGCTGGGGCCCAAACTGGGCTTTATCAAGATTGAGCCCAACCATCCCTTCGCCCCCGAGTTCCAGGACCTGTTCAAAGACGACATCCAGGACCACCGCATCCTGGCCACGGCCATGTGGGTGCGGGACAACAATCCGCGCCGCTTCGTGGCCCTTGTGACCAAGGATATCAACCTGAGGCTCAAGGCCAAAGCCGCCGGCATGGAGGTGCAGGATTACCTCCGCGACCGCATGGACGACGAGGTGACGGAGAGCCTGGAGCGGGAAGTCATCCAAATGGAAGCCTCCTCGGAAGCCGTCCAGCGCCTTGCCTACGGACAAGACAACTGCATGGACTGGAAGGAGGTCTCCGAGAAGGAGCCCGCCCCCAACCAATTATACAAGTTCAATTTCGGCGGAGAATCGGTGTGCGCCCGGTATGACGCTTCCCGCAAGGTGATAGCCCTGGTGCGCAGCCGTGAGGCCTACGGCATCCGTCCCCGCAACGATGAGCAGAAGTTCGCCCTGGACGCCTGCCTGAATCCCAGGATTCCGCTGGTGTCGCTCACCGGCGGTGCCGGAACGGGGAAGACGCTGCTGGCCCTCGCCGCCGCCCTGGAACAGGCCGACGACTACGACCAGATTATCCTTTCGCGCCCCACGGTGGTGCTTGGCGGACAGGATATCGGCTTCCTGCCCGGAGACCAGCGCTCCAAGATGAGTCCGTACATCCAGCCGCTGATGGACAACCTGGACGTCATCAAGCGCTGCTTCAAGCCTTCCAGCAAGCAGGCCCTCAGGATTGAGGCCATGCTCAAGGATGAAAGGCTTCTCATTTCACCGCTGGCCTATATCCGCGGCCGCTCCCTGGGAAAAGTGTATTTCATCGTGGACGAAGCGCAGAACCTCACCCCGCACGAGGTGAAGACCATCATCACCCGCGCTGGAGAAGGCACCAAAATGGTGTTTACCGGAGACATCTTCCAGATAGACCAGCCCTACCTGGACCAGTGGAGCAACGGCCTCACCCACCTGGGCGAGAAAATGAAGGGCCAGGCGCTCTTCCAGCACGTTTTCCTGCGCAAGGGCGAGCGCTCCGACCTCTCCGAAATTGCCGCCAAACTCCTTTAAGGCTCTTTACCGGCATTCGGAGCAAAGCGACAAAGCCCCTTCCCCGAGGGAAGGGGTTGGGGATGGGGTAACGTGGAGAAGGTTCACTTTTTGGGCTATGCCCAAAAAGTGAACGACACCCCTCCCCAAGGATGCCGTTCGGGTATATAAAACGAACTTAACAAATAGACATGAAATTACTTCAATGTCCAATGGCAAAGTTACAATCTTTTATCGGGAAAACAAATTTTTCTTTCAATTTGCAATAATTAAATAATTTTATTTATAAAATTATAACTTAACCTTCTGAAATTCACGTAATTATAACAATTCAACCAACGCATCATAATAGCGTTTGGAAACCGGTATGGGCTTTGCGCCATTGTGGTCCAGCTGGGCCAGCGCATAGCCATTGGCGTCTTTTCTCAGCAATTCCACATGGCTGGCATTGATAAAGAAAGACCGATGGCAGCGGAGAAGCCCGTGCCGGACCAGGTTCTCTTCCAGTGCGCGCATGGAGGAGCGCAGCGTGAATTCCTTGACACGGCCATTGTCAAGATGGACGATGCGGACATAATTCTCCTCTGCTTCAATGTACAATACCGCCTCGGATGAGACGACCAGTTTAAGCCTTTTCTGATCGTCATAGAAGCGAAGGAGCGTCCGTTCATCCACTCGGGGAGCCCTGCCAACGCTTTCATTCATCACATAGAGTTGGACGGCCATGGTCAGGATAGAGAGCGGAAAGACCAGGATTCCGGCCGTGTACAGCACACAGAGAGACATGGTTCCGAAGTAAGTCCGCACCCCTGCCCAACCGATTCCGAGCGGAATGGACATAAAGAGCCCGCTCACAACGACTTCTCCCACGCACCACAATATATACAGGGCCCAGTTCAGGTCCAGAAGGCGTTTGAGAAGAAAAAGGAGCATCCTGGAGAGCACTGTAACGGCCAGGACAATGAGGCTGCAGATAATGAGATTAAGCGTGAACCGCCCTTGCGCAACCGAAAGAAAATCACTGATATTGAATGGATTATACGTCAGGACAAAGAGAAAATAGAACACCGGGACCACCGTAAAGAACATCACTTGGGACGGCATTTTGTAGAAAGTTCTCGAAATGGGCTTCATACGTCACTATTTAATGGGACAAAGATAGGAAAAATATTTTTTTCGTCCCAAAATTTGCATTTTTATCCCAAATATGCAGATTTCGTCACAAACCGTTCGTCCCAATGACATTTTTTTCTCTCAAAATGGCATCAGAAGTACTTTTGCGATACAAACCGAAAAGATTTGAACGACATGAAAACCGAACTCATTCCTATTTTCTTTTCCGTGAACGACGCCTATTCGCCGTTCCTTGCAACTGCCATCAATTCCATCAAGGAAAACGCCTCCCGGGCGTATGAATACCAGATTCATATTCTTGCCGACGACCTTTCGGCCCGTAACCGGGAGCGGCTTTCACGTTTTGCGGACGAGCGTTTCCATATCTGCTTTTATCCGCTGTCCGAGCGGATGCACGCCCTCCCGGGGGTAGAAAAGCTGCAGCAACACTGTTTCGGTGCCTTTGCCTCGCTCACCATCTATTTCCGCCTCTTCATTCCGGAACTGTTCCCCCAGTTCGACAAAGCCATCTACCTGGACGCGGACCTCGTGGTCCCGGGCGACATCTCTCTCCTGTACCGGGAACCCCTCGGCAACAGGCTGGTGGGCGCCGTGGCCGACTACTCCATCCAGAAAATCGGCCCGTTCATGCGCTATATCGACGATTATGTGGGCGTGGACCATCATAATTATGTAAACTCCGGGGTTTTGCTTTTAAACTGCAAACGTCTGAGGGAAGAACAGTTGGCCGGCCGTTTCCTGGATTGGGTGTGCCGCTATGGCCTGGAGACCGTGGCGCCCGACCAGGACTACCTGAATACCCTCTGCTGGCAGGGAATCCACTATCTGGACCCTGACTGGAACGCCATGCCTTCGGAGTGCCTGCATTACATGGACAATCCCCAGATCATTCATTTCAACCTCGCTTCCAAACCCTGGCTCAACGAGAGCGTCCCCTTCGGCGACATTTTCTGGAAATATGCCGCCACATCCGGTTACGAAGCCGATATCCGGGCCCGGCGCGACGCTTTCCTCCAAGATACTGACGCCATGAAAAACTATAAGGGCGCCATCGGCAAACTCATCCGGATGGCCGCCCGCCTGGCCAAAGCTCCGGTGTCGTTCCGTTCCCTCATAGAAGCCAGACCGGCCCTGCGGTTATGCTCTTAGTGACACCGGGGCGGAGCCAGGCCATCGAAAACATCCGCCGTGCGGCTGCGGAGGGCCGCTTCAACGACAAAACGGAACCCTTCGACCCGGAATGGTCCCCCGAGGCCCTCAAGGCCGATATCCTCCGCTATGTGGACCGGATGGATTCCCCGCTTTTCAAAGCGAAGAATCTGCTGGCAAGGGCCGTCGTCGATGCCTGGCGGAGACGGTACAGCGACGGGGTAAACGAAATCGTCGGCCTGGAAAAAATAGCCGCTGTGAAAGGAGCAGCCTTTGTGACCGGCAACCACTTCAACCCTTTCGACAATGGCGTCCTCCGGCGCATGGCCCTCGATACCGGAAGGGGCCGGCTCATCGCCGTGAGCCAGGGAACTAACTTCGTGATGCCGGGACTCAACGGCTTCGTGCTCAGAAACATCGACGTAATTCCCTTGATACGGGAGCCTTCGTATATGAACGGAGCCTTCCGGCAGCTGATGCAGAAGCAGCTGGACCGGCGGCGCTTTATCCTCATCTACCCCGAGCAGGAAATGTGGTTCAATTACCGGAAACCCCGTCCCGGGAAGCGGGGCGCTTTCCTCTTCGCGGCCGAATATGGCGTCCCCGTGATTCCGACCTTCGTGGAGATGCAGGATTTGCCGCGGCTCCAGGCGCCTTCGTTCCGGGAGGTCCGGCTGGTCCTCCATGTGCTGGATCCCATTTTCCCGGATCCGCAGCAATCGGCCCGGGAAAACAGTTTCGCGATGTGCCAGGCCGATTACGAAGCCAAAAAAAACTGCTACGAAGGCTGTTACCACCGCGCGCTCACCTACGATTTCAGCCCTTGGGACATCGCCGGGTGGACCGGAGAAACCCCGTAATCTGAACAGCGGCGAAGATTCTTTTCATTATTTGCCGAAATAATTGTATATTTGCATGATTACGCGCAATTATTCTTTAAACCTAATACAAATCTTATGGCAGAAATTAAGAAAAGAGTCTATCGTTTCGGCGGAAAACATGCCGAGGGCGATGGCAAGATGAGAGAACTTCTGGGTGGCAAAGGTGCCAACCTGGCCGAGATGAACCTTCTGGGCATGCCTGTGCCCGCTGGTTTCACCATCACCACCGAATGCTGCACGGAGTATTACCGTCTGGGCGGTGGTTACACCCCTGAACTCCGCGCCGAGGTCGCCGCAGCCCTGGAAGCTACGGAAAAGATCATGGGCAAGAAGTTCGGCGATGAGAACGACCCGCTCCTCGTCAGCTGCCGCTCCGGTGCCCGTTCCTCCATGCCGGGCATGATGGACACCATCCTCAATATCGGCCTGTGCTCCAAGACCATCCCGGGTATGATCAAGAAGACCGGCAACCCGCGTTTCGTGTATGACGCCTACCGCCGCCTCATCATGATGTACTCCGACGTCGTGATGGAAAAAGCCGAGGGTATCGAGCCGGCCGACGGCCAGGGTATCCGCCAGCAACTGGACCGCATGATGGAAGAGGTGAAGAAGGCCAACGGTTACAAGAGCGACACCGAGCTCACCGCAGACCAGCTCAAGGATCTGGCCGAGGCTTTCAAGGTTCGCATCAAGGAAGTCCTGGGCGTTGAATTCCCGGACGATGCCAAGGCCCAGCTCTGGGGCTCCATCGGCGGCGTGTTCAAGTCCTGGAACGGCAAGCGCGCCATCCGTTACCGCCAGATTGAACACATTCCCGATGACTGGGGCACTGCCGTGAACGTGCAGTCCATGGTGTTCGGCAACATGGGTGACACCTCCGCTACCGGTGTGGCTTTCTCCCGCAACCCGGCCAACGGTGACAACAAGTTCTATGGTGAATGGCTCATCAACGCCCAGGGTGAAGACGTGGTTGCCGGTATCCGCACCCCGAACCCCCTGAACGAAGCCACCAAGAGCGAGAAAAACAAGAACCTGACATCCCTCGAAAAAGCCATGCCCGAGGTTTACAAGGAACTGGACGACATCCGCAAGCACCTCGAAGACCACTTCCAGGACATGCAGGATATCGAGTTCACCATCCAGGAAGGCAAGCTCTGGATGCTGCAGTGCCGTATCGGCAAGCGCACCGGCCTGGCTGCCCTGCAGATGGCCGTGGATATGGTAGAGGAAGGCCTCATCGATGAGAAGACGGCCGTCCTCCGCGTGGCTCCCGCCCAGCTGGACGAGGTGCTGCACCCGATCCTGGATCCCGCTTCCGAGAAGAAGGCCGCCGTTCTGGCTCAGGGTCTGCCCGCTTCCCCGGGTGGCGCCGTAGGTCAGATCGTCTTTACTTCCGAGGACGCCATCGCCTATGCCAAGAACGGCAAGAAGTGCATCCTGGTCCGTGAAGAGACCTCTCCCGAAGACATCGACGGCATGCACGCCTCCGTGGGCATCCTCACCGAGCGCGGCGGCATGACCTCCCACGCAGCCCTCGTGGCCCGCGGCTGGGGCAAGTGCTGCATCGTAGGCTGCGACGCCCTCAAGATCAACTTCAAGGACAAGACCGTGAAGTTCGCCGGCATCGACAAGACGTTCAAGGAAGGTGAGTGGCTGTCCCTCAACGGAGCCAAGGGTCTGGTTTACGACGGCGCCATCGAAACCATGGACGCCAGCGAGAACCCGCTCTTTGCCAAGTTCATGGCCATGTGCGACAAGTTCCGCAAACTGGGTATCCGCACCAATGCCGATACGCCGGAAGATGCCGCCCGCGCCCTCAAGTTCGGCGCCCAGGGTATCGGCCTGTTCCGTATCGAACATATGTTCTATGGCCGCAACAGCGAAATTCCTCTGTCCAAGCTCCGCAAGATGATCCTCTGCGACACGGATGAGGAACGCAAGTCCGCCCTCGCAGAACTGGAGCCTTTCATGAAGGCTGCCGTGAAGGAAACCCTCCGCGTGATGGATGGCAAACCCGTCGTGTTCCGTCTCCTGGATCCGCCGCTCCACGAGTTCGTTCCTCAGGGTGAGGAAAAGAAGAAAGAACTGGCCAAGGATCTCGGTATCAGCGTGAAGGAAGTGGAGAAGCGTGGCGAAAGCCTCCACGAGGTGAACCCGATGATGGGCCACCGCGGCGTCCGTCTGCACGTGAGCTTCCCGCTCATCGCCGAAACGCAGTACCGCGCCATCTTCACCGCCACCGCCGAACTCCAGAAGGAAGGTCTGCACCCGCATCCGGAAATCATGATTCCCGTGACCATCAGCGCCCGTGAGCTCAGCTTCCAGAAAGTGATCTGCGACCGCATCAAGGCAGAAGTGGAGGCCAAGACCGCCCAGCTGATCGACTACCAGTTCGGTACCATGATCGAGATTCCCCGTGCCGCCCTTACGGCCGACCGCATGGCCCGCGCCGCCGAGTTCTTCAGTTTCGGCACCAATGACCTCACCCAGATGACCTTCGGCTTCAGCCGCGACGACATCGGCACCTTCATGGGTGACTATCTGGGCAACAAGATTCTGGATGCCGACCCGTTCCAGCACATCGACCAGAAGGCCGTGGGCCAGTTGGTGAAGATTGGTGTGGACAAGGGCCGCAGCAAGCGCCCCGGCCTGCAGTGCGGTATCTGCGGTGAACATGGTGGTGACCCGGAGTCCATCTTCTTCTTCAACACCATCGGCATCGACTACGTGAGCTGCTCGCCGTTCCGCGTGCCTATCGCCCGCCTCGCCGCTGCCCAGGCTCAGATTCAGCAGAGCAAATAGCAGCCCTCGCTGTTTCTCCTAAAGCAAAAGGTTGCGGCCGGAAGAAGGGTCGCAACCTTTTTTTGATGTGCGGTTTATCAGTCGGCGAAGACGTCCAGGACGGAGGTAGGTTTGCCATCCGTGGTGAAAGCGCCCTGGTCGTAGGCATTCCAGGCGCCGGTTTCCGTCTTGCCGCTGTACTTGGAGAGTTCGGCGGGCTTGGTGTAGATTTCCGGCTTCCAGACGCCGTCCACCTCGGGCTCCCAATAGAAGACACCGGCACACTGGTCCAGTTTTGTCACCTGGTCCATGAAGGATTTGAGCAGAGACTTGGCCGATGCCTCATTGGCCTTGGACTTTACGCCCACCTCGGAAATCATCACCGGAACACCGAGGGCGGCCGCCGCTGACTTGATATAGGAAACGGCCTTGGAATTGGTTCCGGAAGGATCTTTCTCATACTGGGGATAGTGCGAGAGCGCCACCATGTCGAACTTGCCGCCCTGGGCCTTGAACTGGCCGAACCACCAGGTGTTGTTGGAGGAATCGAAGGCGTTGTTCAAGTGCGGCATCACGAATGCATCCGGGAAAATGGTCTTGGCGGCATCGTAACCGGCATTGTAGAGTTTCACGAAACCGGCGAATTCGTCACCCTTCCTGTCGTAATTCAGTTTTCCGGCGGGATAGAGCATGCCCCCGCGCGTTTCATTGCCGATCTGGATCCATTTCACCTCCACGCCGGTGCCCTTGAGGGCACTGAGGACGTCTTTGGTATGTTCCGCCACGTGCACGGCCATCTTGTCCACGTCATTGGCATCGGCCTTCCAGACCGAGGGGACCAACTGACGGGAAGGGTCGGCAAAAAAGTCGCTGTAATGGAAATCCACCATGAGGGACAGGCCGGCGGCTTTCACCTTTTTGGCCACGGAGACGATGTCCCCCTTGCCGCTCCAGCCTTCGTAGGGATTCACCCAAACGCGCAGGCGGATGGCATTGAAACCGCAGTCTTTGAGGACATCCAGTAGCGGAGCAGCGGTGCCGTCCTTTTTCTTGAAGCTGCGGCCGCCCGCTTCCATCTCAGAGGCCCAGCTGATATCGGCCCCTTTGGCAAAAACGATGGCAGGTTTTTCCGGTCCGGGCGGCTCCGGGGTGGGTTCCGGATCCGACTTGGCCGATGAACCACAGGACAAAAAGGCAAACAATGCTGCCAGGAATGCAATCTTTCTCATGGCCCAAAGATAGGCATTCCGCACCAAAAAACAAACTCCCTCAGCGGTACAATTCGCGGAGGACAGAGAGGGATTTCACCTGGATAGACTGCTCCGTATGATAGGAAAGATACTGTAACAGACACTCGCAGAGCGCATTGCGGGAGGCACCCGAAAGGGGCACCAGCATGGACTCCCCGAAACCCAGTTCCAGGAAAGGTTTCAGGTCCCGGAGATTCTCCCTGGCGAACGGGGCGATGTCGTCAAAGGTGGGCCGAAAGCCCAGCGCACCCGAGAGCTCCAGCAGAAAGCGGATATGGAAATTGGAAAAATCGCTTTCCAGGGCGTTCAGCGTGAGAATGGACCCCAGGCACCACTCATACAGCCCGTCCTCGAAAACGCCGTCCCGCACCGTGCGGAAGAGCACCTCCGACAGGAAGAGTGTCATGGTGTTTTTATACAGGTTGTTCCGGATGCCCTGCAGCCCGTCCTTGAGGAGGATGTTCTTCAGACTCCAAAGGGCCGATTTGGGGTTTTCCACCACATCGGCCTCCAGGATGTTCAGCGGCAGGAAGAGGGCCATGCCGGCCTTTTTTCCGGGCCTGACCAAAAATCCGCGCCGGCCATGTTCCCGCGAGAGGGTGTGCACCACAACCGCGTTCTCCCCCACCTTGGTGGTGGCCAGCACTATGAGTTCGATGTTATCCACGCAGGTATTCCGCCATGGCGCGAAGGGCCTTGCCGCGGTGCGAGATGGCGTTTTTCACTTCCTCGCCCAACTGGGCGTTGGTCTGGGTATATCCATCGGGGATGAAGATGGGATCATAGCCGAAACCGCCGTTTCCGGCACGCTCCATAGCGATGTGACCCTCCATCACGCCGTCGAAGAAATGATATTTTCCGCCGATGATGAGCGTGACCGAAGTGCGGAACCGGGCCGACCGGGTAGCCTTGGCCGTCGTAATGCCGTTAGTACGGGCCATGGCGGCCTCTTTCTCCCGGCGGGCCATCTCGCCAAGGAGTTTTGCCATGTTGGCATCGGCATTCCGCCCGGGACCGGCATAGCGCGCCGTTTCCACGCCGGGAGCGCCGCCCAGCATATCCACTTCCAGACCGGAATCATCGGCAAAACAATCCAGTCCGGTTTTCTTGTATATATAGTCTGCTTTCTGCATGGAATTGGCCCTGAGGGTGTTTCCCGTTTCGGGGATTTCTTCGGTGATGCCTACTTCTGCGGGGGTGACGAGCTCAAAACCCTCGCCCAGAATCTCTGCTGCTTCCCGGAGTTTACCGGGGTTGCCCGTTGCGAAAACTAATTTCATAAAACCATACTAATTAACCGCCGCAAAGATAGCACATTTTTTGTTATCTTTGCGCAGTCATGAAACGAATCAGTCTTGTCATGGTCGCCCTGGCGGCCTTTTCCATCTGCGCAGGCGCGCAGTCCAAAGATTTCACCCTGGGCAAATGGGTGGAAGTAAGCAACGCCATCCTTAAGGAATTGAACCGTTCCTACGTGGATTCCCTGGAAGTGGGCCGCATCGAGCGGGCCGCCGTGGACGCCATGCTGGGAGCCCTGGATCCCTATACCGTCTATGTACCCGAAGAAGAGCAGGAGGATTTCCAGATGATGCTCAACAGTTCTTACGGCGGTGTGGGCGCCATCATCTATAAGCCGGACGTAAACGGCAACGTCCTCATCAACGAGCCTTATTTCAACTCGCCGGCCGCTCGGGCGGGCCTCCGCTGCGGAGACGAAATCGAAGCTATCGACGGCCTGTCCACCCACGGTCTCCAGAGCGGGGACTGCAGCGAGAAAATGCGCGGCAAGCCCGGCACCACGGTGGTCCTGAGAGTCAAGAAACTCCGTGCCGGAGAAAGTTGGAAGGCCGGCGACGTAATGGACGTTCCCGTAGTGCGGGAGCGCATCGTCCTTCCCTCCATGGAATATGCCGACATGCTGAATGAGGCCGACGGCTACATCTTCCTGAGCAAATTCACCGACGGCGTCAGTCAGGACATCCGCGACGCATACCACAAACTCAAGGCCCAGGGAATGAAGCGCCTGGTGCTGGACCTCCGCGGCAACGGCGGCGGCGTCATGAGCGAAGCCGTGAACATCGTCTCCCTCTTCGTTCCCAAGGGTTCCGTGGTCCTCACCTCCAAGGGAAAGGCGGCCAAGGAACAAATCTACAAGACCACCACCGACCCTGTCGACACTGAGATTCCCCTCCTGGTGCTGGTGGACGGCGGCAGCGCATCGGCCTCGGAGATTGTCTCCGGCGCGCTGCAGGACTATGACCGCGCCACCATCGTGGGCACGCGCACCTACGGAAAAGGCCTGGTGCAGAGCATTCGTCCCCTGCCCTATGACGGGCAGCTCAAGGTGACCACCGCCAAGTACTACACCCCCTCGGGCCGATGCGTCCAGGCCATCGACTACTCGCACCGCAACGAGGACGGCAGCGTCGGCCATATCCCCGACTCGCTCACCCATTCCTTCACCACGGCCCATGGGCGCACCGTGCGCGACGGCGGCGGCATCACCCCTGACTTCACGGTGAAAGCCCACCGTTACTCCCGCCTCACCTACTCAGTGGTTTACAGCGGCGTGCTGGAGCAGTATGCCCTGGATTACGTGCGCAGGCACGAAAGCATCCCCGCCGTGGAAGACTTCCATTTCACGGACTACGAGGATTTCATCGCCTTCGCGGCCGACAAGAACTTCGATTACCGTTCCCAGGCCCGCGCCCTCTTCGACGAGATGAAAAAGTCTTTGGCCGAGGACGGCCTCACGGAAACGCTTTCCGGAGAATTGGACGCCCTCCAGAAATCACTGGAAATGGATAAGGAAACCTTCCTGCGCCTGAAGAAAGACGAAATCATCCCCTTTATCGAAGAAGAAATCGTCGTGCGCTACTACTTCCAGGAAGCCGGCATCCAGGTGCGTCTCCGCTACGACGACCAGCTGCACGAAGCCCTTAAGCAGCCCGCCATCAGCTGGTAAAAGACGCCCTAAATCAGCGAAACCAGCAGAAAGAGGAAGTGGGCGATGACTCCGGCGCAGAGTCCGGCGATGGCATGCGCGCCGATGGCTTTGGAAATCACCTTGCGGTATCCCAGAGAATCCAGCATGGCGGTGTGGGTGGAGAGGAAGCCGCTCCAGCACATGCCGATGGCGGTAAACACCGCAATGGCATTGCCGTCCAGGATGCCCGCCGCGTTGAAGGTGGGCAGCAGGCCCAGCGACGCGCCTACGGCGCCGAGGGCCGTCATCGGGAAGGCGATGAGCTCCATGTGCTCGAAGCCGAAGAGCCATTCGAACACCCAGTG
This sequence comes from uncultured Bacteroidales bacterium, assembly GCA_900320795.1. Taxonomy (GTDB): domain Bacteria; phylum Bacteroidota; class Bacteroidia; order Bacteroidales; family UBA932; genus Cryptobacteroides. The sequence continues at coordinate 25,092 of ONTQ01000009.1, forward strand.
AATCTTCTCGGCCAGCCAGGGCAGGATGGGAACGCCCTGGGATGAAGAACCGTCGTAAACGCCGGAAGGACCGGCGCCGAAGGTAATCATGATCACCGCCGTGGTGATGATGAGAACGCCGGGGATGATTTGGAGGCCCAGTTCCACACCGTTCTTGCCGCCGTCCAGAACAGCGTTAAGGAAACGCATGAAGATGCCGTCTTTCCGAACCTCTTCAACCGGCTCATCCTCAAGAGTTTCAGCCACGGCTCCCTGTACGGGGGAATCCAGTTTCGGATAGGTTTTAAGGCAGCTGTGCTGCATGATTCGGGTGCTGATGACGGAGCCGCAGAAAGCGCCGAACAGGCCCACCAGGGCGCCGGTGAGTTGCCCGTAGCCAATCATGGTAATCATCACAACGAAGCCCATGCCGAATGCCGTGCCGAAGTTGGTAAGGGAAATGAGCTGGTATTTCTTGAAATAAGAACTGAAGGTCTTGTCCTTGGACAGGGCGATAATGGCCGGATTGTCGGACAGGAAGGTCATCACGGCGCCCAGGGCCGCCACGCCGGGCAGGTTGTACAAAGGTTTCATGAGCGGGCGCAGGAAACGCTCCAGCAGGGTGACTACACCGAACTCCGACATCAACTTGGACAGCGCACCGGTCAGCACGGTAATGCCCATGAGGTAGAACACCGTATTGAGCAGCAGGTCGTGCGCGGTGTTCATGATGGTCTTGAGCATGTTGCCGCTTCCCATCCGGGAGCCCAGCAGGGAGAAGACCGTTACCAGGACCAGGAGGAATATCAGGGCTTCAACCGTTGATCGACGGAGATGCAATTTTTTCATAATCAGTTACTTGACAATGTGCAGGCGGAACGTGAGACCCAGGCTGAGATTGAGTTTCCGGCTCCGGTCATCGGCCCAGCCCACAAGGTGCAGGCGGATATTCCGGTTCCCGAGAGGATAATACTCCAAGCCACCGCCGCCAAAGAGATAGCGGGTGCCGGGGGCCACGGTAAGGTCATAGGCGATACCGTCGGGGCCGATGTTGGCGGCGTCGTTGAAGTCCCATCCCCCCTTGGCAAAAAGGAGCCACTGGCTGTGGATGCGGTATTCCAGCCGGGCCACCACGGAGCCGTCAAAACCGGCCGACTTCTGGATCAGGGAACGGCGGTACATCAGGTCCAGTTCCAAGGCAGCCGGCCCCACTTCGAAGCGGTTGCCGAGTGCCAGATAAGCCATATGGTGGTGATAGGGATCGTCCATCCAGTTGAGCCCCCAGATTGTTTTCCACCAGGGCGCGAACTGCCCCAACCAGCCCAGGCTGGCGTTGAATACGTCGGGGTTCCCCATGTGCAGGAGCGAGTGGCTGAATTGCAGTTGGAGAAGCTGCTCCTCGGAAGGGTGGTACATGAGCGTTCCGCCCAGGGCATACACCTGCGCAATGGTGTTGCAGAAGTCGTTCCAATAATAAAGGTCCACCGGGGTGTCGTCCCATTCATACCCGCCGATGTGGATGGGCAGTTTGCCGGCGTTGACGCTCCACTTCGGGGCGAAATCCCAGGTGAGGGACAGAATGTCGGTGGCGTTGAGGGGGTTCTTGGCGTCGTAGAAGGGTTTGGTGAAACGCTGACGGAGCTGATAGGTGAGGGTGGGGGTGATTTTCCCCTTCACATGCAGGTTCAGATGGTCTCCGCTGAGGGAAGCCTTATCTCCGGTCAGACGCCCGCTGGCGCGGGCGTCAAAAAATACATATTCCACCTGGGCATGGGCCAGAAGGCCTGTGGCCAGGAGAATGAGAAGGCTCAGAAGGGTTTTTCTCATCAAGTCTTGTGGTTAGCGAAGGCAAAGATAGCAATAAAATACGTACCTTTGCAGCCTATGCAGAAAAAAGAATTGGAAATTATGGCGCCCGCCGGCAGTTTCGACTGCCTTGCCGCCGCGATCGAAGGAGGGGCGGATTCCGTTTATTTCGGAATCGGCCGGCTGAACATGCGTTCGCATTCGGCCAATAACTTCTCCCGGGAAGACTTGCCGGAGATTATGCGCATCTGCCGGGCCTATGGCATCAAAGCCTACATGACGCTGAATATCACCCTGTACGGAGAAGACCTTCCGGCCGCCTATGAGACGCTGGACGCCGCCAGGGCCGCCGGGGTGGATGCCGTCATCGCCTCCGACATGGCCTGTATCCTCTATTGCCGGAAAATCGGCCTGGAAGTGCATATTTCCACGCAGCTGAGCATTTCCAACGTGGAAGCCCTGCGGTTCTACGCCCAGTGGGCCGATGTAGTGGTCCTGGCCCGCGAACTGAACCTGGATCAGGTGAAAGCCATCCACGAGGCCATTGCGGCCGAACACATTACCGGACCTTCCGGAAACCTGGTCCGGATTGAGATGTTTGCCCACGGGGCCTTCTGCATGGCCGTTTCGGGCAAATGCTACCTGTCCCTGGCCGCCTATGGGGAAAGTGCCAACCGGGGCGCCTGCATGCAGGTTTGCCGCCGGGGCTACCGGGTCACCGACTACGAAACCGGCAACGAAATCCACATCGACAACAAATACATGATGTCGCCCAAGGACCTCTGCACCATCGCGTTTGTGGACAAGTTCGTGGAGGCCGGCGTGAAGGTTTTCAAGATCGAAGGCCGTGCCCGCAGCGCCGATTATGTAAAAACTACCGCCGAATGCTACCGCCGGGCGGCCGATGCCGTGGCCGAAGGCACCTTCACGGCTGAGCTGGGCGCTTCGCTGAAAGAGCGTCTGGCCACCGTCTTCAACCGGGGCTTCTGGGACGGCTACTACCTGGGCGCCAAACTGGGAGAATGGAGTGCCCGGTACGGCTCCCATGCCACCCGCCAGAAGGTATATGTAGGAAAGGTAACCAATTGGTTCGCACGCATTAACGTGGTGGAAATCCAGGTGGAAGCCGTGGACCTGCACGCCGGGGACAACCTTCTTTTCATCGGCCGTACCACCGGTATGCTGGAAGTAAAGGCCGATGAACTCCGCGTCGATCTGGAGCCCGCCGCCGTGTGTCCCCAGGGCGTCCGCTGTTCCGTAGCCGTCCCGCTGGACGCCATGCCCGAAGACCACATCAACCCGGACGCCGCCCCTCATGAGCGCATCCACCCCCGCCGTGGAGACAAAGTCTTCCTTTGGCGGGAGGTTTAGCAAAATATGCGTATCTTTGTACTCGATAAATCGAGTAACATGTCCAAACGCAAGAACAGTCCCAACCGGAAGAACCACAAGAAAAAACGCATCATCCCCGAATTCGAGGGAATCATCCAGATGACCCGCGAAGGGTTTGCCTTCGTACACATCGAGGGACAGGATGAAGATGTCTATGTAAAAGCCAGCAAAACGCGCGGAGCCTTGCACGGGGACCGCGTACGGGTGGCTGTGACCCAGGAGAAGACCGGCGTAGCCAAACGCCGCAGCGGGGAAGTCATCGCCATCCTGGAGCGCTCCGGAAAGCCTTTCGTGGGGATTCTCCACATCGTCGGCAAGCAGGCCTGGGTGCTCATGAGTTCCAAGACCATGCCGTACGACATCCAGGTCCCGGTTCCGGAAGGCGGACAGCGGGGCATGAAGGTGGCGGCCGTCGTGGACGGCTGGGAAAGGGGCGCCAACTGTCCCAGCGGCCATGTGGTGGATGTGCTGGGCATGCCCGGTGAGAACGAGACCGAGATGCACGCCATCCTGGCGGAGTTCGGCCTTCCCTACCGTTTCGAAAAGGCCGTGGAGAATGCGGCCGACCAGATTCCCGACACCATCACCGACAAGGACCGGAAGGGCCGGAAGGACTTCCGGGAGGTGCTTACCTTCACCATCGACCCCACGGACGCCAAGGACTTCGACGACGCCCTGAGTTTCCGCAAACTGGAAAACGGCAACTATGAAGTGGGCGTCCATATTGCCGATGTCACCTATTACGTGCATCCCGGCACGGCGGTGGACAAGGAGGCCCAGGCGCGCGGGACGTCCGTCTATCTGGTGGACCGCACCGTCCCCATGCTTCCGGAGAAACTCTCCAACAAACTGTGCTCCCTGCGTCCCGGGGAAGAGAAACTCTGCTTCTCGGCCGTCTTTGAGATTACCCCCCAGGCCAAGGTCATCAACCCCTGGTTCGGCCGCACGGAAATCATTTCCGACTACCGCTTCGACTACGAAGGCGCCCAGGCCATCATCGACGCCGGGGCCGATGCCATGAAGCAGGAATTCGGCGCCGGGACGGAGTGCGGCCTTGTGCCGGAAGCCGTGAAAGAGGCCGTCCTCACCCTGAACGGACTGGCGCTGACGCTTCGCAAACGCCGCTTCGACAACGGTGCCGTGAACTTCGACCGGCCGGAAATGAAGGTGGATATCGATGAGAACGGCAAGCCCGTCGGCGTCCATCAGAAGTTCTCCCGGGAAGCCAACTGGCTCATCGAAGAGTTCATGCTGCTCGCCAACCGCTCCGTGGCGGAATTCGTGGCCACCGGCGGCAAGATGGGCGGCAAGGCGCTCTCCAAGGCCAAGACCTTCGTTTACCGTATTCATGACGAGCCCAACCTGGAGAAACTGAGCGGACTGAGGGATTTCGCCAGCCATTTCGGCTACAAGGTGGGCTCCATCGAGAACGGCAGGGAGATTGCCAAGACCCTCAACGGCCTCATGGTGGACGCCAAGGACAAGCCCGAGCTGGGCGCCATCCAGATTCTGGCCCTCCACTCCATGGCCAAAGCCTGCTACTCGACGGACAATATCGGCCACTACGGCCTGGCGTTCCGCTTCTATACGCACTTCACCTCCCCCATCCGCCGCTATCCCGACATGATGGTCCACCGCCTGCTCTCGCAATACCTGGGCGGCGGCGATTCGGCCAATCTGGACTACTACACCCTCCAGTGCAAGCATGCCTCGGAGCGCGAAGTGGTGGCCGCCGAGGCCGAGCGGGAAAGCATCAAGTACAAGATGGTGGAATTCATGCAGGACAAGGTGGGACAGGAGTTTGACGGCCATATCTCCGGCGTCACGGAATGGGGTGTCTATGTAGAGATCGAGCCCACCAAGATCGAGGGCATGGTCCCCTACCGCACCATCAAGAGCGATTTCTTCGTGTTCGACGAGGACCATTACCGCGCCGTGGGCCGGAGGACCCACCGTTCCCTCCGTCTGGGAGACCCCATCCGCATCCGCGTGAAGGGCACTTCCCTGGAGCAGAAACTTCTGGACTACGAAATGGTGGAAGACATAACGGAATAAGCCTATGAAACAATGGATGATGGCCGGTGCAGCCGCCGCTTTGTTGCTGGCCGCCTGCGGGGAGAAGACCCCCCTGTACAAAGACGCCTCCCGAACGGCCGAAGAGAGGGCCGATGACCTGATCGGCCGGATGACGGTGGAAGAGAAACTGGGGCAGCTCCTCTGTCCCCTGGGCTGGCCCATGTACGAGAAGGTGGACGGCGACGTGCGCATCACCGACAACTACCGCAAATTCATCCAGGAGCAGCACGGAGGCATGCTCTGGGGCGCGTTCCGGGCCGATCCCTGGACCCGCAAGACGCTGGAGAACGGCCTCAACCCGGCCCTCGCGGTAAAGGCCTTCAACGCCTTCCAGCACTATGCCATCGACTCCACGCGCCTGGGCATTCCCATCCTGCTGGCGGAAGAGGCGCCGCACGGCCACATGGCCATCGGCACCACCGTATTCCCCACCTCCATCGGCCTCAGCGCCACCTGGGATCCGGAACTGATCCGGAAAGTGGGCGAGGTCATCGGTGACGAACTCATGGCCGTGGGCGGAACCATCGGCTACGGACCGGTGATAGACCTGTCCCGCGAACCCCGCTGGTCCCGCGTGGAAGAGACCTACGGCGAAGACGTGTTCCTGACCGCCGAGATGGCCGGCGCCCTGGTTCGGGGAACCTCCTCCCGAGGCGTCATCTCCACCCTGAAGCATTTCGTGGCGTACGGCATCCCCGAAGGCGGCCACAACGGCAGCCCCAGCCACATCGGCATCCGGGACCTGGAAGAGAACGTGCTGCCTACTTTCAAGGCCGCCATCGATGCCGGCGCCCTGAGCGTGATGACCAGTTACAACTCTATCGACGGCATCCCCACCACCTGCAACAGGGAGCTTCTCACTGGCGTGCTGCACGACCGCTGGAACTTCGACGGCTTTGTGGTAAGCGACCTGGAGAGCATCGACGGTATCTTCACCAGCCACCGCGTGGCCAAAGACCGGCAGGAGGCGGGCGAGATGGCCCTCAACGCCGGCGTGGACGTGGATCTGGGCGCCCACTGCTTCTCCCTCCTCAAAGAGTCCGTGGAAGAGGGCCGCGTGCCCATGGCCACCCTGGACCGTGCCGTGAAGCGGGTGCTCGTAAGAAAATTCAAGGCGGGGCTCTTTGACCATCCGTATCTCCCGGAAGACAGCGCCCGCGAGGTCCGCAGCCCGCAGCACGTGGCCGTGGCCGCCCAGGTGGCCCGGGAAAGCGTTACCCTTCTGAAAAACAGCGGCGTACTGCCGCTCAAGGCCGGCACGCGGATTGCCCTCGTGGGCCCCAATGCCGACAATATGTACAACCAGCTGGGAGACTATACCGCTCCGCAGGATCCGGACAATATCGTCACCATGCTGGAGGGCCTGAAGAACGGCGGGGCCGCCGTCACCTACGTGAAGGGCTGCGCCGTACGCGACACCCGCTCCAACACCATCGCGGAAGCCGTGCAGGCAGCCCGCCGCTCAGATGTGGTGGTGGCCGTGGTGGGCGGTTCGTCGGCCCGCGACTTCAAGACCAAGTACATTGACACCGGCGCGGCGGTGGTGGACCAGACCGCCGTCTCCGACATGGATGCCGGCGAAGGCTTCGACCGCAGCACGCTGGACCTCCTGGGTCTGCAGCTCCCGCTCCTGAAAGAACTGAAAGCCACCGGGAAACCGCTGGTGGTGGTGTATATCGAAGGCCGTCCGCTGGACAAGAACTGGGCAGCCGCAGAGGCCGACGCCCTCCTCACCCTCTGGTATCCCGGACAGGAAGGCGGCACGGCCCTCTCCGATGTCCTCCTGGGCCGCTACAACCCGGCCGGACGCCTTTCCGTGAGCGTTCCCCGCAGCGTGGGCCAGCTCCCGGTCTATTACAACCGTAAGATGCCCTACAGCCACGACTACGTGGAAGTGTCGCAGACGCCCCTGTATCCCTTCGGATACGGACTCAGCTACACCACGTTCGAGTACGCCAACCTGAAGACGGAGATGTCCGACGGGCAGGACGCCACGGTGAGCGTGGATGTCACCAATACCGGAGCCCTGGCGGGTGACGAGGTGGTACAGGTGTACGTGCGGGACCTCGTGGCCTCCACCGTGCGGCCGAGAAAGCAACTCTGCGCCTTCCGGAGGGTACGCATCGGCCCCGGAGAGACCGTCACCGTGACGCTTCCCGTGCAGCGCAGCGCCTTCGAGCTGGTGAACGCAGCCTGTGAGCGCGTTGTGGAAAGCGGCGAATTTGAAATCCAGGTGGGAGCCTCTTCGGAGGATATTCGCCAAAAAATAACAATAAGTCTATGATCAGTCTGCTTGTCGCCACCCTCCTGCCCCTCTGGCAGGACATTCAGACCACTTCGGTGAATGCCGAGACCCGGCGCACGGAAGTGGTGTACTTTGCCTCCCGTGCCGATGCCCTTTCAAAGGACTTCCGGGAAAGTGAGAACTACCTGAACCTGAACGGCGAATGGGAATTCAGATACTTTGACAACATCCTTCCGGCCGATGAAAAGCCCGCCTCCTGGGACAAGATCCAGGTGCCGGGGAACTGGGAAGTGCAGGGCTACGGAACGGCCATTTACGTGAACATCCCCTACGATTTCTGTCCCAAGGATCCCGTTGCGGGCGTGCTCCCGCAGGAAATCCCGGGCGCCTGGTACCAGCGCAAGTTCACCGTTCCCGCCGCCTGGAAGGGACGCGAGGTGTACCTGAACCTCTGCGGCAGCAAGAGCGGAACCTATGTCTATGTGAACGGGCAGGAAGTGGGCTACAGCGAAGACTCCAAGAACCTGGCCCGCTTCCGCATCACCGACTGCCTGAAAGAGGGGGATAATACCCTGAACCTACGGATTTTCCGCTATACGCAAGGCTCCTTCCTGGAATGCCAGGATTTCTGGCGCATCTCCGGAGAGGAACGGGACGTGTACCTCTCCAGTGAGAAGAAAGACAGCGGGTTTGACTTCAGCGTGGTGTCCACCCTCACCGAGGATCTGGGCACCGGCATTTTCTGCCTGAGGATGCGCTCATCGGCTCCCGTGGAAGTGGCATACGAGCTCCTGGACAAGGACGGCAGCACCGTGGCCGACGCTTCCTTCGAGTTCAGCGGATTCATGCGGACGGTGACGGACAGCCTCCCCGGCGTACGGCAATGGAGCGCCGAAACACCCGAACTCTATACCCTCCTCCTGAAGGTAAACGGCGAATACACCCGCTTCCCGGTGGGTTTCCGCCGGCTGGAGATCAAGAAGGTCCCCGGGAAAAACGGAGAAGTCAGCGTGTTTCTGGTGAACGGGCAGCCGGTGAAGTTCAAGGGGGTGAACCTCCACGAGCACAATCCCTACACGGGCCACTATGTGACCCGCCGGAACATCCTGGAAGACCTCCTGCTGATGAAGCAGGCCAACATCAACGCCATCCGCACCTGCCATTATCCCCAGCCGCGGGAGTTCTACGAGCTCTGCGACTCGCTGGGCTTCTACGTATATGACGAGGCCAACATCGAATCCCACGGCCTGGGATACAACCTGGACCGAACCCTGGGCAACAAGCCCGAATGGTATCCCAAACACCTGGACCGTATCCTGAACATGTACCGCCGTACGGCCAACTATCCCTGCGTCACTCTGCTGTCCATGGGCAACGAAGCCGGAAACGGGGTCAATTTCTTCAACGCGTACAAGGAGCTCAAGGCCTTGGAAGAAAGAGGCCAGAACCGGCCTGTGGTGTACGAAAGGGCCGATATGGACTGGAATACCGATCTCCTCGTGCCCCAGTATCCCGGAGCCGAATGGTTCCGGCTCAAGGGCGAGCAGTACTCCGAGCGTCCGGTCTGCCCTTCCGAATACAGTCATGCCATGGGTAACTCCAACGGCTCCCTGGACTGGCAATGGGAGCAGATCTATTCCTACATACAGCTCCAGGGCGGTTTTATCTGGGACTGGGTGGATCAGGGGCTCTATGACCGGGAACGCGGCTGGACCTACGGCGGCGACTACGGCACCGACACCCCCTCCGACCAAAACTTCTGCTGCAACGGCCTGGTGAACCCGGACCGGGAGCCGCACCCCGCCTTCTACGAGGTCAAGCACGTTTACCAGAACGTCTCCATCACGCCCGTAGATACGCTGGGAGGCGTTTTCTCCATCTTCAACCGCCATTATTTCACCGACCTTGGCCGATACAGGGTGCACTACTGGGTAGAACGGGACGGCAAGCGTCCCTTCTGGTGGCTGCGCCACAAACTTCATTTCCGGACTGCCCCCCAGACGGCCGAGGAGTTCCGGGTGAGACTCCCGCGCATGAAACGCGCCGGGCAGTACCGCATTTTCTTTGAAGTGCTGGAAGGCTCTGCCGTGGTGGCCTGCGATGAATATCTGCTGAAAGACACCTCCGTTCCCTTTGTGCATCAGGCCAAGGGAGACCTCACTTATACGGAAGGCGACACCCAGATTGTGGTGCGCGGAAAGAAAGTGGAACTGGTCTTTGACAAATCCACCTGCAGCGTGAAATCCTGGCAGGTAAACGGGGCCGATGCGGTGCAGCCCGGCTTCGGCGTGCAGCCCAATTTCTGGCGGGCTCCCACTGACAATGACTATGGGAACAGCGCTCAGAAGCGCCTGCGGCAGTTCCACGCATTCCCTGTCCCGGCCCATGTCCTGACCCGGAAGAACGAGGACGGCTCCGTGGTGATTGCCGTGAAGGGCAGCGGCGTCCGCGCCGACGAGAAATGGACCGTATTTCCCGACGGCAGCCTCAAGGTAGATGTCACCACCGCCCCCGCCGGAGAAGCGATGGAAATCCCGCGCCTGGGCCTCCGCTTCCGCGTGCTTGACGATGCCTTTTCCTACTTCGGCAAAGGCCCGGTGGAGAATTACTGGGACCGTGCCAGCGGAGCCTCCAAACGGATCTGGAAGTCTTCGGCCCGGGAGGAATACTTCCCCTATGTACGGCCGCAGGAGACCGGTCACCATACCGGAACCTCATGGCTGAAGATTGGCGCCCTGACCGTCCGGAGCACGGGTGAGTTCGAGTTCAACGCCCTCCGCCAGACGGTGGAAGACCTGGACGGCGGCATCACCAAGGGCCAGACGCATATCTGCGACGTGCCGGTACGGGATTTTACCGAAGTCTGCATCGATTACAAAATGACCGGCGTAGGCGGTTACGACAGCTGGGGCGCCCGTCCCGAAAAAGCCCGGACCCTCTGGGCCGATGAGAGTTACACCTATAGTTTTACCCTTGTCTATGAATAGAACCCTTGTCCTCGCGGCAGCGGCCGCCCTTCTGGCCGCAGCCTGCACCGAAAAGCCCTACGGGGCCGTTCCCTCCCCGCAGCAACTGGAATGGCAGCGCATGGAAATGAATATGTTCTGCCACTTCGGCCCCAACACCTTCACGGGCGCCGAATGGGGCGACGGAACGGAGGCCGAAGACCTCTTCAACCCTACGGACCTGGACTGCCGCCAATGGGTGCGCACCGCCAAGGCCGCCGGCTTCAAGGGCATCATCATTACCGCCAAGCACCACGACGGCTTCTGCCTGTGGCCCAGCCCCGTATCGGCCCATACCGTGCGGGAGAGTTCCTGGCGGAACGGGCAGGGAGACGTGCTGAAGGAACTGTCCGAGGCTTGCGCCGAGGAAGGTATCAAGTTCGGCGTCTATATCTCGCCCTGGGACCGGAATGACCCCCACTACGGCTCACCGGAGTACAACGACGTGTTTGTCAAAACCCTGGAAAGCGTGCTTGGAGGCGCCTACGGGCCGGTTTTCGAGCAGTGGTTTGACGGGGCCAACGGGGAAGGGCCCAACGGAAAGAAGCAGGTCTATGACTGGCCGCTGTTCAACGGGACGGTATTCAAGAACCAACCCGATGCCGTCATTTTCAGCGATGTGGGTCCGGGCTGCCGCTGGGTGGGCAATGAGGAAGGCCACGCCGGCCGCACCAACTGGGGCACGCTGAATACTGAGGGCTTTACCCCCGGAAAGGGCGGTCCGAGCGGGAAGTCGCTCAATGAGGGAGACCGGGACGGCAACGCCTGGATTCCGGCCGAGACGGATGTATCCATCCGCCCGGGCTGGTTCTGGAAGGAGTCCGAGAACGACAAGGTGAAAAGCGTACAGCAACTGCTGAAAATCTACTACGAGAGCGTGGGACGCAATTCCCTGCTGCTGCTGAATGTGCCGCCGGATACGCGCGGCCATATCCACGAGACAGACTCCGTGCGCCTGATGGAACTGCGCGCCGCCCTGGACCGGATTTTCTCCCGGGACCTCTCCGGAAAGGTGAGCCGGAAAGGCAATACCTGGACGGTGGAGGCCAAGGGGCCGTTCAACCGCCTGGTGCTGCAGGAGGACATCGCGAAGGGCCAGCGCATCGCCGCCTTCACGGTAGAGGCCCTCACGGCCGATGGCTGGGCCCCGCTGGCCAGCGAGACCACGGTGGGCTGCAAGCGCATCGTCCTGCTCTCGGAATGCGAGGCTTCCCGAATCCGGATTACAGTGACGGAATCCCTGGCCAAGCCACTCCTTTGCGGCATCGGCCTGTTTAATGATGATATTTATCATGAGTAAAAAGAAAAAGAATGTAGCCCTGGCGCTTGCGAGCGGCGGTCCGCGGGGCTTTGCCTATATCGGGGCCATCGAGGAACTGCTTGAGCGCGGGTACAAGATTACGTCCATCGCCGGCACCAGCGCCGGTTCGCTGGTGGGCGGCATCTACGCGGCCGGCGGGCTGGACGCCTTCAAGGAATGGCTCTTCGGCCTGGACCCGATGGATGTGGTGACGCTGATGGACTTCTCCCTGAGCAAAAACTATCTGGTGAAGGGCGAGCGGGTGATGAACGCCATCAAGGAACGGGTTCCGGAAGTGAATATCGAAGACCTCCCCATCCCGTTCACGGCCATCGCCACGGACCTCTTTACCGGAGAGGAAGTGATTTTCCGGGAAGGGCCGCTGTTCGAAGCCATCCGGGCTTCCATCTCCATTCCGTCCATGTTCAAGCCGGCCGAAGTGAACGGCCGCACGCTGGTGGACGGCGGGATGGTGAACACCTTCCCCCTCAACCGCGTGCAGCGCACCCCCGGTGACATCCTGGTGGGTTTCAATGTGAACCAGATCGACGCCGCCACCATCCAGGGCTTCCTGGACAGCCGCGCCGCCCTCAACGAAGGAAAGGCCGACAAGCCTCTCCTCCAACGCATCCAGACCTCGCTGCAGGAGTTCCGCCTGGTGGCCGACGGCAAGGAAGAGCACCTGCCGGTGTCGGCCAGCGACAACTACTTCAAGATTCTCCAGCGCAGTTTCGGCATCATGAACTGCACCATCGCCCGGATGGGCATCGAACTCACCAAGCCGGACATCCTGGTGGATCTTCCCTTTGACACCTACCACGGCGTGTACGGGTATTCGCACGCCGAGGAAATTGCCGGGGTGGGACGCTCGCTCATGGCCGAGGCCCTGGACCGTTACGAGCATGCCTAAGACCGTAACCATCAAGGATATTGCGAAAGAAGCCGGTGTCTCCGTGGCGCTGGTCTCCTTCGTGATGAACAACCGCCTGGAGGCCAACGGAAAGCCGAAGTACCGCGTGGGCGAAAGCACCCGGCAGCACATCCTGGAGGTGGCGCGCCGGATGAATTACCGCCCGGTGGCGAAGGTGCTCCGCCGGGAACTCCGCCAACGGGTAGTGGGCGTCATCCTGCCGGATGCATCGGCCCCTTATTACGGGCAGTTCGCAGCACGGCTGGAGAAACTGACCCTGCCGGAAGGCTGCACCCTGCTGTTCGGGTATTCACAGGAAGACCCGGTGCGTTTCGAGCGCCTGTCCGACCTTTTCCTCAGCCGGAAGGTGGATGCCCTGGTGGTGGTCCCCATCCCCGAAGAAAAGGAGTCGCTGGAGGACATCCGCCGCTCCGGCCTGCCCTGTGTGGTGCCGGTGCGGGAAGAGGATCCCCTGTCGGCCGCAGCCGAATGTGCCAGCCGCCTCCTGCGGCTCCTGCAAGAACAAGACAATATTATAGTAATCAATAATTTATCGAGATGAATAATCTGAAAATTATGGGCTCCGCCCTCCCGAACATTCCCTGGGAAGACAGGCCGGCCGGCTCCAGTGCCCCCCTCTGGCGCTACTCCCAGAATCCGGTGATCCCCCGCGACCTGCTGCCGGACTCCAACAGCATTTTCAACAGTGCCGTGGTGCCGTTCAAGGACGGCTTCGCCGGCGTCTTCCGCTGTGACGATACCAACCGCCGCATGGCCCTCCACGTGGGCTTCTCCAAGGACGGAGTGCACTGGGACATCAAGCCCGAAGTGCTCCGTTTCACCGGGGCCGATCCCGAAGTGGCCGAATGGGTGTATGGTTACGACCCGCGCGTCACATTGCTGGACGGCAAGTACTGGGTCAGCTGGTGCAACGGCTATCACGGCCCCACCATCGGCCTGGCCTGGACTGCCGATTTCGAGACGTTCCACCAGGTGGAGAACGCCTTCCTCCCCTATAACCGCAACGGCGTGCTGTTCCCCCGCAAGATCGGCGGCAGGTATGCCATGCTGTCCCGCCCTTCGGATACGGGCCACACCGCCTTCGGCGATATCTTCTACAGCGAGTCTCCCGACATGGAGTTCTGGGGGCATCACCGCCACGTCATGGCACCCGCTCCGTTTGAGGTGAGCGCCTGGCAGTGCATGAAGATAGGAGCCGGTCCCATCCCCATCGAAACGTCCGAGGGATGGTTGCTGCTGTACCACGGCGTGCTGCGCAGTTGCAACGGCTATGTGTATAGTTTCGGCAGCGCCCTGCTGGATTTGGACCAACCCTGGAAAGTCCTGGCCCGCAGCGGTCCCTACCTGCTCTCGCCGCAGACTCCGTACGAGTGCATGGGAGACGTGCCCAACGTGACTTTCCCCTGCGCTGCCCTCACCGACAGCGCCACCGGCCGCATGGCCGTCTATTACGGCTGCGCCGACACCGTCACCGGCCTCGCCTTCGGATACATCGGAGAAATCATCGACTGGACCAAACGCACCAGCATCGTGTAGTTTCCAGTGGCGTGCGATAGCCCCCTGGCAAAGTTCCGCCCGGGGGGCTCCCCGCATCAACGACCGCCTCGACACCAAATCGCCCCTGGAGTGCATTCTACGTGTCGAGGCGGACGGCCTTTATCGATTCCCTTTGGTTCGATTGTGGGTTTTGCAGAGCATCTGGCAGTTTTCGATATCGGTGGGACCGTTCTTGCTCCAGGCTGTTACGTGGTCGGCGTCCATTTCGGCCAGTTTCCAAATGCGGGTACGATTGGCATCGTGGCCGATGGCGCACAGCGGGCAATTGGAAATGCCCTTCTTCTCTGCATCCGTGGTCTGTCGGGCATATACCGTTTTCTTCGTAGGCTCGTCAAAGACACGGACATTGAGAAGACGAGGCTCCTGGCAATCTCCCAGGATGTACTCAAAAATGCCCTTCTTCTCTTTGACATAGAAGTTTTCGTAGAGTTCTCTGACTTTCGCGGCAACGGCAGCCGGATCATACCCTCTCTTATGATATTTTTCATATAGGTCTCCCCACTTGAGGCCACACATCTCTTTCTCTGGCTGAATATCAAATACAGATGTAATCCAATCGATTACGGAATTGAAATAGGCTTTGAGTTCGGTGATGTCCGAGTTGTACCGGTGCGTGGCCATGTAGTCTTCCGTGTGCCCCTTGCTCACCCAGTCCAGGGCTGCAGCCAGATAATCCTGTCGCTTGGCCGTTCCCGGGATAAAACAACTCCATTTGTTGATATTGGTATTATTGGAATTGGAGAACTCTTCTTTCGCCTTGGTGATGAAAGGACCGGAATAAACGGCATTGAGTGTCTCTTGCAAGTTGAGGGGAATTCCCACGATATTAATCGTCCGGAACCAGTCTTTGATTTCCGGCTCAGTTCCCTCGCAGACATAAATCAGCAGCGGAGTATCCAAAAATGTCTTTTGTTCCTCCGGATTCAATGACGTGAAATACCAGGGACGTCCATTCTCATCAATCCAAGCAAATTTCTCCGTAATGAATCGGCCCAGGGAAGTGATTCGTTGCTGTCCGTCCAACACTTCATAGTGGTCTTCACCCACCTTGGAGAAGTAGATGAGTCCCAGCGGATAACCGTTCCTTACAGACCGGATTACATCCACCTCTTTTTTCCCTCCGTTCTCGGCATACAGATAGTGCCGCTGGAATTCCGGCTGGATGGTCAAACGACCGGAAAGCCCATACAGGCCTTTGCCTTCGTATTCGTTGTACTGGAACCCCTTGCATATATCGCCGATGGTCCATTCGTTTACAAGACGTGCAATCATAATTGTTGTGATTTTACTGACAAACAGTTGATTTCATTGTTTTTTACGAATTATAACCCGTTTATACTTGGCTATTCGGTTTACAACCGGCCCTGTCGTCAATCCCGGAATCTTCATGAAACGCACGTCGCTTCCGCAGATTAATGCAGGATAAGTTTTGGAAACTTCCGGTTCAAAGTTTCCAAATAAACCGACGATTTCAAATTGCTCCGGACAGTATTTATCCAAAAACGTAATCGGAACACCCATGGCGTCATTATAATCACTCGGAATAGCATCCGTATAGCCAATGTCAATGGCATCGTAATTATCGTACTTTAAGTATCCGTATTCTTTGATGTCTTTATGCTTTCCAAAACGCTTATTGTCTGACATTGACATCAACTGCATAGGTTGATGCCTCCGACCGTGGTCCAGGTTAGTAAACCAACAGGAATTACCCAAACGAGTATAGTCTCCCGTATAGCCAAGTTTCTGGGCTTTCGCTTTGTCCTTCGGATCGACTTCCGTCCCTTTCGGAACTCCGAATACCATATCGGACATAAAACCTGTTGCACCAAGCCAAATACGATTCTCGCGAATTAACGAGAATATTTCCCGATAAGTGATTGCGTTGATGTTACCAATGATCAGCATGTCCTTTTCAGATGAAACTATCCACGCGACAAACTCCCGGAACAGAGAAAATGGCGGATTTGTTATGATGATATCGGCCTGGTCCCTCAAAGCGCAAACCTCCGGGCTGCGAAAATCGCCGTCCCCTTCCAGATAGTGCCACTCCAGGTCGTCGATGTCAATGCGGCCGCTGCCGTCTGCATCCCGGTTCAACTCGAAAATCTTCCCGTTGATACGGGTTTTGTCGGCATCGAAGATGGGACTGTCCATTTCGAACAGGGTAGGTTCATAGTTCTTGTATTTCTTGCTTTCAACGGCATAGGATGTGCTGATGAGGCGTTTAAGCCCCAAGCGCTCGAAGTTCTGGGCAAAGAAGCGGGTAAAATTACTCCACTCCGGATCATCGCACGGAAGAAGCACCGTCTTGTCTCGGAAAGTGTTAGGATTGTACTCCAGATAGGCATTGATCTCCTTCTGGATGTCGGCATATTGAGTATAAAACTCATCATTCTTGGCAGCCTTCGCGGCACCAAGATTACTGTTATTAGCCATAAGCTGCGCTCTTATGGCATTTGCCGGCTTATCCGGACGGGCTGGCCAGGGCACAAAAAAGGGCGCAGACTTAACTATCTACGCCCTGAGGCCCTAGGAAGCCCGTAACACTAGATAAGTCAAGCCTACGCCAACGCGCAGGCATTCACTGACTCATCCGGTGTGTTACATTGAAATTTCCTAGGTTTCAGGGCAACCGAATAAATAGCAAATGCTATATCAAAAATATGTCTCCTTCATCGCGAAGGTGAAACAAAGATAAGAAATTGTTTTCATGAATCGTAAAAAACATCTGAAAAAACACCTGAAACAGCACTTTCTTTTTTATGAATCTTGGCAAATTCATTCCTGAAAATTACCTTGCGGCCATGAAAGAGTCGTATCATATTTGCTTCACATCACATGATGAGGTGATTTTCCGGGACGATGAGGACCACGGAATGTTTGTCAATCTTATGGCGCTCCGCTGCTTTGCAGAGGGAGCTGAAATGCTGGTGGATGCGGAGATGTCCACCCATGCCCATCTGAACATCTTTACAGATGAGCCCATGCGATATGCCTCCAACCTGCGCCTTTCGTACACGCGATACTTCAATAAAAAGTACGGACGGGAGGGCAGACTGGGCCAGAAAGGCACTTTTATCTTGAAGATAGAAGGACATGTGCACCAGATGGTTTTGCAGAACTACATCGGCCGGAACGGACTTCATCACAATGCGGCGGCCACGGCTTTCGGCTACAAATACTGTAGCACAAGGGATTTGTTCTCGGAAGACATCGGCATGCAGACAGAGAAGGCTGTTCCCATGAGCCGGGCTGATATCGCCTCTTACCTTCCCCGCCATGCAGAGTTCCCGGACGAGTACCAGATGAATGAGCACGGCGTCTTCGTCCGCCGCAGTTTCATGGAACTCCGGCGTGCCGAGCAGTTCTACGGCACGCCCAGGAACTATCTCTACCAGATGAACCGGCCGACGGACGAAAGCTGGTCCCGGGAGCAGGAGGAAGAACACACCGGAAAACCGCTGACCCTTAGCGATATAGAACAGGCCGATGCCCATTCCATCGCCCAGATGCTCAAAAACGAGACCGGCCGAAACTTCAGCCGCTCCCGTCTGCAGGATCTGGATGTCTGCCGCCTCATTGACAAAGACTTCCTGCCACGGTACGGAGCATCCTCTATCTACCAACTCACGGAATCTCAGAAAAAACGTATCGCCCGTACACTCTACTACGATTACCGTCTTCCGGACTACCAAATCCGTCGCTGTCTGGCCTTGTAGCCTTGCCGCCTTGACACACAGAGGGCTGGAGAAGGGCGTTTTTGTGTCGAGGCGGCCGCGCTTTTGGCACAAACCGGCGTTTTTCGTGCCGGCTCGACGCAAAATCGGCCCTGGAGTGCATTCTACGTGTCGAGGCGGCAGGAACGGCCGCAGGAGAGCACGGGACCTGGCTGCATGGACGACCAGGCGCCTAAAGCGAGCGAACGGGCAGGCAGGCGCTGAGACGGAAGAGGCACCTAAAGCGAACGAACGGGCAGGCAGGCGCTGAGACGGAAGAGGCACCTGGAGCGAACGAACGGGCAGGCAGGCGTAGAGGCGGAAGAGGCGGTTAGGGTTGCAAAGGTATGGCCAGGTATGGACGGGATTATTTCCAGACGATGGACTTGGTGCGCAGGAGGTCCTGGTGGGAGATGCGGTAGCCTTTGTGCCTGCCGTCCACCAAGGCGCGGCCGGCGCGCTCCGATGCACGGCTTACCTCCAGTTCAGAGCCGTCCGGCAGGGTTACCCTGGCTTTCGGGAAGGTGGGGCGCGTGAGGGTAAAGTACGGCTCTCCGGGGCAGTCGGGATAGAAGCCCAGCATGGAGAAGACGGCCCAGGCGCTCATGGTGCCGGTGTCGTCGTTGCCGGGGATGCCGTCCGGCGCGTTCTTGTAGTTCTTGGCCAGGATGCTTTCTACGGCCGCCCAGGTGCGTTTTTCCTGCCCTTTGAAACGGCTGAACAGGTACGGATATACGATGTCCGGCTCGTTGGCGGGGTCGTAGAGACCGTTGTCGAAGACGTGCTGCAGATTGTCTACGAAGGCTTTCGGCCCGCCCATCAGTTTGGCGTAGCCGGCTACATCGTGCGGAACGGCAAAACTGTAGTTCCAGGCGCTGCCTTCGTGGAAGCCGGGGGCGTTGGAGAAATCGGCCCCGTCCTCCGGGTTGAAGGGAGAGAGGAAGGTGCCGTCACGGTTGATGGGCCTCAGGCACTTGTACTCTGCGCTATAATAGTTCCTGTAGCCCAGGGAACGGGCGTGGAAGCGGGCGGCGTCCTCGGAGCGGCCCAGGCTGGCCGCAAGGCGGGAGAGGGCATAATCGGCCACGTAGTATTCCAGGGCGTGGGAGACGGAATTGTCTCCGGAGAAGTCTCCGGCGAACCAGCCAAGCGGAATGTAGCCTTCCGCCACGTAAGGGTCATTGTCCGGGCGCATGAGGTTCCGGGCGCCGGGAGTATCGGCCGATTTCAGGAACGCCGCATAGGCCGTTTCAATATCGAAGTCGCGGAGGCCGCGAAGCCAGGTGTCGGCGATGACGCAGATGGCGGGATCCCCTTCCATGGTCCAGGTTTCCCGGCCGAAGAGCTCCCATTTGGGCATCCAGCCCCACTCGCGGTACTGGTCAATCATGGAGCGGACCATGTCGGCTTGCTTTTCGGGCCAGAGGAGGGTCATGAGTTGATGGAGGTTCCGGTAGGTGTCCCAGAGGGAGAACACAGTGTAGCGGGTGCGGCCAGGTTCCACGCGGCCTACGCCGGCGCCGGACTCCATGAGCGGGTATTCGCCGTTCACGTCATTGAGCACATTGGGATGCAGAAGCGTATGATACAGAGCCGTATAGAAGATGGTCTTCTGGTCGTCGGTGCCGCCTTCCACGCAGATGCGGCCCAGATGCTGCTGCCAGGTGGCATCGGCCTGGGCACGGACGGCCTCGAAGCGGAAGCCCTGCTGTTCGGCGTCCAGATTCTCGCGGGCATTGGCGATGCTTACAAACGAAACGCCCATCTGCACCAGAATCTGCTCGCCTTCCTGCAGGCCTTCGTAGTGGAACCAGCAGCCGATGTCATCCCCGCTCATCTCACGGGCGTAGTTCCGGTATAGTTTGTACTTGCCCGCATCGGCATCCCAGGCGGCCTCAGCGGTCATGGAACGCTGTTTTTTCCAGTAGCCGGCGCTGGTGGGAACCTTGCTCACACGCAGAACGAAGTACAGCGGGAACACGGCATTGCGGTTGTAGCAGAAGGTGCCCATGAGTTTGGAACCCTCCACCTCCGTATCGGAGACGCGCCGCACGGTGGCGCCGCTCTCATTGGTAAGGCCTTCGCCCAGGTTCAGGAGGATGTTGCCCTCGCCGGCGGGGAAGGTATAGCGCTCCAGGGAAGTGCGTGTGGTGGCCGTGGCTTCCGTGAAAACGCCGTTCAGAAGTTGTACGCTATAGTATCCGGGGTGCGCTTCCTCATTCTTGTACTCACTGCCGTAGAGGTGGTAGTCCACCTGCAGCGGTCCCGTGGTGGGCATGGTGAGAAGGCTTCCCAGTTCCGGGCAGCCCACCCCGGAGAGGTTCACATGCGCATAGCCCGTGAAGAAACTGTTCTCCGCCACGTACGGCGTGCTCCACCATCGGCTGTCCTTGTCCCAGGTGTTGAGCTGGGACCCCATCACATTGAAGGGCGTCACGCTCATCATCCCGCCCGGCACCACCGCCCCGGGATTACAGGCCCCAAAATTGGACGTGCCGATAAACGGATTCACCCACTCGGTCTGGGCCCGGAGCCCTCCGGCAACCAGCAGCAGTACAGCGAAGACAGCGATTCTTTTCATATTGCAAGGTGTTTTCACAAAAATACGAATATTTTTCGGATTGTACGTTGCCGCCTCGACACTTAGAACGCCGTAGAAGGAGGCCGATTCTGTGTCGAGGCGGTAGAACAAGCGGTAGCTGTATGCGCTATTTGACGGTAATGCTGTTCAGAAGGGGCAGTTTGCCATCGGCCACGAGTTTGAGGACCAGTTCGCCGAAGAGGGTGTTCTGCCAGGCGAACCAGGGGCGGGTGAAGTCAGAGGCGTCGTCCTTGTGGAAACTCTCGTGGATGAAGCCGGTGCCGGCATCGGTACGGAGCAGCTGCTCCATGCAGGCCTTGATTTCGGCATCGTCGGTGGCGGTGAAGGCCTTCATCATGATGCTCATCGGCCAGATGGCTTCCTTGCCGATATGCGGGCCGCCGATGCCCTCGCCGGCCTTTCCACGCCAGAAATACGGGTTGGATTCGCTCCAGACGAAGCGGCGGGTATTCTGGGCGATGGGGTCGGAGGCCATCTCGGGCTCCAGGTAGGTGAGGGCCAGGAGCGACGGCACATTGGCGTCGTCCATGCAGTAGGCATTGCCGAAGCCGTCCACCTCGAAGGCATAGATGTCACCGAACTCGGGATGGTGCACGACGGCATATTGCTTCAGGGCCGATTCCACCTCATTGGCGAGGGCCGTGCATCGGCCGGCCAGGGCTGCGTTGTCATTCACCTCGGACAGAATCTCGGCGGCCTTGCGCAGGATGCTCACGGCGAAGAAGTTGGAGGGAACCAGGAACTCGAACTGCGTGGCGTCGTCGGAAGGGCGGAAACTGGAGGCGATAAGGCCCACGGGCTTCACGGGATGACCCAGGCCTACACGGGCCTTGGTGTCCAACTGGCGGTCCGTGACGCGGAGGAAGTAGTACGGTCCCTCACCGTCCTTGCGCTGCTGGGTGGTGAACGTTTCCAGGATGGTCTCCACGGTCTTCAGCCAGAGGTCATCAAAGATGGAAGTGTCCCCGGTCACCTTCCAGTAGTGATGGGCCAGGCGCACGGGATAGCAGTGCGAGTCAATTTCCCACTTGCGCTCGAATACGTTGGGGTCCTGCGGGGTGCCCGTATCGTCATCGTCCCCATGGTCCCCGGTAGGACCCTGGTTGAAGGCATTGGCGTAAGGATCTATGTTGATGAGCGTAAACTGCTCCCGGATAACGCCCGCCACCATCTTGCGGAGGTGCTCATCCCCGCGGCTCAAATCCACATAAGGCCACACTTGCGCACCGGAATCGCGGAGCCACATGGCGTGGATATCACCGGTGTACACGAAGGTAAGCCCGGTTGCCTCATCATAATGAACGGTCGTATCCAGCGTGTTGGGGAAGCAGTTCATGAACATCCAGCGCAGCTTGGGATTGGTGAGCTGAGGCGCCACCTCGGCAATCTTGGCCTCGACGGCCTCGGAGACAAAAAGGCGCTTCTCGGGAGCCGGACGCTGATCGGGATACTTCTGCGCGCAGGCACTGAGGCCGACACACAGGGCAAGGGCAGTTGCTGTGATTCGTAACATTTTGAACGAGAAATACTATGTAAGTTATTGATTATCTGAGGATTGATTGTCACGGGCGAGGCTCATGGAGTAAGGCTTGGCGGAGGCCGATACGCCGCGTGCGGTGTTGGGCTGGGTGGTCATGGTGTAGTGGAGCTTGGCGCCACCCACAAGGTCGGCATGCTTCAGGTAATTCTTGTCCCAGGCCTTGCCGTTGAGGGTGAGCCTGTCCACATAGAAGGCTTCGTCGCTGTTGGCAGGGGCTTCGATGACCACATCGCCGCCGGGAAGATGCAGCACGGCCTTCCGGAAGAGCGGGGTACCCAGGGCGTACTCTCCGCTGCCGGGGCACACGGGATAGAAGCCCAGGGCGCTGAACACATACCACGCCGATGTCTGGCCGTTGTCCTCGTCACCGCAGTAGGCATCGGCCCAGGGGGTGTAGAATTTCTCCATCACTTCGCGTACGCGGGCCTGTGTCTTCCAGGGCTGGCCGCTCCAGTCATAGAGATAGAGCATGTGCTGGATGGGCTGGTTGCCGTGGGCGTAATTGCCCATGCCCATCACCGTCATTTCGATAATCTCGTGGATGGGGAAGCCGTAGTAGGAGTCGTCGTACTTGGGCGGCATCACGAACACGTTGTCCAGCGTGGCGTTGAATTTTTCCTCGCCGCCCATCAGGCCGATAAGCCCCTCCAGGTCATGGAACACGCTCCAGGTATAGTGCAGGCTGTTGCCTTCGGTGAAGTCTCCACCCCATTTCAAAGGCGAGAACGGGCGGCGGAAGGAGCCGTCGGAGAGGCGGCCGTTCATCAGGCCCACCTCGGCGTCATAAACGTTGGCATAGTTGAGTGCAGCTTTCCTGTAAGGGGCGATCTCCGCATCGCTCTTGCCGAGGGCCTGTCCCAGCTGCCAGATGCACCAGTCGTCGTAGGCATATTCCAGCGTACGGGCCACGTTTTCGCTGATATTCACATCGCAGGGAACATAGCCCAGCTCATCATAGTATTCCCAGCCCTTGCGGCCCGTGGAACTCACGGCAGGGTGCACGGCATGGGCATCGTGGGTGACTGCCTCCCAGAGCTTCTCTACATCGTAACCGCGGATGCCTTTGAGGTAGGCATCAGCCACCACGGAGGCGCTGTTGTTGCCCACCATGCAGCCACGATGGCCGGGCGAAGCCCATTCGGGCAGGAAACCGCTTTCCAGATAGTCGTTCACCAGGCCTTCCTGCACCTTGGCCGATACCTCCGGGTACAGGAGGTTCATCAGCGGGAAGAGGCTACGGAAGGTATCCCAGAAGCCCGTGTCGGTGAAGAAATAGCCCTTTTCGACGCGGCCGTTGTGCGGGCTGTAGTGGACGCGCTCCCCTTCGGCATTCACCTCGGAGAGGTCCCGCGGGAAGAGGAGACTGCGGTACAAACAGCTGTAGAAAGTGCGCAGGTGGTCGATATTGCCGTCCTCAACCTCCACGCGGCCCAGGGTCTCATTCCAAAGGGCACGGGAACTTTCCTTCACGGCCTCGAAGCCGGCAGCAACCTCCTTGAGGTTCTCCACGGCCTGATCGGCCGATATGAAAGAAGACGCCACCCGGAGGTTCACCTGCTGCCCGCGGGTAGTCTTGAAGCCCACGAGGGCGACGTTCTCCTGGGCGGGAAGGGCCTCGAAGGGCGTGTCGGACTGTACCACGAACCAGTTCTTGAAACCCTCGGCCACACCGCCGTGGTTGTGCACCGTGTAGCCGCAGAGGGTATTGGCGTCGGCTAGTTCCACGTGGCCGCCATCGAAAGCGTCCACCACCAGGTAGGAGTCCCCTTCCGGATAGGTGAGGCGGAAGGCGGCCGCATGGGCGGTGGGGGTGAGTTCGGCCGTGACGTCGTGGTCGGCCAGATAGACGCTATAGTAATAAGGGGTGGCTTTTTCCGCCTTGTGGGAAAACCAACTGGCGCGGGCATCCTGGTCGTACACAGGACCGGTGGTCACGGGCATGATGGAAAAAGCGCCGTAGTCGTTGATCCAGGGGCTGGGCTGATGGGTTTGCTTGAGGCCGCGGATGTGGGTGGCGTCGTAGCGGTATGTCCATCCGTCGCCGTTTCTGCCGGTCTGCGGAGTCCAGAAATGGGCGCCCCAGGGAACGGCCACGGCTGGGTAGGTGTTGCCCGTAGAGAGTTGGAACGAGGAGAGCGTTCCGCCCAGGGTGTTCACATAATCTACCGGATCGGTTTTGGGTTGAGGGGCCTCCTCAGTGCAGGCCACAAGGGCCGCAAGGGCCACCAGGGGAAGAAGAAAGCGTTTCATCATATGCGGTTTAATCATGTAAAGATAATGATTCTTGCCGATATAACAAAAAGGCCGGCCCGGTGATGTGAACCCCAAAAGTTGGACGGTTTAACATTATTTAGGAAGCCTTCGATTGGAACAGAGCTCGGTATTGCACCGGGCTCTTTCCTTTTAGCCTC
>ONTQ01000232.1 GCA_900320795.1 uncultured Bacteroidales bacterium
GCTTGTCTTCAAACAGTTGGCCCAGCCTCCGGTACCCGTCCCGGAGCATGTTCAGGTAATCCGCGCGGATTTCCTCCAGGGTGGATTCCCGGGTCCGGGCATTCCGCTCCAGATAATGGATCTTGTTGATATGACGGTGTTCCGCCTCGGAGAGACGCTTCGCAATCCGCTGGGACTCTTCCAGCGCCAGACGGGCCGTATCGAGCCGTTCCCGCTGGTCCTGCCAGATGGCGATGCCCGTGACGGCCAGCAGGGAAAGGACCAGGATGGAGACTGCCCAGACCGTTCTTTTCCGGTCCCGTTCGCGGGCGGCCGCCAACCGCTCCCCTTCCGCAACGGCTTCCAGATAATCCCGCTGCGCCCGGCTCACGGCTTCCGAGGTCTGGATGCGCAGCAGGGAATCCTGCCGGAGAGCCCCGATTTCCAGGACGGGCAGGGCCAGTTCCGCTTCTCCTTCCAGGCAATACCGGTTATACTGGCGGTTGTACAATTGCGTCAATCCTTCCGGATGGACCCGGGCCAGGCTGTCCCAGATGCGGTCGGCCAGGTCCTCATGGCCTGTCAGATACAAGGCGTATCCCCAGTCACACTTCTTGTCATCGCTGAGGGGGAACCCCGCTTCTTCCGCCATCTCGAAATAGCGGACGGCCAGCGCCGGATCTCCGGAAGGCGCATTCAACTGGTAGGAAGCGCAGATATTCATGCATGGGCCCAGGAGGATCCGGTTCCGGGTGCAGACCGGCATGACCTGCTGCAGCAGCGCGCCCGCCTTGTCCCATTCCCGGGCATTCATGAACGCGCCGACCAGCCGAAGGGCCGTCTCCGCCCGGTACAAGGAATCTTCCTCCGCGTCGAAGGCTTGCCAGGCCTTCCGCATATAGACCGTATCCTCCCGGATATTGAAGGTCCGGTTATAGGTATCGGCCATGGCCCGGCAGACCAGGCCCTCCAGGTGCCTGTCGCCCGAAATCCGGGTTTGTTGCAGCGCCTTCTCATAGGAGACGATCGCCTTGTCATACTCTCCCCGATAGTAGGTGATCAATCCCCAGTGATACCAAAGCCTTCCTTTTGTGGAAGCATCCCCTTTTGACGGGAAATAGTCCATGGCCGGAGCGAGCAGCCCGGCATCGATGGTGTCGACACCGGACTCATACAGCCGGATGACCGTGTCCAGGGATTCATAGGCTTTCTGTTTCGTGGAGTTGAGACCATTGCAGCAGACCACGAAGACAAGCAGGCCGCACAATAAAGGAATTCTGGCTTTCATAGCGTCCTCTCTACTGGCAAGAGAGCACAGCAGCCGTCATCATAGGGGCAGCACCGGACGGGCTGCACGAGAAATGAGAGGCTCCTGTGCTCAAGCACATAGCCTCCTGAAATACTTCCTGTTCCCTTTTATCCTAAAGAAAGTGTCCGGTTTTCCCTATGCAGGAGTTTTGCAGGAAGCAATCGATTTCTATGTCACAAATATAAACATTTTCTTCCAATAACGGCATTCCACGCTAAAAGTAATTGAACCTGCCGAATCATCCAAACAAATCAGCATCAAATATCTTGCATGTCAAAACACTAAAAATCAACAACTTAAATAAATTAATGCACTTATTCCAGAATAAGCAGGGCCGTTGTTTCACCCCGCTGACACCCCCCAGTCCGGCATTATCCCCTTTTTCCGGATGCAAGAAAAAGCCTTGACAACTTTTCGGAGAATTATTTATACCTTTGTAAGTTGACTAGTAGAAAGCATTTTTGCCATGGCAAAAGGAGATAGCAAAAGCAAGAACACGGGCAAGGCCGGGGGCGTGAAGGGTTTCCTGAGCAACTGGATCGTGCGGAATCTGCTGCTGGCGGCGGCGCTCGTCGTGGTGCTGCTTCTGTTGGCGCAAGTGGGGCTGGGCCTCATCACGCGGCATAACCGGACGGTGACGGTGCCGGACTTTACGAACATGACGGTCGCGGAGGCGCAAGAACTGGCCCGCGCAGGGCATGTGGGCGTAAAGGTCACGGATTCCGTGTTCGTGCGGAGACTGGGCGCCGGAGTGGTTTACAGGCAGCAGCCGAAGGCCGGAGCCATGGTGAAGAAAGGCCGCAGCATCTTCCTGACCATCAATTCCATCGTCCCCCGGAAGGTGGTCA
>ONTQ01000139.1 GCA_900320795.1 uncultured Bacteroidales bacterium
CACCGGCAAACTGAAGAGAGAGCCGGTGACGGTCTATGACGGACGCACCGATGGGATGGAGGGTGTTTCGACGGCCTCCGACTTGAGCGAGAAGCCTGCGAATCTGAACCCCGTCATCGTGCAGGATAAACCCTATGGCGATGCGGGCCTGAAGGCCGGTGTGACGACAACGGCTGTGAATCTGTTCAATGGCGCAGCGGATGCGCCTGTGATGGTGATCCCGACCCCGGGCGTTCCGGTAACTGTGACCATTGTTTACGACGTGGAGACGGAAGACAATCGCCTGACTGGCTATCTGAGCGACGGCGTAACCCACGGCAGCCGCGTGGAGAACAAGATTACGAAGAACATCACCACAACTCAGGGCAATATGATTCTTTCCGCCGGGAAGAAGTACGTCGTGAAGCTCCACCTGGGCCTCACCAGCGTGAAGTTTGACGCTGATGTGGCTGTTTGGGACGATACCACGTATCCTGATCCGGTAGATGTGAATTTACCCGATAATTCTAGTAGTACATCTACTGTGGCTTCCTTCCGAGGGTATGAAATTTCTAAAGGAATATTAAAAAAGGAAAGCACAGGATTTGTTCTTACGCCCGGAGATAATCAGCTGGAAACAGCAGCTTGGATTGGAGTCAATGAAAGCGTCGGTGTGTATTATCATCAGTGGACACAATTGAAAACCGAGTTGGGTTCAGATGGGAATAATATATTGGCAAACAGCGATGCCTTGCCTTCCGGATGGAGTATGCCCAGTTATGATGATTGGAAGAACATCATGGGAAATGCTACAGGTATAACCATTAATGGCGAATCTGTTGATTATGGGTATGCTCTTGTTCAAGTGACAGGAGTACAAGTAGCTGGAAATACCACGGACCTTCCTGGTATCTTATTGCTACCGGATGAAACAAACATTTCGTGTGGTAATTTACTGAAAGAGTATATTGGTCCCGGGTTTGGTCACGATGCCGCGTTTGCAAGAAACCTGACGGAAGAAGACATAACATCTCTTACGGCTCAGGGTTGTGTTTTCCTACCCCTTATGGGCGAATATGGCCTCTTTTCGAATGTCCCTGGTTTTGGCTTTATTGCAGGGAGTTCAGATAATCAGATTAAAGTAGATTATCTATCTTGTACTGGATATCTTGATCCAAGCGATGGTGATACTTGGGTCTATACGCTTTATGGGTATGTAAATACAGCCTTTGGGGATTACGACCCCGACAATTATGATCCTAATGATCAGGATACTTGGCTCTATTATACAAAAGCTTATGGTTACTGGTTAAGCGAGGGTGATTCATACCACCCCGTCCGTCTCGTAAAGAAGATTAACTAATCATGCGTCGATTCTTCATAGTCCTTGCGTTTGCCCTCCTGGCCTCCTGCTCGGCTCTCGTCGATTTAGACGATGCGGGCAAGGAGCAGGGGAAGGCATCGCCAGTGGCGGTGGGCTTCGAGGCCTATGTGAACCGGGCCACCAAGGCGGGGCAGACGGGGGATCTGACGACCGATATTCTCAAGACGACAGGTTTTGGCGTGTTGGGATACGCCAGCAACGGCATTCCTTTCAACGAGCGACTGACGCCAGACTTCATGTATAACCAGCCGGTTACCTGCCCGGCAGGGGTCTGGACCTACGAACCGGTCAAGTATTGGCCCAACGAAGAAAACGACCGCGTGAGTTTCTTTGCTTACGCGCCCTTCGTTGAGGTTACGCCTTCCACCGGATTGGTTACCGCAGATGGGGAATCGGGCATCCTTGCCATGTCGCATTATCTCGCCGAAGGAGACCCGCAGGTGTGGTATCGCACCACGCTCACGCCCGGCAAAGACGTGGACCTGTGCTGGGGACTTCCTTTCCTGAACCAGGCCAAGCAGCATACAAATGAGCGGCTCCAGTTCGAATTCCATCACGCGCTTTCGCAACTCAACGTCCAGATAGATGCGGATATGGACGTGGCAAGCCAGACAACGACCCGCATCTATGTCCGCTCGGTGACCTTCACGGGTTTCATGACCCAGGGCACCCTGAATCTGAACAGTACGGGGGAACCCATTTGGGATGATATCTCCGGTAAGGAGCGTCCCCGTCGCGAGCCCGTTACCATCACCGACGGCCGGATTGACGGGGAAGAAGGACGGACGGGCGCCGTGGATGTGAATGAGAAATTGGCCAGACTCAATCCGCTCATCATTCAGACCAAGCCCTACGATGCCATGGAGATTGACGGCGTGAAAGAGACCGCAGCCAACCTGTTCGACAAAGCCGATGCAACCGTCCCGGTGCTGGTGGTTCCGCTGGCAGGAACGCCCATGAGCGTGACCATCGTCTATGATGTAGAGACCGTTGACAATAGCCTCGGCCTGCTGAGCGACGGTGTTACCCACGGCCTCAGCATAGAGAACCGGATTACACGGCAAATCCTGCTTGACAACGGAGATCCGCTTTCCTTGGAAGCCGGCAAGAAGTACGTTATCAAACTCCATCTGGGCCTGACCAGCGTGCAATTCAAAGCGAGTGTCAGTGAATGGACTAACGGCGGATCGGCCGACATAGGATAAGACCGCAAAGGGATTAAAACACGATTTATCAATTTTTTACCTTATCTTCGCTTTCTGTATGGAGAACGGAGGTAAGTTATCATGAGGATCAAGTGTTTTATAATCTGTTTTACATTCCTTCTTGTAGGAGCTTCCGGGAGCGTCGCGGCGCAGAATGTCTCGGTTTACGCGGGTGCCAGCAAGACGTTGTATGACGGACGGTTTTATCCGGGCCTCTTCGGGGATAAGGTGGCTCCGGTATACCCTACCTTTGATGTCAAGGTGGGCTGGACCGATAACAGTTCGTCTCCCTTCGCTTCCATTTGCAAGCACCCGGAGGTTGGTATCGGCTTTCAGTTTGACGGTGTCGCAGGCGTAAAGGCGGCGAACGGGCCGGGCATGGGCAATATTTACAGCCTATACGCATATTTTGACCGTCCGTTCCTCACAGCGGGCCGTTTCAGTCTCGGATATAGCGGGGAATTTGGCCTTGGATTCATGTTCAACAGACGTTATGATCCTGACACGAACCCCTGGAATGTGATCATTTCGTCGCCTGTCAACGCCCATATCTCTTTGGGATTGCAGGCGCAGTATGCCATTTCGTCCCGCTACGATGTGGGTATCGGCCTCTTTTTCAACCATCACTCCAACGGAGCTGTCACCTTCCCGAATTACGGCCTGAATGCAGTCGAACTCGCCATGCGCGTGGGAATGAAATCTCAACGCAGCAAGGAAAACGTGCCCGCCGAGCCTGTAGACGATGGATTCAAGCGCCGCTTTCAGTTCGCCGTGCAGATATCGGGCGGCATCATGAGCAACGAGGCCAGTTACTTAAAGACTTTGGAAGAGACTGGCACCTGGGTCAATGACCGCTACTTTAAGTATTCTTTCCAGGTCAACGCTTTTTACAGGTATTCTCGTTCGATGGCCAGCGGCTTGGGGTTCGATTTGTATGTCACGCCTTTCTGCGACAAGGTAGCGGAAAGCGACGGCCAGGGACTGAAGTATGATCCTGTCTCCGTTGGTATTTCCGCCCTGCATGAGTTCAGCTACCGCGATTTTTCGATGATGGTGGGTGTGGGACGGTATCTGCACCATAACGACGGCCTGGAACAGGCCCAGTCCTGGTATCAGATGGTGACGCTCAAGTACTACTTTCCCAAATGGGCTGACATGTACCTGGGCATTGTCCTGAAGGCACACCGCTTCCGGGCAGCGGAGAGCATTCAGTTTTGTCTTGGTAAGAGATTCTGACGATTATTCAGTACCCCCATCGAAAAAGAGCGGCGCACATCGCGTCGCTCTTTTCGTGCCTCGGGCGGTGACACAAATTCTAAATTGAGTTAAATCGGGTTAAATATAGATAAATTGTAAATCAATAAATTACGCGAGTATGTGTTAACCTTAA
>ONTQ01000156.1 GCA_900320795.1 uncultured Bacteroidales bacterium
GCTCCACAAGGCGAAGGAGTCCGGCGGGATACAGGACGCCCTTCGGCATGGTGCCGGTGCAGGCGGAGAGCATGTAGCGGAGAATGTTTTCTCCGAAGCGGCTGATGGTTTCAGAGGAATCGCTTTCCATGAAACTCTCGAGGGCAAAGGACGCCTGCTCATAGAAATGCGGGAACAGGCTGAGTTCTCTGAAGGGATTGCTCAGTCCGCAGATATATCCCATTCGCTGCAGCAGCTCTTCAAAATCCGCTTCCGGATTATCCGATGGATCCGCAGCCCGGTGCAGGATCCCTACAATTCCGTCCCCGTACTGCAGAACATGAACCCTTCCCGGGAGAAGCATCCGAAGCTGCTCGCACATATAGTTGTGGGGAAGATAACGGGCTCCCTGCCGTTCGCGTGCTCTCAGGCAGAGCCAGCTTTCCCCCGGAGCCAGACGGACCTGGCGGAGCCGCGCACCCTGAGGAATGCGGCTGTTCAGAATGTCGCGGATAATTGCAGTTTCAAGGGAATCGCCGGTGGAAGTGGTGCTGAAATAGCGGAGGGCCATTTTGCACAGATAATTGAAAAAATGGTCCATCAGCGGATAGTCACTCTCCCGGAAAGGATGCACATCATTTGTGAAGTAGGCACATCCCATATAGCGTCCGAAGGAATAAATATTCTGGCAGTAATTTTTCGTGGAGACATTGGGAATAGCAGAGAGGTAAGGAACCTGGATCTCCCGCTCCACGAGGCCGACATCCCGGATCCCTTCCAGGTTCGTCATATCGAACGCACTATGGCCATCCCGCATATCATGGAAATGAGGCTTCCCATCTTCCATATTGCAATTGAACATCGGATGCAGGCCATAGTCGGAAAGGCCGATGCGGTTTTTAAGGATGTTAATGCCTGTCAGGAAAAACTGTTCCATATCGGGTTCCCCGGACGCCTCCAGAATATCCCGCAGCTTATCGTTCCATGCGTCAAACCGGTCATAGACCGCCTGAACATCCCAAAGGACCTGCATGACGTCAGTATTGTTCTCGATATGCAGTGCTTGTGCGCCGTCCCTGAGCAGGTGCTTGGGGAATTTTCCTCCCACACAGATCATGTTCATCCCTTCCTGCATTGGTTCCTGCAGGAAATCGGAGGCTGTGATATAGACTCGTCCGTCTTCCAAAGCTGTTTCTAAATCATATAGGCGCGGCCTTCCGCAGAGGAGCCGGCGCTCTTTGGAGCCGTATCGGCGAACCTGATAGTGTTCCGGCAGATAGTCAGCGATCACATCCAAGTTGAGTTTCATCTCAAAAATCCCCCATGTAATACCTGTGAAGACAGACAAGAGGTGTGCACTATGTTGTATTACATTATACCTTATGAAGGGATAAATGGGGGGGGTTTTGCAATTTTTAGAAATGATAATGCATTTTGCACACGTTTTGGGGCGAAAACGGACGGAATCTCCACCAATTGTCTATTATTTGACGTAAAGACAGGTCAGCACAGACGCTCTAAGCGGGTACAAAGTTTACACCTTTCTCACGCGAGGTTCGGAATCTCTGCCGTCTTATCAACTCTCTCAGGGCTTGTTACCATAGGATCAACAGCAGCATCAGTTTTTTGGAAAAATATATTTATACACCTGTTCACACTATTCGGAAGGAGAAAATGTTATGAGCGGAAAAATCGACCCCCGTATCCCCAAGAAGATCGACACAGGCATCGAGCCGATCAAATCCCCCTGGGACAAGATCGTCTCTTACAGGGAGGGCGCACATTATGCCCAGCGCTACAGCAACGTGGTCTGCGCGGCCGTCATGCAGGCTTTCCGCATCCTGGTGCCGGACTATGTGGAGCGCAGCAAGGCGATGTGCACGAATGCCTACAACAGGCTGGCGGGCCTCTACACCTATATGCCCGGCTACGCGGAGATGAGTGCGGAGGATCTGCACATGCATCCCTTCATGCGCGGCAACTTCGTCGGCGGCCTGATCGGAGACCGCGGCGACGACGAGCTGCTGATGTGCGGCCGCGTGAATGACTTCGGCACCTATCGGGCGGAGAAGGAACTCGACGTATGTTACTGGGATCTTGTGGGAACCGAGCTCTGCCGCGCCACGACCCAGTCTCTGCAGGCCTGCGCGGACTGCGCCGCAAGGCTCCGTCCCAACGGCCCCCGCATCGAGTATCACATGGTCGAGGCGAAGGGCGCCGGCGACCGCCACTGCCGCATCGTTGCCGAGAGCAGGGAGAAGTATCCCATGCCCGAGCATGAGCAGTGGGAGTGCTTCGGCCCGGTCGGTTCCGAGGACCAGATCAAGTACACGAAGGAAGAGGACACCATCGACGAGTCCATGATGTTCCGCGAGGAGTGCGACTTCACCTTCTCCAACGGCACTAACTGCGAGGAGGACTGGCACGCCGCGTATCCGATGGTCACCATGTCCACGGCCGGCTCCTACCTCTTCCCGACCCTCGAGGATCTCATCAAGGCAGGCAAGATCACCGCGGAGCAGGTGGACCACGCGATCCACTGCGTCTGTGAGGCGGCGGGCAAGGCCACTTTCACGGACAATTTTGCCAAGGAAGGCCTGCGCCAGTGGATGGGCGTGCCCCACAGCATCGGACCGGACGACGGACGGCTCATGGGCGGCTACCTCGAGATGTTCCTGCAGTGCTATCACATTCCTTATGAGATCGAAGCGTTCAATAAAAAGGAGTGCATCTATACTTTTGATCCTTCCAATATCACGGTGAGGGGCAGCCTCCCGCGTTTCAAGGATGCCTTCATCTGGTTCTGGTACGGCACCGTCAAGTCCCTGGTCAACGCCCAGTGGTCCCTGTGGGAGGAGGATTCCCCCGAGGGCAGGGTCCGTGTGAAGATCGCCAAGAGAGTCGACAAGTTCTGCTGATCCCGTCCTGTGGGGGGCGGACTTCCGGCGGCCCCGCGCCGCGCGGACACAAGAACGAGCATAGAAAGGAGCTAGAGAGCAATGAAAGAATCCTATCCGGTGCCTTATCCCGTAATGTATAAGAATGTCTACAAATTTGACGATATGAAGCGCGGCGAGCACATGGCCGTCCGCGACGCGGTGGGCTGGTATCTGTGGACCCACCAGCTGATCGAAGTGACGGGAAAGGACGCGGCAGCCTTCCTGGACTACATCTTCCCCAAGAACATCGCCAATCTGAAGCCCGGCCGCGAGCGCTACACCACCATGCTGGATGACAATGCCCAGATCATCGACGACGTCGTGGTCTTCCGCATGGAAGAGGAGAAGTTCTGGATCTCCACCCTGTTCAAGATGATGACCATCCCGTGGATGGAAGCCCACAAGGGAGAGTATCAGGCAGAGATCAAGGACATCACCAAGGAGTGGGAGATGTACGCTGTACAGGGTCCCCGTTCCATGGAGATGGTGAACGCCCTGGTGAAGGATCCGGTCGATGACCAGAAGTTCTTCGAGATGAAGGCCAACGAGATCGACGGCATCCCGGTCTATATCAACCGCGC
>ONTQ01000085.1 GCA_900320795.1 uncultured Bacteroidales bacterium
CCGACCAGTGCTGTTGCTTCCGAGCTCGTGATCAACTACACCGATATGTATGGTCACAAGAATGTGTGCAAGGTTCCCGCAGAGGTTCTCAAGCGCTAAATTCAGCTCTTAGATTATCACTCATGGCCGGGCCCGCAAGGCCCGGCCTTTTTCTATCAGTTGACCTATGAAATCAATCAGACTCTTCTTACTGACACTTGCCCTCCCGCTGGTACTGGGTCTTGCGGGTTGTTCAAAGGAATACGACGACACAGAACTTCGCAACAAGATCTCCAGCCTGGAGAGTCGCATTGCCGAGCTTGAAGGCCTCAAGTCTACGGTCAGTGGCATCCAGACAACGGTCTCGAATCTGCAGAAGAACATCTCCGTGACGGCCGTCAAGACCGATCCTTCCACCGGAGATGTGACCATTACCTTCTCTGACGGCTCCACCGCCACCCTCACAAGCGGCAAAGTAATCTCCGTTAAAGAAATCTCCGGTGTGCTCTACTGGGCGATTGACGGCGAGGTTGTGAAAGACCTCTCCGGCAATCCTATCCCTGTTCTGGACGATGATGAACTTGACTTCCGCGTTGCCGACGACGGAACGCTGGAATATTCCGTTGATGGGGGAAAGACCTGGATCGAGGTAAAAGGGGATGCCGCCGAAGTAGGAATCAAGGTGACTGAGACCGACGAAGCATATACCGTCGAGTTTGCCGATGGTTCCTCCTTTGTTCTTCCCAAGCCGCTTCCCTTCACCCTGAAGGTTCAGCTGCCGGCATCTTCTGTCATTGCGAAGGGCAAGACTCTTGAACTGCCCTATACCATTACCGGCGTAGCTGCTGATGACACCGTTGAACTGGGTGTGATTGGTGTTACGGACGGCATCGAGGTGAAGATTACGGCTACGACCAACGCGTCCGGTACCATTGATGTCACCAACAAAAGCGCGAAGAACGGAGAAATCTCGGTGGTGATCTATGCTACCAATCACATTGGCCTGTCTGATATCTGCAGCCTCAGTTTCACCGCTGAGGGTTCTTCGGAGCCTGAAGACCCCGGTCAGGATGAAAACAGCGGCTATTCCGCTTTTCTCGGCGATTGGACTTCCAATGCAGGAACGCTGAATTTCGTCGCTTATCCGAATCAGGAGAATGCCTATCTGTTCACCTTCAGTGGCTTTGGTTCCACACAGATTCCGGCCATCTATTCCAAAGCCGACGATGCCATTTGCTTTATGAGCATGGAATTGGCTGCCGAGGGCAACTGGACCTACTATTTGGCTGCACTCGATTCTGACAATTTCATCGAAATGGGCGGCCCTGACGGTGATGAAATTCTCGCTTACGCCCATCTGGCAAAGGACGGTGTCCTGACCATTGTCGGCAATGAGTATGTCGCCGTTTACGATGGCACGACCTATCAGGAAAAGATTGTTTCCCTCTCCATTTTTGGCTATTTGTCCAAAGACGAAGGCACCCAGAAGAAAGGCTGGTACTCCTTCGAGGATATTACGCCTATGTCCCTGCCGGCTACTTTCAACGCTTCAGCCACAAGCAGTTCCGTGGCCGTTCACATGAACGTCGGGAAACTCGCTTCCTGCAAGCCTGTTCCGGCAAAAATCCGAGTGAAATAGACAGTCTCTCCTTCATTAGTCCGGAGCCCCGTTTGGGACTCCGGGCTTTTTTATGTACATTTGTTCCTGTGAAAAAAAGAGGTTTCATATTTTTGGCGTTGATGCTCTCCTTTGCAGCGCTGATGAGCCTGCCTTGGCTGTTTCCGCACATGGGCTGGACGGCCTTGATTGGGCTGTTGCCGCTTCTCATTATGGAGAGACTCTCATCTGAATACAAGATAAAGCACTTCTGGTGGTGGCATTACGGCACTTTTGTGCTGTGGAATGCCGTCACCACTTGGTGGGTTGGGGAAGCCACGGTGGCAGGTGCCATCTTTGCCATTCTGGCCAATGCGCTCCAAATGTCGGTGGTTTTCGGAAGTTTCCGCTTGGTAAAGCGACGTACCGAAGGCATCCTTCCTTATGTCTATCTGGCCGCTGCCTGGATTGCCTGGGAAAGGTATTACCTTACCATTGCGCAGATTTCCTGGCCCTGGCTGGTGCTGGGGAATGCTTTTGCCCAAACCACCGGGCTTGTTCAATGGTACAGCGTACTGGGCACCCTTGGCGGCTCGCTCTGGATCTGGCTGTCCAATCTCTCCCTCTTCGGTCTTATGGTTGCGCTTTCGGACGGTCGGATGGCAAGGTGGAATGTCAAAGCCCGGATATCGGCCTTTGCTCTCACGCTGGTGGCCCTTTTCGGGCCGATGGTATGGAGCGTCTGCCTTCGTTTCCAGGAAGAAGGAAAGCCGCTGCAGGTAGTCATCGGCCAGCCTAATTACGACCCATACGAGAAAAGGGGAGCGGTTCCCAGGGAAGTACAGGACAACGAGTTCCTCTCCCTGCTGGAACAGGCCGATTGGTCACAAAACCGCCCTACGCTGGCCCTGGCGCCTGAAACTTTCACCCGCGGCGTTTATACCGATGCCATTCCCCGGCACGAGACATTCCTCCGTTTTCAGGAGTTTATGCGCCGCCACCCCCAGGCGAGCATAATCTATGGTGCCATTGCCCTTGAGCCCCGTGTTTCCTATTCTTCCCCGGACCCCTGCGCCTACGACATGGGGCCGGAGGCGGATGGCCGGCACCTGTGGCTTCTGGCGCACAATTCGGCCATTCTTACCGACACCACGGGCCGATACAGCATCTACCACAAATCCAAACTGGTGGTGGGAACCGAACTGACGCCCTATCCGGCCCTCTTCATCCCGCTGGAGCGCTTCCTGCTGGGCGGGCCTGTAATGGGAAAGGATATCGGCCAGAAGGAAATCTCTTGCCTGGAAATGAAATATCCGGCTGGAGAAGGGCAGGAAGAAGCTGTCCCCATCGGCACGGCCGTGTGTTATGAGTCCGTTTATGGGGAATTCTGTACGGGGTATGTCCGCAAGGGAGCCCAACTCATCGCCGTGATTACCAACGACGCCTGGTGGGGCAACACGCCCGGATACAAGCAGCATCTGAGTTACAGTCGTCTCCGCGCCATAGAAACCCGCCGCTGGGTGGCCCGCTGCGGAAACACCGGCGTGAGTGCCATCATCGACCCTTGCGGCCGTATTCTGGACCGCACGCCCTGGTGGAAGCCTACCGTTCTGCAGGGCTCCGTGCAGTTATTGCAGGGAGAATCGTTCTTCGTGCGTTATGGGGATATGGTGGGACGCGTTTCCGTGTTCCTTTTCGTGCTACTGGGCGCTGCAAGCCTCCTCCCAAGAGGAAAGAACAATCTTCGGCGTCGGTAAGGGAGGCAGCGAGGCCCTGCCGGCCCTGCTTGCTTTGGTCGTGCGGTTCTTTGCATCGTACTCTGCAAACTTCTCGTAAGAATACTCCCAGTTGCTGCCGTATGCCAGGCGGTGCATCCGGAGCCAGATGGCTTCCCGGGACGGGGCATTGAATCCGCCCTCGTTGTAGCGCATCAGGCTCTCGTCACTGGACCGCCAGGCGCCCTGGGTATAATCGCAGGCACCCTCGAAGCAGCCCACCTTCTCGTTAGCATAGCGCGAATCCTGAAGGATATGGGCCCATTTCACGCTGGAGGGGTCTCCTGTGAAGTCCACGTTCTTGAACCATCCGTAAGGGACGCGATCGGTGAATTGCTTTTTTTCCGTTGCAGGGATGGCCCCCTTGATATGGGAATACTCATCGGCCAGTTTGCCGAAAGCATGTCCGCCGGCTTCGTGGGCGACAACCTGTGCAAACGTACTTTCATTGGGACAGAGCGGCACATAGGCGATGCCGGTTCCGGCTCCGTCTCCGGCTCCCGTGGCCGATATGAACATCCGGCAGGTACCCCCGTATGTCGAGGTATTCATCGCCACCACGATGACGGCATTGTCCATATTCTCGCGCGAGACCACTTTCAGCGCATAGTTCATGCAAGCGTCGTCGTCTCCCGTCACTTCTGTTTCTCCCACAAAGCGGGTTCCCAGGGCCTGCCCGCTGTCTTCAGCGTAGCCTTCCGTCGTGGAGACGACCTTGATGGAGAACACGTTGAACAACCGACGATAACTGGCGAACGGTTCTTCGCCCAGAATGGCATCGGCCATCCGCTGCATCACATTGTCATAGATGCCGTTCCGGATCTGGCGGTCAGAGAAGGCGTCACCCATGAGGATGATGTTGATTCCCTGGCCCTCTGTGGCTTTTTGCAGCGTTTTTACCTTTCCGTCCTGGCTGAAATCAGTCGAGTGATACACTTCGGGGTCGGGAAGATCCTCGTATTTGTATTCCTGGATATACCGCGAATAATCCTTCCATCCGGAAGCTGTCTTGTAATAGGACTCCGTGCCTTGTGGGACATGGATGGTGAGCCCGTTGTGACCGAAGAAGGAGGTCTCTCCATCCGGAGGATAAACCGGAGGAGAATAGGAGCGGAGATACAGATGTTCCAGCTTGTAACAGTTGCGGAAAGCCTGGGCGCCGATTTCTTGCAGGGAAGCCGGCAGTTGCAGGATTTCCAATTTGGTCATTTCGCTGAAGCAATAATTGCCGATGGAATAAACGGCATCGGGAATCACGAGGCGCCGCGTGGTGGTATTGTATTCGAAGACGTTCCAGAAGATTCTGCGGACGCTCTCCGG
Organism: uncultured Bacteroidales bacterium; assembly: GCA_900320795.1. GTDB lineage: Bacteria > Bacteroidota > Bacteroidia > Bacteroidales > UBA932 > Cryptobacteroides. Next base: position 4,672 of record ONTQ01000085.1, read on the forward strand.
TACGGTATATTCTTCCGGAAGGACAGGTGTGGTCTTTACCAGATAATCGCCATCAAGGACAATTCCGTGATGGTCTGCGGTGGTTCCGGGGCCATAGAAAAACTCCAGGTTGCGGCAGTCGGAGATGGCGTCGGAATAGAGGTTTTCCAGGGTGGTCGTGAAGGTGATACTCTTCAGTTGGTCCAAGCCCACGAAGGCGCCGGAGAACAGTTTGTTCGCATCGGAGGGAACCACAAAGTCCGCCATATCCTTTCCGGCGACGGCCACCAGCCAGCCTTCATTGTTCACCAAGGCACGGCCTTCCCGGATTAGGGTATTGGGGCCCTCAAAAGACACAAGGTTGGGGCAATACTCAAAAGCATGCCGCCCTACGGTGGTCACCGTGCTGGAGAAGACGACCTTTTCCAGCAAGGGCTGCAAGCGGAAAGCGAACTCTCCAATGGTTTCGAGCCCCTCGGGAAGGATGACTTCCTTCATGTTCAAGTCCCTGAAAAAGAGATAATCGGCCAGGGAGACGGCTCCTTCCGGGAGGATGACCGTACCATCGACCAGGCCGGTGGCATAGGCCACCAATTTTCCCTCTTTCAGGATGATGGAAGATTCGTCGGCCGATGCCCAATCTCCATAAAAGCGGGTGAGGTTGTAACAGGACGCAAACGCGTCGCGATCCACCTGGTCCAGGGAGGCAGGAGTGTAGAATTCCGTTAATGGGGTCGCGAAGAAGGCTCTTTCTCCGATGCTTTCCACCGTGTCCGGAAGACGGATATCCGTGATGCGCAGATTACTGAAAGCCTGTTGTTTGACAAGCCTGACAGGAGCGTCAAACACAATTTTTCCCCATCCGTCCTCTCCGTATTCGTTGGAGACGATTTCGGCATTGAAGGCTTTGGGATTGGGTTGTAATACATGGCAGTTTTCACTCTTGTACCAGATCTGGTTGCCGGGGAGATCGTCCGGACCGGTCCCCTCACGTGCTTCGCATGCAAAAGAGGGAGCGATAACCACCTTCGAACGCTCCAGAGTAAAGTCCTGGTTCCACTTGAAAGTATCCAATCCGGTGTAGGTGTACACTTCAATGGTGAAACCGCCCCGATAGTTGCCGGGAGGAAGCGCAAAGAAGAAGGGCGTTGCCTCATCTCCCTTGAGAGCCACACCGGGGCATGGCAGATAGATGGTTTTGCTGCCGCCGGCGAGCATATTCAGCTGGGGTTCATCGGCATAATCGGTCTTTACGCTGGCCTTCCCACTCAAGGAGAGACCGCTGTGGGTGGTGATGCGAATGCCGGTAACATGGACGTTTCCCGTAAGCGGAATCTGAACGATTCCGAAGAGATTCTTCAGACCGATCTCCGAGCCTTCACCGACACCCACCATCGGCCCGGATTCCGGACCGATACCGGTCGCTGCATACTTCTGTGTTTCAGGAAATTGAAAGGACAGTTCTTTCCCGCCCAGTTTTTCACTGCGCCGGGCCCAGTAGGGATATAGCACGATGTAGGGGGAACCGGCTGTCCGGCCCACAAACCCGGCCGATGGTTTGCCCACCCCGCTCTGCAGGTGGAATGGCTCCGGAGTGGGGTGAGCCTCCGTGTAAACAGCCAGCGTATCGTAAGCGGTCCAGTAGAATGCCACGCCAGGCTGAGAAATAGGCTCAACCTGTACTTGCAGTGCACATTCCGACACCTCCGGAACTTCCGGCTCCCGGTAGGGATCCTGGCAAGCCCCCACAAGAAGGCTGAGTAACAAAAAGATGAGTCCAGGCTTTTTCACAAGAACAAATGTACATAAAAAAGCCCGGAGTCCCAAACGGGGCTGGCCGCTTTGCCCCTGAATCCCTTGCCGCCTCGACAGCCACAGTGCCTTCAAGGCGGGATACTGTGACCGAGGCGGCCTCCAAAAAGGCCGTTTTGCCCGAAAACGCTACCGCCTCGACAGCCAGAGTGCCGCAGAATGGCATTTCTGTGACCGAGGCGGTGGGCGGGTGCTGCTTTGCTGCCAAGCCAGGAGCCCCTGTGGTTGTACGGTGCACACGATTTTGGCGGTTTTTGCGACCGTCGTGCAACCATGGTTGCGCGGTGAACATGTTATAGGCCCAAAATGCGTTTGTCGCGGCGCTACCCTTTTGCAAATGCCGAGCGCTGGTGCTATATTTTCAGAAATTTATATACCTTTGTAAGTATCCCCAGCGATGTCCCCGAATTCGAACCCATCTTCGAGATTGCCCGCACCGGGGAACTGGACCCGAATGAACTCAAACGATACCTCAGCACCATGGTAACAGAATACGACAAACTCGTCATCGGCGAATACAACCGCGAACTCGGCCGCAAGTAAGGCCTTGAAAAGGGCCTGGAATTAGGACGTTCCGAAGGGCGAGAGGAATTGATTAAAGCGCTTGTTACTTCCGGGATGTCACCGGAGGAGATTGCACAGCGGATTGCTATGGAGCCTGATGAAATTCGCAAAAATCTGAACAAATAGCACCATTTGTCAGAAGACCAGATTACAGCACTAAAGGGCTGAGCCTTCTTTGAGGCTACAAAAAAGAGGCTGACCTAAGTCAATTTGACTTTTTGGCCAGCCTCAATTTGATAAGTTAAAATGCCAGATTAGCGCTTGAGAACCTCTGCGGGAACCTTGCACACATTCTTGTGACCATACATATCGGTGTAGTTGATCACGAGCTCGGAAGCAACAGCACTGGTCGGATCGTAGTACTCAACCTTACCGTCGTTGGCACCGCCCTTGGTAACAAGCTTAACATCCGTTACGTTGATGGTGTTGTTGTAACCGGTAGGCATAGCACCCTTGTAGATGGAATCCCACTTGCTGCCACCGATAATCTTGTTGGCAGGAAGAGCGCCTCCATCGTAGTTTTCGTAAACAACGGAGAACATGTTCTTGCCCTTGGCAATCTTGGCGGAACCGGCAATAGCGTCGGTGTTGGACCAAGCGGCAGCGCTGTCCCAAGTCCAAGGCCAGCCATAGTTGGCATCCTCGTTGTAGATGCAGAAGAAGATGGTCTGGAACTCACCGGCGTTAAGGACATAGTTGTCAACGCTGGAAATGGTGACAGGAGTGGTTGTGGTGTTCCACTTAATCTTGGCGGAAGATACAGGACCCATGTTGTAGATAACAGTGGTCTTGTGCTCGGTCTTGTTGTCAATCAGATCAAGATCCACGATGGTGATCCAGTTGTTGGGAGCAACGGTAGGATTATTCAGATTATCCGTAGCAAGCGGAGTGTCAGGAACCACGGTGATATCCTGCAGGACCTGCTTGCCGGAAACAGTAGCCTTCTTGGAAGCAGCGAAAGTGACTTCGTAGCCGGTAGGATCGTCCTTCGGGAAGTTGAAGATGGACAGCATGTCCATGTTACCCTTCTGGTCGTCAGCGGTACCCTTTACTCCGTCGACGCCTTTCTCTGCAGAAGCCACATCGGCATAGGCCTGCCAATTGGTAGGGATGAGGAAGCAGCGATACTTGCCGTCAGCACCGAGCTGAGAAGTCTTCACAGGAACCTGGGCGATAGAGGCCGGGAGGGTCTTGGTGAAGGTAACAGGCAGGGTGGCAACTACAAAGTTGTCAGCATTGTAGAAGGTGAAGACACCATGATAGGTCTTGTCATCTTCATAGAGGAACAGAGGAGCGGTAGCCTCGAACTGAGCCTTCGTGATGGTGCTCAGGTCAATGTTAAGGCCAGTGGCGCTGCCGGACATAGGAGCCACGCCAGTCACGACGTCAGCATTGGTCTTGTCCATGAGGTGGAAGGTGCCCACGAAAGCGGAACCGTCAACCAGTTCATCATCAAGCATGACGAAATCCCAGTGATCGGCATAGATCTTCTTGATGGAGGTGTTGGCTACACCAGACTTCGGATTAGGCGTTGTCTGGTACTGCTCAATGGTGTTCATCACAGTGTTGACAACGTCAAGTTCGTCGCCAGCCTTGCCAACCTGCACATAGAAAGCGCGGCCATCCGGATCCAGGAGGGTACCGTCAAGGTTCACGGCATATACACGGAAACCGATGATATCGCCGTCAGCGGACTTCTTGTTGATGGTGATGGTGGCAATCTGGCCAAGTTGAACTTCGTTCAGGCCTTCGATGCCATCTTCATAACTCTTCCAGGCATTCCACTCGGACGGAGCGGACTCGATAGCGTTTTCTTCCTTATCAAGAGTTACATAGATAGCCTTGATTTGGTTGTAAGCATTGAAGACGAGACCGCCAGGTGTAGCGCCAATCCAACCAGCATAAATGTTGATGGGCTCACCAAGGACAGCCTTATAGGTGTCATACAAAGCAGCGCTACCACGGTCATCAGTGGCATCAACGACAACATTCTTATTGGTGCCGGTCAGAACAGGTTCTACATCCGGGGTAGGAATCTTTGCGGTAGGAGCAGCCCATGTGAGTTCCTGATAGGTGGTGGTACCAGGCTGCTTCAGGGACTTGTTGGCACCTGCGGCATAGGTGTTCTGGTAACGGTTGGTCAGATTTCCAATCCAATTGGCGGTAGGAACATTGGCACCCACATAGAAATCGAGGAAATTGAGAGGAAGGAAGTCAAAGTATTCAAACGCGAGATCGTATGTAGAGACGGCTTCCTGGGCTTTGATGGCATAAGCGATGAATTTATCAACGCCGGCACCGGTGTAAAGCGCCGGAGTGAAAACACCGTCATTATCAACATCGAGCCAAGTATAATAGTCAAACTCTTCCTTGTCGTAGTTCTCAAGTTCTACCTCAACAGCCCAGAGACCGGTATTGGCGAGGGACTTGGTCAGAAGACCTTCGTAAGGAGCAACCTCAACAGCCTTGATTGCATCAAAGGCAATACCGACGGAGTTCACGAAAGTAATGTCCTCAGCTTTGAGTTCATAGTTGGCGGGAGAAACGCGGACGATGAGGGTGGCGCCTACGGGAGTCTGCTTGCCTTCTTCGAAAGTAATGGCATTCTGGATTTTCTCCTCGAATACATTGGCCTTCTCAATGACATTGCTGAATTGGAGAATCAGCGGATTGCTCCAGTTAAGCATTTGACCCTGAGTAGGACCGGCGACCATTACATTGCCGCTGAAAGCATCTACCAAAGAGATGGCGGCGGGAGCGGCAGCGCTGTTGGTGAAAACAATCGGAAGACCTTCCTCAGAAGAGTTTTCTGCGCCATAGAGGGTGAGAACGCCATTCTCGGCATCCCAGACAGCGGTGATAGCACCCTGTGCGGCAGGGATGTTCACGGTGTTGCCGGTGGCAACGCCGTTCTTGTACTCGACGAACTGCTTGCCGTCTTCGCTCAGAGCCCAGACGATGGAGTCGCCGTCTTTACCGTTGACACCGTCCTTACCGTTCTGGCCGGCGGCAGCCTTACCGGTATCGACACCGTCGAGGAACCAGTTGCCGTTTTCACCGATGGTCACAACAGTACCGGGAGCGCCATCTTTACCATCTTTACCATTGGTA